>JAAWIS010000111.1 GCA_022796475.1 Lachnospiraceae bacterium | reverse complement strand
GCAAATGGTAACTCAGCCATAAAAATACCTCCTAAGCAGATTTTGGTTCGTTCCATTGTCTGCTTAAGAGGTACTCTTAGTAAAATCAGGGGATAACAGTTTTATACCCCTGATTTGCTTAAGGGCAGCATATCATGATTCAGAGCTTCCGCCGCTTTTTTTAGCCTCAGAGGCTTTATTTTTTTGCTGCTGAAGGTTATTTTTCTTCTTTTTAGGTGCTGGAGCAGGTAGTTCATTATAGGTAGCAGATATCAATTTTGCCATCAGGCTGCAATCATCAACGTTATCTATAACAAAATGAGCTTTCGCATAGGTGTTTAATCGGTTATTGCTCTGCCAGCCCCATTAGATCCGAATAAAATCCAGGATAGGAAATATTGACACAATCTGCTCCTAAGATGGTGGTTTCCCCTTCCGCACAAAGACCGGTCACGGCAAATGTCATGGCAATCCGATGGTCTAAGAAGCTGTCAATAACTGCGCCGTGGAGTGGTTTTCCGCCATTGATTACCATGCCGTCGTCTGTTTCTCTCACATCGGCTCCCATAGCAGTCAGACCCAAAACCATAGCGTGAATCCGGTTGGATTCTTTTACCTTTAACTCGGCGGCATCACGGATCACTGTTTTTCCTTCAGCAAAACAGGCCATAGCTGCCAGCATGGGAAGCTCGTCAATTAAGGAGGGAATCACTTCCCCTCCAATTTCCGTACCGTGAAGATTTGAGCAGCGTACCAGAAGATCTGCAACAGGTTCGCCGGAATCAGAAGAATTCAGCAGTGTAATATTGCCTCCCATGGCCTGGCAGATTTTAATGATGCCGTCACGGGTCGGGTTTATTCCCACATGTTTGATTAAAATCTCGGAACCGGGAACCATAAGCCCGGCGGCCAGGAAGAAAGCGGCAGAAGAAATATCCCCTGGAACATCTACTTTGCATCCATATAATTCACTGGCAGGGACAATAGAGGCAGTAGTTCCTTCCGTTTGCACCTGAGCGCCAAACTGCTTTAACATCACTTCTGAATGGTTTCTGGACAAATAAGGTTCCGTTACCCTGGTTTCTCCTTCTGCATATAAGCCTGCCAGAAGAATTGCAGATTTCACCTGGGCGGAAGCAACTGGCGACTGATAGTGGATCCCATGGAGAGGAGAACCGCAGATTTCAAAAGGAGCGCATCCATTTGTTTCCAAACTTTTTATTTTGGCCCCCATCTGGGATAAGGGTTCCATAATCCGCTTCATAGGGCGTTTTTTGATAGAAGCATCCCCGGTTAAGGTCACATTAAAATTTTGAGGAGCTAAAATGCCGGAAATCAGGCGGGTAGTAGTTCCGCTGTTTCCGCAGTCCAAAATAGTTTTGGGTGCCTTTAAGCCCCGGAGGCCTTTTCCATGAACCAGCACATGACTTCCTTCCCATTGGATTTCTATTCCCATGCTGTTAAAGCAGGAAATGGTGGAAAGGCAGTCAGCGCCCGGAAGAAATCCTGTGATTTCCGTAGTTCCTTTTGCAATGGAGCCTAACATAATGCTCCGGTGGGAGATGGATTTATCTCCCGGTATGGTAATTTCCCCTTTCAGGCAGGGAACTTTTGCAATTTTCATAACGACTCCTGCTTCCTACATAATTTCATAGTGATACTTTTCCAACTGCATCCTGGCAGCATCCATAGCATCTTTTTCATAAAAGGTAATACGCAGAGCTCCTTCGCCCCGTTCCCGGCTGTTATTAATCCCGATATTTTTCATGCTGATTCCTTTTGCAGCCAGAATAACAGAAAGGGTGGAAATGGCTCCCGGCTCGTCAACAATATCAACGGAAAATGAGTATTCCGGTTCTAAGGCACCTTTTGCCCGGTCTGTAATAGAATTCCGGTACTCCCTGGAGGAGGCAAACAACTCATGGAGATTTGTCTGACTGGCTGATTTTACCTGATGCAGGATTTCTGACAGAGAGGCGATATACTGTTCTAAAATTCGGGCAATCGGGCCACTATTGGCAATACAGATCTGTTCCCACATTTCCGGAGAAGAGGAAGCAATCCGGGTAATATCTTTAAAGCCTCCGGCGGCAACCTGCTTCATGGTTCCGGCATCATTATCCGAATCACGCACCAGGTTTACCAGGCTGGATGCCACGATATGGGGCAGATGGCTGATGGCAGCTACCACATGATCGTGTTCTTCATAGTCCAGGATCAGGGGGATAGCCCCTATAGCTTTGGCGATATCGGTAAGGCGCCTGCTTAATTCCTGGCTTCTTACGGAATCCGGGGATTTTCGGCAGGCAGGGGTAATGATGTAAAAGGCATTTTCCAGCAGATGATCTGTGGAGCTTTCATATCCGGTTTTTTCTGAGCCAGCCATTGGATGACCGCCTACAAAAGAATCCTCCAGCCCCAGTCGTTCTACTTCTCTGTGAATGCTGGTTTTCGTACTTCCCACATCCGTAATAAAAGCCCCTTCTTTTAAATATGGACGGATTGCAGAAAGGTATTGGGCGTTATATTCTACAGGAGTACATAAAAAAATAACATCACACGTTTTAAGAGGCTCTCCGATGCCTTCTAAAATAATATCCACGATTCCGTCTTTTTTTGCCTGCTCTAATTTTTGGCGTGTACGCATATAAGCCATAATGGTAATATCCGGGCAAAAACGTTTCAGCCCCTTGGCAATGGAACCTCCAATTAATCCAAATCCGATAAAGCCGATGGTTTGTTCCTTCATAGCGGTTCCTTTCTCTTAAAGCTGCCGTCCTTCTAATTGAGCATAAGGGCGAAGAACAGCCATTAATTGGCGGAATTGTTCAAAGGTGAGGGACTGGGGGCCGTCGGAAAGGGCACAGGAAGGGCAGGGGTGAACTTCAATCATAAGCCCGTCGGCCCCTGCTGCTGCTGCTGCCTTTGATAAAGGCTCCACATAAGCCCGAACTCCGGCTGCATGGCTTGGATCTACAATAATCGGCAGATGGCTCTTTTGGCGGATAACCGGGACAGCGCTTAAATCCAAGGTATTTCTGGTAGAAGTTTCGTAGGTACGGATTCCCCGCTCACAGAGGACAATATTCGGATTTCCCTCAGAAATAATATATTCAGCCGCATTTAACCACTCGTCCACAGTAGCGGCCAGGCCTCGTTTTAACATAACCGGAAGACCAGAGCGGCCTACTTCTTTCAGCAGCTCAAAATTCTGCATATTTCGGGCGCCGATCTGAAGCATGTCCACATATTTTACTGCCGTGGATAAGGCTTTCAGGCTGGTAACTTCACATATGGTGGCAAGCCCCGTTGTGCGGCCGGCTTCTTCCATATACTGCAGCCCTTCTTCTTCCAGACCCTGAAACGAGTAAGGCGAGGTTCTCGGTTTAAAGGCTCCTCCCCGAAGAATAGATGCGCCGGCTTTTTTGACTTCTTCTGCACACAAAAGAAGCTGATCGCGGTTTTCTATGGCACATGGCCCTGCCATAACGGTAAAGGTATCCGGTCCGATAAAAATATTCTTTACCGGAATTCTGGAATCTTCCGGATGGAATTTTTTGTTCACTAATTTATAAGATTCGGTTACCTGGACAACTTTGTCCACCCCTTCTGACATCTCGATATTGATTCCCCGGAGTTTTGATTTATCTCCCACAACTCCTACAATCGTAACTTCATCGCCAGCAGACAGGTGCACCTGGAGCCCTTTGGACTTTACAAGGCAGGATACCTGTTCGATTGCTTTGGCAGAAGCATTTGGCTTCATTATAATAATCATCTTACATTCCTCTGCTTTCATCAAGTTTCCGTTTCGCTCACTACATTGTAAAATAGAGCCGGAGAAATGTCAACACTTTTACGCGTTGAATTGTTGAAATAGCGGTCTGTTTGAAAAGGCAGTCAGATTCCGGCAATTTCATCCGGAAAATAGAAAGTTACTGTTCACAGGATACCTGTGAACAGTAACACAATAGAAAAACAATTTGTATAAATTATGCAAATTCACTTGTAAAATTTCTGGTTTTTTAGTACAATAGCTTCATGGACTATAATGATGTTACAGGAGGAATGTATATGAACGTTTATGGAACCAGTCAAATCCGTAACGTTGTATTACTTGGACACGGCGGTGCAGGTAAAACAACAGTTGCAGAAGCTATGGCATTGCTTACCGGAGTTACTAAGAGAATGGGAAAGGTAACTGATGGAAATACCATCAGCGATTATGATAAGGAAGAGATTAAACGGCAGTTCTCCATCTCTACCTCATTAATTCCTCTGGAATATAAAGGTGAAGACGGCCCGATTAAGATTAATTTGTTGGATACTCCCGGATTTTTTGATTTCGTAGGAGAGGTAGAAGAGGCAGTCAGCGTAGCGGACGCTGCTGTTATTGTTGTAAATTGTAAGGCAGGAATTGAAGTAGGAACTGAAAAAGCATGGGAATTGTGTGAGAAATTTAACCTGCCGCGGATTATTTTTGTTACGAATATGGATGATGATCATGCAAGTTATCGTGAGCTGGTGCTGAAATTAGAAACCCGTTTCGGACGTAAGATTGCCCCTTTCCAGCTTCCGATCCGTGAAAATGAAAAATTTGTTGGTTTCGTAAACGTAGTAAAGATGGCAGGCCGCCGTTTTACCAACTTAAGCGACTATGAAGAGTGCGAGATTCCGGAATATGTGCAGAAGAATTTAGGGATCGCAAGGGAAGCGCTGATGGAAGCGGTTGCGGAAACCAGTGAAGAATATATGGAGCGTTATTTCTCAGGTGAGGAATTCACTCAGGAGGAAATTTCAAACGCGTTGCGTACCTTTGTAATTGACGGAAGCATCGTTCCGGTTATGATGGGTTCCGGCATTAACTGCCAGGGATTCCGGGTTCTTTTACAGGCAATCGATAAATATTTTCCATCGCCGGATAAGTATGAGTGCGTAGGTGTAGATGTATCTACCGGGGAGCGCTTTACTGCAAAATATAATGATAACGTATCCTTGTCTGCAAGAGTATTTAAGACCATTGCAGATCCCTTTATCGGAAAGTATTCCCTGATAAAGGTATGCACCGGAACCTTAAAGCCGGATTCCGTTGTTTATAATGTAAATAAAGACGCTGAGGAAAAGATTGGAAAGATATACCTGTTGCGGGGAAAAGATCAGATAGATGTTCCGGAACTGAAAGCAGGAGATATTGGTGCAGTTGCGAAGCTGAATGTGACTCAGACCGGAGATACTATGGCAGTGCGCACGGCTCCTATCGTATATCATAAGCCCCAGATTTCCACCCCATACACCTATATGGCATATAAAGCTGTTAATAAAGGTGACGACGATAAAATTTCCTCTGCATTGGCCAAGCTGATGGAAGAAGATTTAACCTTAAAGGTGGTAAATGATGCAGAAAACCGCCAGGCTCTGATATATGCCATTGGCGATCAGCAGTTAGACGTGGTAGTAAGCAAGCTGCAGACCCGCTATAAAGTGGATATTGCCTTAGATAAGCCTAAATTTGCTTTCCGTGAAACCTTAAAGAAGAAAGTTAAGGTTCAGGGCAAACACAAGAAACAGTCCGGCGGCCATGGCCAGTACGGCGATGTTATTATGGAATTTGAACCTTCCGGCGATCTGGAAACCCCATATATTTTCGAGGAGAAAGTATTCGGCGGTTCCGTTCCGAAGAATTATTTCCCGGCAGTGGAAAAAGGGCTTCAGGATTGTGTTTTAAAAGGACCTTTGGCCGGATATCCGGTAGTAGGTTTGAAAGCAACCCTTCTGGACGGTTCCTATCATCCGGTAGATTCTTCCGAAATGGCTTTTAAGATGGCTACCATCTTAGCTTTTAAGAAAGGTTTCATGGATGCAGGTCCAGTTCTTCTGGAACCCATCGCTTCCTTAAAAGTTACGGTTCCGGACAAGTTTACCGGCGACGTTATGGGAGATTTGAACCGCAGAAGGGGCCGTGTGCTGGGAATGAATTCCGACCATCACGGCAAACAGATTATCGAGGCAGATATCCCCATGTCAGAGCTTTTCGGATATAACACAGACCTCCGTTCGATGACCGGCGGCATCGGCCTTTATGAGTATGAGTTTGCCCGTTATGAGCAGGCTCCCGGCGATGTACAGAAGAAAGAAGTAGAAGCAAGAGCGAAAGAAGAAGAGTAGGCGTTTTCCTTAAGCTTACATACCCTCCGTGAACAAAGGGTGTACCTGATTCACGGGGGGTATTTTTGTGGGGAAAAGAGGTTTATAGAAGCTTTCAAAAGGCATTTAATAAAAAATCAAAGGGTATTTTTTTAAGGTAAATGGTGCAGATAAAATTAATTTTAATACACAAGATATAATTATATTGAAAGAAGATTCATTTTATACACAGGTTTTTCTATATTTTTCTGTATTTGTCAAAAAAGAGTTGCGCTTTTACCTCGGGGGGGTATAATGTTAATGATTTCGTAAGAAGATTTAAAAATTACGAAATTAAAAAATTTTAAGGAGGTAACATTGTTATGAGTGTGAAGAAACTCAAACAGAAAGTGGCGGCCGCATTGATTATCGCTATGTCAGCGACGAATGTGTTGTCAGCGGCAGCAGCGCCAGTTGGATCCCCGTCCAAAGAAGCTGCAGTAAAAGTAACTTTTTTGGGCGGGGAAGGGGGAACCTGGAATAAGGATATTGCATCAAAGTCCATAGCATCAAAGTCAAGCGCTTTTGTGGCTACAGATAGCAATGCAGATCCAAGTAGCAAGATCGAGAGAACCTATATTGTAGAACGGGGCAAAGATTCCCAGTATATGGATGATGAAGGCAATTCTTTCATTAACCTGGAATGGTCAGCGGAATTTGAAAATGGGAATGATTGGGGAAAGGTACAGCAGGAAGGTTTTGATTTTACCGGCTGGTATAGTGAGGATAATACATATATCACAGACAAAACCCAGATTTATAACAACGCAAAATTAACTGCAAAATGGCAGTCTTCCGATGTAAAGGCTCCGATTCATGAGTCAAACATTATTGAAGAGTCAATTGTTTCCGGTTTGGAAGCAGGACAGCAGTTTATCTTGAAGGATATTGCAAACGATACAGAAACGGATGCAGAATGCCTGACAAGGTTAGAAGAAACCCTTGGCAGGGAAGCGCTTCAGTTAATCAGCTCTCAAGATGAAATCGTTAAGTTAGAAATTAACGTGGAAGGATATAAGAAGGGACAGGAAGTAACCATTACATTCCCGGTTCCAAAAGAGCTGAACATAAAAGAAGGGGATGGGATTGGAAAAGATTATGATATAAGCGCGTTTCATTTTAAAGGGGACGGCAGAACAGAAATTCTTCCGGTAACCTTTGATGATGGATTACACTACATGACCTTTGTTGTGAAAAATGGCTTCAGCCCATTCTACCTTGCAAAGACTGCCCCACAGGATCCCAATGCTCTCAAGGATGTGAAAGTAACCATTAAGAATGTAGAGCATGGTTATATAACAGCATGGACTAATACGGCTGAAGGAAGAAAATACCTGCCTATCGGCGAGGAAGTAACAATCCCGGCAGAGGATCAGCCTCTTTATGTACATGCTTTAGGATACGGTCCGTGGGTAAAGGAATCGATTTCTGTTGTTCCAAAGGCAGAGGGAAGCAAACCCATAGAGTGGAAGAATGGCTGCATGATTACAGAAGACAGCGAGATTGTGGCAACTTTTAAGGAAGACAAAGAAGAATATGAGTCTGGGCACCGTGAATTTAGCTTTGTTTTAGAGCCTTATAGTGTAACAGAAGAAAATCTGGACTACACAGGCAAAGTGGTAAAACTCCGCAGATATAATGAAGAAACTGGAAAAAGAGAAACCGTTCCGGAAGATAAATGGAGCCTTCGTCCTGCTGATAAGGAAGAATTAATGGCGAAAGGGTTTGAACGGTACGCTTATTGGCTGGATCAGTTTGACTTTGATCCGGAAACCAATACCTTAACCAGCAAGGCTCCGCTGAAAAAGGGTTACTACTCCTATCCGGTTGTTATCACCTATGAAGGGGCTGACGGAAAAACAGATGATTATGCATATATAACGAATTCTGGATCCCCCACGCCCTATTGCTTACAGATACAAGTAGGAGCAAATGTCACCTATTACCATGGGTTTATCAAGATAGGGGATACCTACTCTAGTTATGGATCTTTGGGATGGAAAAGAGTTTCCTACAAAGATGAGCTTACATGGGACATTGCCCAGCCGGCTGAAGAAGATTTGTATGATGGCGAACCCCAGATGTACGGCTATACCTTTAAGGGCTGGCAGAGCTGTGACGGCAAGCCTTTCACATCTGATGATCAGAAGCTGGTAAGCGATTATGAAGATGAAGAATATTACTCGGTATACGATTTATTCGAAAAAGAAGACGGCACCGTATATGCACCGGAACTGTTAGGTTTAGACGATGATGAGGATGAGCCGTCCAAGCCAACCAATCCAAGCAAGCCAGGCAGCAGCGGCGGAAGCAGCGGAAGCGGAAGCAGCGGCGGCTCCAGCTCAGCAGCGAAAGATTATACCATGCATGGAAAGTGGATTGCAAATGGCGACGGCTGGAAGTTCTTAAAAGATTCCGGCGAGTATGCTGTGAATACCTGGGGCTTTATCAACGGCAAGTGGTATTATTTTGACGCTCAGGGCAACATGGTAACAGGCTGGTATCAGGTAAATGGACAGTGGTATTTTATGACTCCGGAAAAAGGAGCGAATGAAGGCGTTATGGTAACGGGATGGCGCCTGGATACTACCTATAATGCCTGGTTCTACTTAGGCGCAGGCGGCGCTATGGTAACAGGCTGGCAGCAGATTAATGGAGTATGGTATTACTTAAATCCGGTATCTGACGGAACTAAGGGCGCTATGGCATCCAATACTTATGTAGACGGATACTTTGTAAATGCAGACGGAGCATGGGTTCAGTAATTGAAAAGTTGAATTCGTAAAAAGATTTGACAGACCGAATAAAAAAGGCATTCACACAGGCAAAAGGTGTGGATGCCTTTTTGCTGTGTGAATGCTTGTTTGCTGTGTGCCCAGCATGGCATTAATTTTTGCGTTTCATATGATAGCTTCCATTTATTTATTCATATTTTAGGCCACCAAAAGTTCGCTGTAGTACTAGTGTTCTGTCTGGTTCATATATGGTAAAATTCCGCCGAATATTTTCCTGACAGAACACTAGTTCATACCGGGAACAGGAGATGAAAATGTTTATGAGATGTTGGATCTGATTTCCTGCTCCAAGGTGCTGTCCTGAATACCTGGCACAAAGGGGTGTTCGTTGTAAGCGTCCCAAATTTCCTTAGACGCAGATAAAAGCTCCTTGGTGGTTTCATCACCCCGCCTCCTTTGCAAATTCGCCGGTCAGATGGAAATTATGCTGCATGGGGCCCCGGCCTTTCCCCAGATCCAGCATAGCTCCCAGCGCACCGGAAAGGTAGTCCTTTGACCGCTGGATGGAAGTAGGCAGGTCAAAGCTTTTAGCCAGATTGGCGGCAATGGCGCTGGACAGGGTACAGCCAGTGCCGTGGGTGTTGGGATTGTGGATACGGGTTCCATAGAACCAAGTCCCCACGCCGTCCGCATAGAGAAAGTCGTTGGCATCGTTAATATTATGCCCGCCTTTGAGGAGGACGGCGCATCTGTAAGCGTCGCTGATCTGCTTTGCGGCGGCCTGGATGTCCGCTTTACTGCGGATGGTCATACTGGAGAGGATTTCCGCCTCCGGTATGTTTGGTGTGACCACCGCCGCCAGAGGGAGCAGACAGCTTTTCAGCGTGTCTACCGCCTCCTCAGAGATCAGCCGGTGGCCGCTGGTGGAAACCATCACCGGGTCCACTACGATGTTCTTTGCCTGGTAGAACGTTAGGCGTTCAGCAATTTTCTCTATCAGCCCGCGGGAGGCCACCATACCGATCTTTACAGCATCTGGCGGAATGTCCTCAAATACCACGTCGATCTGCGCTCCCAAAAAAGCGGGAGTCATCTCCACAATCTCCTTCACACCGGTAGTATTCTGGGCCACCAGCGCTGTGATGGCGCTCATGGCAAAAACACCGTTCATGGTCATCGTTTTCAGATCGGCCTGAATCCCGGCGCCTCCGCTGGGGTCGGTTCCAGCGATTGATAATGCTGTTTTCATGTTCAAGTCTCCTTTGCATTATTTTTATTGAGCATGGAGAGTGGTGCCACCGGTGCGCCGCACCCTTTTGACACCCTAATCCTATAAAGTAAAAACAGGGGGCACCCCAATAGGATACTCCCTGAAAAAGTACATGTTCCTCTGCAACTTCCTCCGGCGGCATTATCCGCATCAGGTGTAAGGGTCGAAGGTCTACCTTCCTCTCAG
>JAAWIS010000110.1 GCA_022796475.1 Lachnospiraceae bacterium | reverse complement strand
TGTTGTCGGTCAGCGATGCCACCGCATCGCCTCCCTCCGCCGCCTTGCAGACTGAACATTCATTCTGCGTCATTTAGCTGAAAGTAAATGTGTCAGAACTCTAGTGCTCCTCTTTTCCACGCTTCCGCTTTTCTGCCGCTAAAGAGGGTTCTTCTTCCATAGAAAGCTGATCTACTAAAGATTCAATCATTTGTTTCTTTAAATAGACGTCAAACGACAATTGGCAGATAAAGGAGAAAAGCTGCAGAGATTCCTGTTCATTGTCATCTGCATCCAAAAAGGTGCTTTTGGAAATCTGAAATTTGGAGGAAACATCTTGTTTCAGCATTTCGATGTGAGAATCCATCAGGGAAAATACTTCCTGATAGATGCTTTCTAAGGAATTTTTGGAATGCTCCGTTCCGGCCGCACCTGTTCCAGCCCTTCCGGCTGTCTGGCGGCCGGATTCTGCGGTTGTAAAATGTTTATTGGTAATTGGCTTAAAAATCTGCTGAATATCATGGAAGGAAAGAACATTTTTGTAATAATAAATAAAAATCAGCATTAACATATGTTCCTTGGAATACTTTTTCTTTACAGGAGCAGGCAGCAGATTATTTTTGGCATAGTTATTGATCATAGTTTTAGTGAGAACTTTATCTTCCGGATAGCGTTTGGAACGGTTTAGGTGTTCCTCCATAAAAGTGGTTACCTGATCCATATATAGCGGAATATTAGGGATTTCTTCTGGTTTAATATAGGTTAAGCCGTCAAGATGGGAAAGGAGCTCATAGAGTCGTTCTTCATTCGTTTTCATAGTATTGTCACCTCAAATTACATTATATAGTATTCAAAACTAGATGACAAGAGGAGAAATGATTTATCTTTCATAATCTTTTGTCAATATCGGAAAAATTAATAAATAGAAACAGAATATTTTATCTATTTTTAATAAATCGCAAGCAATTAGTGTACTGTCCGGATTATATTCAGGCAAACCTCCCTGCCTAAATTTCCATCAGACTGCGTTGTCGGCGGAAGGCGATGCCACCGCATCGCCTCCCTTCTCCGCCTTGCTGATGAAAATTTATCCTGCGGAGTTTCACCAGATATAATGCAGACAGCACATTAGGAAAGGATTATCTTGAGGAATTTGAAGTCAGAAAGGATCTGAACGATCTCCGAAAAACGTTTTGACGAAACGGGCGTTTCTATAGTAAACTGTTTAAGGCGGATGTAGAATATGCGGCAGCTTATGAAAAGAAAGAAGAAAAGGCGGTAACTTATGAATCAATTTGAAGCATTAAATGATCGGCAGCAGGAAGCGGTAAGCCATACGGAAGGCCCTCTGCTGGTGCTGGCAGGGGCAGGTTCCGGAAAAACCAGGGTACTGACTCATCGAATTGCCTACTTGATCGAGGAAAAGCAGGTCAGTCCGTGGAATATCCTGGCTATTACCTTTACGAATAAAGCGGCAGGGGAAATGAAGGAGAGGGTGCAGAAACTGTTAAGCTTTGGGGCGGACAGTGTTTGGGTCAGTACATTTCATTCAGCGTGTGTGAGAATTCTGAGAAGGTACTGTCAGCATTTAGGCTATGACACTAACTTTTCCATCTATGATCCGGATGATCAGAAGGCTATCATGCGTCAGGTGTTAAAGAAGCTGGATGTGGACACTAAGCTTTATAAAGAAAAGGCAATGCTGGACTGCATATCAAAGGCAAAGGACAAGCTGGTTTCACCAGAAGCCTTTGAACAAAATGCCGCGGATTTCCGTGAAAGAAAGATAGGTCTGATTTATAAGACCTACCAGGAAGAGCTTCTGCAAAATAATGCTATGGATTTTGATGATCTGATAGGAAAAACGGTAGAGCTGTTTCAAACTTGTCCGGAGGTGCTGAATTATTATCAGGAACGCTTTCGTTATATATTGGTTGATGAGTACCAGGATACGAATTATGCCCAATTTAAGCTGATCGAGCTTCTGGCATTTAAGTACCGGAATTTGTGTGTGGTGGGAGATGACGATCAGTCCATTTATAAATTCCGGGGTGCGGATGTAACAAATATTTTGAATTTCGAAGCCACTTTTTTGGGGGCCCGTATTATAAAGCTGGAACAGAACTACCGTTCTACCAAAAACATTTTGGCAGCAGCAAATGAAGTAATCTGCAATAACCAGAACAGGAAGGAAAAAACTTTGTGGACCGCTAATGGCGAAGGGGAGCGGCCAAGGTATCAGCAGTTTCCTACTGGAGAGGAAGAGGCAAATTATATTGCTAAGGCTTTGAGAGAGTTTCATAACAACGGGCGGGACTGGAATGATTTAGCAGTTCTTTACCGAACCAATGCCCAGTCCAGGCTGTTAGAAGAATTCTGCATCCAGTATGATGTGCCCTATTTGGTGGTAGGCGGGATTAACTTCTATCAGAGGAAAGAGATCAAAGATGTGCTGTCATATTTAAAAACCATAGCCAACGGCGTAGATGATTTGGCAGTGAGCCGGATTATTAATGTGCCCAAGCGTGGGATCGGAGCGGCAACCATAGGGAAGCTGACCGTGTACGCTTCCCAGCAGGGAATCCATTTGTATGATGCGGTCAGGGAGGCAGAAAAAATTTCAGGAATTGGAAAGATGGCTCAGAAAGTGTCTTCTTTTTCACAGCAAATAGAGGGGCTGAGAGCAATTGCACAAGATCCGGAAAAAAGCATCAGTGATATCATAAAGGCGATTCTTAAGGATACCGGCTACCAACAAGAGCTGGAAGAAGAGGGGGAAGAGGAAGCACAGATCCGGATGGAAAATATTGAGGAATTAATCAGTAAAGCTGTCAGCTATGAGGAACATGCAGAAACTCCAAATTTGGATGAATTTTTAGAGCAGGTAGCATTAGTGGCAGATATTGACCGGATGGACGAATCCAGGAGCCGGGTAACTCTTATGACGCTTCACAGTGCAAAGGGGCTGGAGTTCCCTGTTGTGTTCCTGGCCGGCATGGAAGAAGGATTATTTCCCAGCATGATGGCAATATCTTATGAAGATTTGGAAGCAGTGGAAGAGGAGAGGAGGCTTTGTTATGTGGGAATTACAAGAGCCAGGGAAACACTGCTTTTTACCGGAGCCAGACTGCGGATGGTTCATGGCGAAACCAGGTATTTAAGGGTAAGCCGGTTCATAGAGGAAATTTCAGAAGATCTTTTGGATACCAAAAAACCAGGCCTGGCTGTTTCTTCTCAAAAAGCATCGCCTTTTCAAAAAAACGGACTTTATTCAGCAAAAGGAGATGGAGCTTTTGGAAGTTTGGAAGCTAAGAGAGGAAGCGTCAGCTCTTTTGGCCCAGGAAAAGCAGGCGAAAAGAAAGCCGCTTTTGGAAAAGAATTTACCGTTACCAAGGCAAGCCGCCTGGACTATAAAGAAGGAGATCGGGTTCGTCACATAAAATATGGCGAAGGAGTGGTTCAGGAGATTAAGGATGGAAAAAAGGACTATGAGATTTCCGTATGCTTTGACCAGGCAGGAGTGAAGCGGATGCTTGCTTCCTTTGCAAAACTGGAACGGATTGAGGAATAATACATACGATTATCGGAAAAGGGGATACGCACATCAAGCGCCGCTAAACTTTGTGCTGCCTGGTTTACTGAGGGCGTCATCAGTAAATCAGAAAAAAATCTTATATTTCCGAAATTTAGGATAGTAAAATAGAAGAAAAAATGGTATACTTACTGTAAGCGGAATGATAGCGCGAAAGAAAGCAGAAAGGACGTGTAATTTATGAGCATGAACCGGTTTGATGCAATGGGCAGAGAGGCCAGGGACCGGGTAGAGGAGATTATGAACTCTACCAGATTAAATGATTTCTTACACAGAAAAGAAGAGGAAGAAAAGCAGAAAAACTGCATCTTGTGGATTTTAGCAATTATCGGCGTGGTAGCGGCAGTTGCTGCTATTGCTTATGGCGTATATCGTTTCTTTACCCCAGATTACCTGGAGGACTTTGAAGACGATTTCGAAGATGACTTTGATGATGACTTTTTTGAAGATGAAGAAAAGCCAGAAGAGAAGGCTATAAAGGAAGACGAAGAGAAGCCGGAAGAATAGTAAAAGTAAATTTGTATGCCTCTGGAAACAGAGGCATATTTGTATGTTTGGGACAAATATACCATGTAGCGCTAAGATGCCAGGAACAAATGCTTGGCAGTATTGTCCGGCCATACAGGATAAAACAGGAGCAGATGTGAAAATATGAAAAAAGGCGATCAGTTTGAAGGTATTATTGAAAAAGTGGAGTTTCCCAATAAAGGGATCTTGACAATCGAAGGAGAGAAGCTGGTAATTAAGAATGCCATTCCAGGACAAAAGGTTCGGGGAATTGTAACGAAAAAGCGGAAGGGAAAAAGTGAAGGAATGGTTTTGGAGCTGCTGGAAAAGGCGCCGGAAGAATTAACGGAAGGGGTTTGTCCTCACTTTACCATTTGCGGAGGCTGCACTTACCAGAGCCTGCCGTATGAACAGCAGTTAAAACTGAAGGAAGAACAGGTAAAAGAGCTTTTAGACAGTGTATGCCAGGAGGGAAGTTATGAATGGCAGGGGATAAAGCCCAGTCCCATATCTGCCGGATACCGGAATAAGATGGAATTTTCCTTTGGAGATGAAGTGAAAGGGGGGCCTCTTGCTTTAGGAATGCACAGGCGCGGCAGTTTTTATGATATTGTAACCACAGAAAGCTGCCAGATTGTCCACCCAGATTTTTGCCGGATTCTTACGGTCACAAGGGATTATTTTGCCGGGCATCAGGTGCCGTTTTATCAGAAACTTCGGCATGTAGGTTATCTGCGCCATCTTTTAGTGCGGAGAGGGGTGAAAACCGGTGAAATTTTAGTAGACTTAGTAACCACCACTCAATTAGACTGGATTTTAAAAGAGGGCGGAGAAGAGAAAGAGGAGATTGGCAGGCAGGAAGAGGAAAAGCTGCTGACTGGATGGAAGGAACAAATCGAAAGCCTTCCTTTGGAGGGAACCTTGAGAGGAATTCTTCATACAAAAAATGACAGTCTGGCAGATGTGGTGCACAATGACAGCACAAATATCCTTCTGGGACATGATTTTTTCAATGAAGAGCTTCTGGGACTTTGTTTCCGGATTACGCCCTTCTCCTTTTTTCAGACAAATTCTCTTGGTGCAGAGATTTTGTACCAGACTGTCAGAGATTATATTGGAAATACAAAGGATAAGGTGGTGTTTGACTTATACAGCGGAACTGGTACGATAGCCCAGGTATTAGCTCCTGTAGCTGCCAAGGTGGTAGGAGTAGAGATTGTGCCGGAGGCAGTGGAAGCGGCCAGGGAAAACAGCAGAAAAAATCAGTTGGATAATTGCTTCTTTCTGGCTGGAGATGTATTAAAAGTTATAGATGAGTTGGAAGATAAACCGGATTTAATCGTGCTGGATCCGCCCAGGGACGGGATTCATCCAAAAGCCATGCCAAAAATAATCCGATTCGGAGTGGATCGGATGGTATACGTATCCTGCAAGCCAACCAGCCTTGTGCGTGATCTGGCGCTGCTGAAAGAAGGGGGATATGAACTGGTACAGGCATGTGCTGTGGATCTGTTTCCGGGAACTTCAGGGATCGAAACGGTTGCATTGCTTTCCCGCAAAAAAACTGATAGCTAAATCAATGTAAAAGTGGAGTTTGGCGAGGGTGAAAGCAAAGTGCCGCTTGACAATATCGATAAGAGAGCCAAATCGTACAAGCCAAAAGAGCAGGTTAGATACAAGATGATTAAGGAGTATATAGAAGCAAAATACGGCTTCAAATTACATACTGCATATATCGCAGAGGTAAAACGGAATTTAGGCTTGCTGGTGTATGATACTCCTAATGAGGCAGAGAAATTGAAACAGACAAGGAAACAATCCAACAGCGGAGAAAGTGGAAGCGATAAAGGATGCGTTGAAGTATTTTGAGATTTAGAATAAAAGAGAGGAAAAAGAGAATGAAATTAAAAACATATGATGCTGGTTTACAGGAAAAGTTATCTGAGTTTGATTTTTGAATAACACCATCATTGGGTGAAATTAGAGAAGCAGAACAATTTAAAGTAGATTTACAAAAAATCATTAACGGATTTGATAGAGTTGCTTTGTTATCAAATGACTTTAGAAACATACAATTGTGTTCAGCCAATAACTTGGCTGAGAAATTAATTCCCATTATAAATGATAAAGGGATGGCTGAAGCAACATCATTTTTAGAAAGTATATGTGAGGTTCTATACTTTGCAACAGGAAAAACAGATAATAATATAAAGTGCCAATTTCCTGTATATATGAAAATCGTTTTAGAAAAAGATAAAATTCCAAAGGTGTCCTCAAAGGGAAAGTTAGTATATAAAGATTTACCTAGAACTTTTGGATCAGAGGCAGTAATAAAAACTGTGGTTTCGTTGAAAAATTATTTAAAAGTACAAGAAGAATTGTTGAAATGCTTCTTTCAGATTCTTGTGTCAGATGAGAGTTATGCGAAACAATTATGGTCTTTGGGTGTTTCTTATATAAATATGAGAGAAAAAGAATGTGCAGAGGCATTTATGAGTCCTATTGTCACATTTCAGTCGCGAGGGTCTATTACTGCTACTCAAGGGCATATTCCTGAATTAATTTTAAGAAAATATATGAACGAGTGGGGAATGATTGCAGGGTATGATTATAACGAACAAGATGTAACGCTTGGGGATTTTTTTGGTGAATCAGAAACTAAGGACAATTTAAAGAAACGTAAATATGATTTTATACTTCCATATAAATCAAGGGATAAGGGCGGAAAGGTATTCGTTCAATGTCAATTTTATGCTGGAGATTCCGGAAGTGTTTCTCACAAAGTAGTAGATCAAACCGATAGCACTCGTATAATTACATTGAAGAAATATTCAGAAGCAGTTTTTATGGAATATTTAGATGGCGCGGGTTATTATTCATCTTTAAATGGGGACTTACGAAAAATGATTGCTAAAGAATCAACATATGATTTTTTTCAAATTAGAACAGCATCTATAAAGCTAAGAAGAGGTTTCCAAAAAATTTGCTTTCTTACAGCATTAGAAATAGAACATGCGATTTTCGTGACAGGCGGCAATGTTGCAGATGTAGAAATGCTTTTACTAAATGATGGATATGAGAAGCTTGAGATTCAGAAAAGTATTCATGATGCTATAGCAAATGAGATAATAGAATTAAGAGAAGATAAACTATGTATTATGGAATCAAGAAATTCTATTGTCAGAAGATATTGTTTATTAGATTGCCTAGCTAATTTTGGGACAGCAATTCCGACAAACCATGTTGCAGGGAATTTATTGGTTCCAGGATATGGAGTTTATTGGGGAATGCCGCAAAATAATTTGATTTCAAGAATATTACAAGAAGTTCCAATACTTACAAAAGAATGGAAGAATATTCAAGTAGCTTTTGATGATATACAGTGGCTAATAGATAGAAAATTTGTGGTTGCTAAGTAAACGGGGAGATTATTTTAATGACAAGAAAAGAAAAAATAAATAAGGCACTTGAAAAGGATGGGATTGTTATTCTTCCACCAATGGATGTTTTCGAATCTATGGAAATTATTAGAAGAAGTGGAATAGGGGTTACATGTACTATGTTAGATCCTTGGTACAATAAGGGCATTGGAGGAGAGTTACCAATGCAGGAATATGATAAATTTATAAAGAAGCTTCTTAATAAATCTTCTAATTTTTCAGACTTAATTTATTTATGGGGTTTTCCTGAGATTATAGGGCCGTATGTGAGATATGCCCCTATAGGTTTTAAATTATCTTCATGGCTAACTTGGTATTATAAAAATTGCCCTTCTGTCATACGTGGGTGGAGGTCTAGCCAGAATGCCTGTTTACAATTTACAAAGGAGGGATTTTCATTACATCCAGAGCATTTTTTGAATGATGAACAGAAAGAAAAACTTGTGAATGGTAAAATGCGTTACATTCCTGGCCCGCCGACAGTAATAGAATCTCCTTTAATAATTGGATTTGTAGGGAAAAATGAGCAGACAGGCCATCCATCACAAAAACCGGAGGCAGTTTTTGAAAAGTTAATTTCAATGGCTACAATAAAAAATGAGATAGTATTTGACCCTATGGCTGGTTCTGGAACAACAGCAGCGGTAGCAAAAAAGAGCGGGAGAAAAAGTATTGTATGTGATATATCAGAAGAATACATCTGTATAATTGAAAATAGATTGGGAATAAAAAGGCTTATACTATGAACAAAATAGTCTTGATTCAATTAAAGCATCAATTTAAATATTACGCATTGGAGATGTAATGGAATTGATTACCAACGAAAAAATGGAGGAAATGCCTCATGATTACAGGCATAATTAAAAATAAAGTCGATAAAATCTGGACGGATATCTGGGCGGGCGGCATTACGAATCCCCTGACAGTTATTGAGCAGTTGACCTACCTTATGTTTATCCGTTCTCTGGATGAGAAGGAACTGGAAACGGAAGAATTTGAAAACATGACCGGCGAAAAGATGGATAAGATTTTTCCTCAGTCTGCAGTAGGGCAGGCTATGCGCTGGAGCAAATTTAAGAATAACGATCCCCGGGACATTTACGACGTGATTTCTAAGCGGGTATTCCCTGCTATTAAAAATATGAAGTATGGACGCCTGCCGGATTTTACGGATCAGGGCGAACTTGTGGAAATTGCCGATGATTCCGGCAGCGTTGTGCAGAACGAAACAGCTTTTGCCCGGTATATGAGCGACGCGATATTCCTGATTCCTACGCCTCAGGTGCTGCAAAAGATTATCACTGGGCTGGATGATATGTATGAGCATGATATTTCTGACCTGGATATGCAGGGCGATTTGTACGAGTATATGCTGGACAAGCTGGCTACTGCTGGGCAGAACGGTCAGTTCCGCACACCAAAGCATATCCGGGAAATGATGGTGGAGCTGTTGCAGCCTATGCCAGACGATATTATCTGCGACCCGGCTTGCGGTACGGCAGGTTTTCTGGTATCTGCTGCGGAGTACATCCGCAAATGCTATGATGACACCATGAACAGCGAGCAGTGGGAACATTTTGCTGGAAATGCTTTCACTGGCTATGACACTGACCGCACTATGCTGCGCATCTCTGCCATGAATCTGATGCTGCACTCTATCAGCCATCCGGAAGTAGATTATAAGGACAGCGTTTCCAAACAGAACCAGATTAGCGACAGGTTTACCATCTGCCTGGCTAACCCTCCTTTCAAAGGTACGGTAGATGCCGAGAGCATTCATGACAACCTAAAAGCAGTGACTAACACCAAAAAAACTGAGCTGCTGTTTCTGGCACTATTTCTGCGGATGCTGAAAAGGGGCGGTCAGTGCGCCTGCATCGTACCAGATGGCGTATTATTTGGCTCCTCTAAGGCACACAAATCTATTCGAAAAGAGCTGGTAGAGAATCATCAACTGCGGGCAGTGATTTCTATGCCGTCTGGTGTGTTCAAGCCCTATGCGGGTGTTTCTACCGCTGTGCTTGTGTTTACAAAAACTGGTGCAGGCGGTACAGAAAATGTGTGGTTTTATGATATGAAGGCTGATGGCCGTTCTCTGGACGACAAGCGCAGCGAGATTGCGGAAAATGACATTCCGGATATTATCCAGCGGTTCCACCATCTGAATAAGGAAGCTGACCGACAGCGCACTGAGCAGAGCTTTTTTGTGCCGAAACAAGAAATCTCTGACAATGATTATGACCTGTCCATCAATAAATACAAGAAGGTGGAGTATGTGCCGGTAGAATATCCTTCCACTGAGGAAATCATGGCAGACCTGCATGAGCTGGAATTGGAGATTACGGCAGGGTTGGCGGAATTGGAGGGGATGCTGTGAAGGAAAAGGGATTATGTGAAATCTGTAGTCCAAAACAGTGGAAAACAATATCCGCTAAAATGTTAACAGAAACGGGTTATTCAGTATATGGCGCAAATGGAGTAATTGGATACTATACGAATTACAACCATGAACAACCAACTATATTGATTACTTGTCGTGGGGCGACTTGTGGCACATTAAATATTTGTGAGCCATTTTCCTATGTGAACGGAAATGCAATGGCATTAGATAACTTGTCTGAAGAAATAAATATAAAATATTTATATTATTATTTATTGTTTCGTGGCTTATCAGATGTCATCACTGGTTCGGCACAGCCTCAAATTGTTAGGCAATCTCTGGCGAAAGTCAAGGTGATATACCCATCTCTTGACAAACAGCATAAAACTGTAGCTGTGATAGACAAAGTCAGCGACCTGATTGCTAAACGCAACCGGCAGATTAGTAAGTTGGATGAATTGGTGAAATCCCGATTTATCGAGATGTT
>JAAWIS010000109.1 GCA_022796475.1 Lachnospiraceae bacterium | reverse complement strand
ACAACAGGAAATTCAAAAAATCGACAGCGAAATCTTACATATCGAATTCTTATCAAGGAATCTTAAAATCCTATAGACACAGAATTTTTTACACCCTCATTTCTAGGTATCTTTCCTTTGTATCAACACCACAGTCTCCACATGAAAAGTCCAAGGAAACAAATCAAACCCCCACCCTTCTTTTGCCTGATAACCAAATTTCTGAAAGTATTTCAAATCTCTTGCCAAACTTTCTGGCCCGCATGAAATATAAACCACTTTAGATGGCTTTAATTTTGCTACTGCCCTGATAAAAACTTCTGTACTTCCGCTGCGGGGCGGATCCATAAATACCACATCTGCCTGCTTTCCTGCTGCAGCCATACTAGAAAGAAACGCGCTGGCATCATCATGATAAAACCGGATATTTTTTATATGATTTGCTTTTGCATTGCTGATCCCATCCTGGATGGCATCCCGGTTTTATTCTACGCCAATCACTTCTGCTGCCGATTTTGCAGCGATAATTCCAATGGTTCCAATTCCGCAATACGCATCGATTACCCTTTCTTTTCCCGTTAAATTTGCCATGGAAATTGCCTTTTGGTAAAGTTTTTCTGTCTGAATTGGATTCACCTGATAAAACGATTTAGAGGAAATACGGAAAGTATATCCGCACAATTGATCTTCAATATAACCTTTTCCGTAAAATACCGATTCTTTTTCCCCAAGGACCATGCTGGTATTTTGATTATTTACATTTTGAACAATTGTGGTGATATCCGGATGCTTTTCCCGCAATGCTTTTACAAAGTT
The DNA here is from genome assembly GCA_022796475.1 of Lachnospiraceae bacterium. GTDB lineage: Bacteria > Bacillota > Clostridia > Lachnospirales > Lachnospiraceae > Caccovicinus. The sequence goes on along the minus strand of JAAWIS010000109.1, from coordinate 9,594 downwards.
ATTTTTTGACGGGAATATTGGAGAGGCAGTCACCAGTACTACCATAATCTGTCCGCTGAATTTGCCTACACGAATCAGCACATGTCGGAGGAGCCCATAACCAGTATCTTCATCATACGTGCGAATTTTAAAGGATTTTAACAGACTTCGTATTGTTCCGATAATTGCATCTGCTTTTTCATCTTCAAGCAGGCAGTTTTCTACCGGAACTACCTTGTGACTGTTTTCTTCATAAATACCAGAAATCGGATTGCCCTTTCTATCATGATCAAATACTGCATGTACTTTATTCCGATAATGCCATGGATGCTCCATTCCCACCACTTGGCGGATCGGACAAATCCCCTTTAATAAATCTTCTATCTGCTTTTGTTTTTTCTTTCGCTGTTCCTCATAAGACAGATGAAGCAGTTGGCATCCTCCGCATTTCCCTGCAGCCGGGCATAGTGCAGAAGCAGCTTTTTCCTTCTCCTTAGTTTTATTTTTGAGGTTGAACGTTTCTTTCTTCTCCCTTTTCTTCCCCTCTGCTTTCTCCCCTTCTTTTCTCCTGCTTCTTGTATGTTCTGTCATTTCTTTCTTCATTTTTTTGCTTTTCTCCTGAATTTCCTTGCATTTTTTCCAAATTCTTATATACTAATTAAGTAGTTTTTCCACACAGTTGAGCATAAATCCTTCTGTGTAAGTAACCTGAAAGATTATGTTCCTGATTTCTGGCACAGACGGAAATCCATCCATATAAGTAACCAGTAAGATAAATTTCCTGGCTTCTGCTAAAGACGGAAATCCATCCGTATAAGTAATCAGGAAAATAAATTTCCCAGTTTCTGCCATAGACGGGAAGCCACTGCTTTTAGATTTGTTTTATAGGAGGATACCAATGAAAGCTTCTCAAAATACACAAACCTGCTATATCGATCCCACCCTTTATAATGGCCGGCCTGGCAACTGCGAAAAGCGTCTGGAAAAAGAAGTCCGCACTTATCATTTATTAGATCAGCTTCACATCTCCTATCAAAGGCTGGATCATGATGCCATACCTACCATCGAAGCATGCCGGGATGTAGATAAAATGCTTGGGATTGATATCTGTAAAAATTTATTTCTGACCAATGCCCAAAAAACAAAATTTTATCTTCTTTTAATGCCAGGAACTAAAAAATTCCGCACCAAAGACTTGTCGAAACAAATCGGAAGTTCACGGCTTTCTTTTGCAGAACCTGAATATATGGAACGCTTCCTGGATATCACGCCAGGCTCTGTCAGCATTTTAGGATTGATGAATGATACGCAAAACAAAGTTCAATTGATAATAGACCGGCATGTAATTGACGGTCATCCTTATATAGGCTGCCATCCCTGTATCAACACCTCCAGCCTTCGCATTAAAACTTCTGATATTTTGGAGCGCTTTCTCCCAGCCATCCATCATTCCTATTTGCTGGTTGATCTTCCAGAATCTTAACTTTCAGCCTTAAAAACCGGAAGCTGCATCTGCTAAATCAATTTCAGCTTCCGGTTTTCTATAGAATTAAATCGCTCTTGTAGCTGTTTTCAGCCATTCTTTTTCTTCTTCCTCCAGATAAGGAGAAAGTTTCTCATACACCTGTCTATGATAATCGTTTAGTAAATCTATATCCCGCTGGCTCATGAGCGAAGGTTCTACTCCATCTAAGTCAATCGGTGCACATGTTAAATACTCAAAGCCAAGAAACTGGCCATACTCATTCTTTTCCCGTTCTACACAAATCATCAGATTCTCCGTCCGGATTCCATGACTTCCTTCAATATAAATTCCAGGTTCATTGGAAGTAATCATTCCCGGCTCCAGGACACAGCTATCCATTCGCTCCGGAACCATTTTCCAGCGAATCCCAACTGGACGCTCATGGACGTTTAATAAATATCCTACTCCATGTCCGGTTCCATGGTTAAAATTCAGCCCTCGTTCCCAAAATACCTGACGCGCTGCATAGTCCAATGTCAGCCCTCTTGCGCCATGGGGAAATTGAACAGCACCTAAACGGAGCATGCTGATTAAAACCAAAGTAAAATGTTCCTTTTCCTCCTTCGTCAACGGACCAACTGCAATTGTTCTGGTAATATCCGTTGTTCCCTCATAATACTGACCGCCGGAATCCACCAAATAAAATCCTTTTTTCTCAATCACACAATTGCTTTCCTCAGTGGCAGAATAATGGCACATAGCGCCATGAGGACCATAAGCAGATATGGTATGAAAACTGAGTCCCAGATTTCCTTCCATCTCCATCCGCATTTCATCTAATTTCTTTTCTGCCGACAGCTCATCCATAGGAATTACTCCGATGTTTTCTTTCATCCAGCGCATAAAGCGGGTCATCACCAGACCATCCTTAACATGGGCCTGTTTCATATTTTTAATTTCTGTAGGATTTTTTACAGCTTTTGCAAAGACAGTTGGGTTGATCTTGCTGATCACTCGGTTGGAATCATTAATTCCGCGGATAATCGCGTAATTAACCTGTCCTTCTTCCAAAAGTATCGTTTCATTTTGAAGGCTCTTCACATAATGATAAATTGCATCATAAGGCCGCAGTTCCACCTGAAGAGTTGACAAATATTCCTTTTCTTCTTTTCCTAAAGCCTGCTCATGAAGAAACAGAACTGCTTGCTGTCTGGTTACTGCCAAATAGGATAAAAATACGGGATTGCATGGTATATCATCTCCCCGAAGGTTCAAAAGCCATGCAATATCGTCCAATGCCGTTAAAATATGCACAGTGGCGCTTTCTTTTTCCATCTCCGCCCGCAGTTCCTGTATTTTTACTGCAGCAGATTTTCCTGCATACTCCTCTTTTAAAATCCAGATCGGTCTGGAAGACATAGGCGGGCGATCCGTCCAGACTTCGTCTACTAAATCTTCCTCATACTGAATTGAAACCTGTTTTTTTGCCAAAACCTTTTCCAGCTTCTTTCCCATAAAATGATTCACCACCCGCCCGTCAAATCCCAGGCAGCCTTGTTCCGGAATCATTTCTCCAAGAAAATCTTCTATTTCAGGAACTCCTTCTTCTCCCATTTTCATCATACGGATGCCGCTGCCTTCAAGCTGTTTTGCCGCCTGAACAAAGTAGCGTCCATCTACCCATAAAGCTGCGTCGTTCCTGGTTACTGCCAAGGTTCCTGCAGAACCGGTAAATCCGCTTAAAAAGCTCCTACATTTAAAATAATCTCCCACATATTCAGACTCATGAAAATCAGCTGTAGGAACCAGATAAGCATCCATTCCCCTTTTCTCCATCAGCCTGCGAAGCTGGTCTAAACGTTCCTGTATCATATTTTTCGCCATTCCTTTCCAAAGCACAAACAAGTTGTGAACAATTTATCAAAATTTATCACTCTCGTCATTCTCCTGATTATTCTGTCAGCAGGTAATTGTGAACCTTTTTTTAAGATACAAATTCTGGTCAAACCATCACTTAAAAACAATTCACAATTACCATATCTCCTTGTCCACCGAAAATAAATGTGTCAAAACACTAGTGTTCTGAAAATTCATTCCCGCCATATGCACGCCCCACTTTGCGGGAGATTTGGCTATCATTCGGTCAACGTAGCCCACTATGCCTCCCTTATTCGGGCCAAAGCTCCCACAAATTGTAACGCACATCTGACAGAAAACAATTTTCAGACACGCTCTGGATTTACAATTAATCTTCTTTCATAGCATCCTCAATCGCATATTTAATCCCCTCACTGTAAGTCGGATGGGCCCGCATAGCCTGGGAAAGCTGCACGGCAGTCAGGCCGTTGGCAATAGCGGTGGCCATTTCTCCAATCATATCCGTAGCCCTGGGGCATATCATCTGTGCACCTACAATCGTATTGGAATATGCTTCAAATACCAGGCGGATAAATCCTCCGTCTGCCCTGGTGATTATGGATTTTCCGTTTTCGTTCATAGAATAGTGCCCTACCCTAACTTTCATTCCATAAGCCTTTGCCGTTTCCTCTGTTATTCCAACAGTAGCAATTTCCGGAGTGGTATAGATACAGCTCGGAACAATAGGCAGACTGACAAACATGCCATTCGGAACGACTTCCAGCTTTATACTGTGCTCCTTTTTCAGCAGATTTTCCACCACATACGTTCCCTGAGCTGCCGCCACATGAGCAAGCTGAATGTTTGCAACTAAATCACCAATGGCATAGACACCTTTTTCACTGGTCTGGAACGCGCCGTCCACAACCAGCCTTCCATCCTTCATTTCCGGCTGCACATCTTCCCCAAACAAGTCTGATACATCCGGCTTTCTTCCGGTAGCAATCAGCACAATCCCTGCCTTCTGGCTAATTTCCTGATTTTTCCTGCTTTGGAAGGTACATACCAGGCTTTCCTCTTTCGCAATGGAAATTTGAGATGCGCTGCAGTAAATATTAATTCCTTTTCGTTTTAAATCTTCTTCTAATTCCAAAGCTACTTGGTGATCCATCGGCCCCAGAAGGTGATCATTCCGTTCAACAATGGTTACCTGGCTGCATAAATTGTTAAAAATTGTTGCCATTTCTACGCCGATTACCCCGCCGCCGATAATCACAATGCGATTATAGTTCCAATCTTTTCCGTTTAATATTTTATCACTGATTACAACTCCCGGAAGATCCGCACCTGGAATATCCGGAACGGCAGCTTTCGCACCTGTTGCCAGCAAAACATATGTGCCCTGACAATATTCCTTGCCGTCACTTCCATGAACCTCTACGGTTCGATCTCGTCTTAGGATCCCCTTTCCCTGAATAAAGTCAATCTTCTTCTCTTCAAACATCCGCTGAATTTCTTCCCGGTAAGTTATAACCGACTTATCTTTATATTTCTGCATTTTTCCATAATCAAATGAAATCTGATCCGTAAAAATACCGAATTCGTCACTTGTCTGCATCAGCGAAAAAATATGGGATGCATAAAGCAATGCCTTCGTAGGAATACATCCCCGGTTTACGCATACACCGCCTAATTCTTTTTCTTCCACCACAGCTACTTTCATTCCAAAATCGGCTGCCTGAATTGCTGCCGTGTATCCGCCTGGCCCTGCGCCTATTACTACTAAATCATACTGTTTTGCCATAACACTCAATCCTTCCCTTTTTTGTATTTCATATCATCCATTTCATTTCGAAAACTTTTTTATAAAGCTTATGGAAATATCTTTTTCTGGATTTATTCGTCATTTCCCCATCTGCCAATAAACCAGTTAAAATGCTGACAGGCCCGCAAAATCCCGTCTTCATCAATTTTGGAAGTCACATAGTCTGCTTCCTTTTTTAATTCCCAAATTCCATTTCCCATAGCAATTCCAATTCCAGCAGCTTTTAAAATCTCCAAATCATTCATACTGTCGCCGAAGGCTGCCGTATGTTTAATCGGTATATTCCAGTATGTACACAAACGCTTTAGTCCCTCTGCCTTGGATGCTTCCTGTTCTACTACATCAGCTCCCGCCTTTCCGGCAAACATGGGAAATTTTACATTCGGAAAATGTTCTTCCAAACGTTTGACCCCCTTCTCATCTCCAATATAAGCCAATGTTCGAACGGAACGCTCCAGTAGCTGATACGGATCCCGAAACTGGCGGTTCATATCTCCCCACCGTTTCATATCATGAGCAGCTACAGTTTCCGGGCTGGTATAATAATCCAGGTCGCCGATCGTTGCACCGATGCTTAGCCCGTTCTCTGAAGAAAAACAAAGAAGTTCTTTTAAAAGCTCTTTCGGCATAATATGATCATAAATCAACTCGGTATCTACTGTAACTTTTGTACCATTCATATGAATGATTCCGTCAGGCTTTAACTGTTCTTTAAATTGGATGCTGTAATGGTTATCCATATCTCTGCCGGAAGCAATCACAATTTTATGATCCTTCCTTAGCCGCTCCACAGCCTCCAGCGCACTGTCCGGAATCCGGTAAACAGCATGATCTAACAGGGTCATATCGAGATCAAAACTGATAATCGACTTGCGTTCTGGCACCGTATTTATCCTCCAAAAAAATTTTTCAAAAAACTCTTTTCAAATCCAATTCTTTATGCTATAATACAAAACTGAACGGAGTATGGCGTAGCTTGGTAGCGCGCTCGGCTGGGGGCCGAGAGGTCGCAGGTTCAAATCCTGTTACTCCGATTTTTTATTGCAAAATCAAGGGTTTTCAACATTTTCAGATGTCGGCAGCACTTGATTTTTTTGATTTCCATAATTATCATTTATTCGTACTGTGAAACATTAACTTCCGGGGAGCTAAAAAAGCGCAGACTCCCCCTCTAACAAATTTCAAACGACTTTTTTGAACTTAACTGGAAACCTTATGCGGCAACTACAGAGGTTACCCAGCCAAGTGCTTTTAACTTTTTCAGGTATGCATTGATTTTACGTTCCCGGTTGAACTGAAAATAATAATTGGCACCTAAATCCTGGAAAACAACACCATCTTTGATGATATGGTAAATGGCTGCAAGCATGGAATGGGCGACTGCAACATACGCACGCTTTTTCCCACGATGGGTGCTGATCCGGGCAAACCAGGCAGAAAAATAAGTGCTTTTGTTTTTCACCGTACTATGGGCACATACAACCAGTGTATCCCACAGGAGGGCGTTACCTTTTCTGGTCTTCCCGCACTTCCGTCTGTTTGCACTTTCGTTATTGCCTGGACACAGACCTGCCCACGCGGAGATATAACCGTCTGTTGGAAAACGTCCCATGTCCGTTACTGTCTAATTGCAATCATCTAAGAAATTTCCCCATAAAAGAATTACATTATGATACTGCATTATTTTTCATTCACCTTTGTACAAAGTCTGCCTTCTTTCTGACAAAACTGTTGTCAAATGGATCCGTATTTTTGTATTATATCAAATACGATTGCTTTTTGCAAACCATATTCTCATAAAATTAGTAATTGCATCCAGCGGATTAACTTTCATTTCTGTTGCGCTTTCGAACGCATTTACGGGAATAGAACTATAAAAATGTTGGTCTGTTCCGTGGCTGTAAAACGCCAAAATCAAGGTAAACCTGCCTTACTGCACAATAAATTTTATCATAAATCGAGGTTGCTGCAAAATTTGACATTCCTGCAATATACACCAGAAATCATTGGATATCCAGGCTATATATTGTGTGGTTTTATCCATTTTACAAAACCACTTGACCGCCTAATAGCAAAGATAAAAAGAGTCCGGCCTGCCGGACTCTCGCGCCGGAGCGCGTCTGCGCCAGCAGACACTTTCCTTAAGCGCGAAGTGCGCATCCCCCAGAGGTTTTTTGCTTTATAGGACGCAATTTCCTAATCCTAATAAAGTAAAAAACTGTCAAGGGCGCGAAACGCTAATTTTACCCTTGACAGCTTTTTCTATTCCTCATATATAGGTTTGCAGCCGCCTACAAGACCAGATGCAGCTTTACCGGTTCTATTTGCGTCAATTCAATGCTTCTCTTATCCGGCTGTGAGGCAGCGGCATATAGCTCAAAATGGCTTCCATCTTTGAGCCGCTCCCCTTTTTGATTAACAACGGAAAATGCCCTGCCATGGATTGGCATTTCCACTTCCACACACTCCCCGGCCTTTACATGCACACGCAAAAAAGCACACAAGGCTGGATTTTTCACTCCATAAGCAGAATCTGTATTTTTTACATAAATTTGTATCACATCGTCTGTATCATAAATTCCGCTATTTTTCACCGTAACATTTACAAATACATCCGGAAGACCGAAACAGTCCCTTTCTTCTGTAATCTTTGCGACTTTAGCATCCGTTACCGCTACGTTTCCGTATGTCAGCCCAAAGCCAAAGGGATACTGGGCATTTTCTTCCATAAACCGGTATGTTCTTGCTTCCATCCGATAGTCTGTAAAGTCCGGGAGTGATGATAAATCGTTATAAAAGGTAATTGGAAGTTTTCCGGAAGGGGAAGTTTCCCCAAATAAAATGTCTGCAATGCTTTTGCCGCCCCCTGCACCGGGATACCAAAGCTGCAAAATTGCATTAAAATGCTCTGCCGGATAACGCAGATCAATGGCGCTTCCTGCCATCAGGCAGAAAACCACTGGTTTCCCTGTTTGTTCCACTGCTTCCATCAATTCCCGCTGTGGTTTGGGAAGGAGCAGATCCATTTTGTCGCCGGAAGCATAGCTGTTTCCGGTATCCCCTTCTTCGCCTTCCAGCGTTTCATCCAGACCAAGGCACAAAACCACTATATCACTGTGTTCTGCCACTATCTGCGCTTCTGCCAGCCGATCGCCTTTCATGGCCAGCGGCTCTGTATTATCTTGGAATAAAGAGCATCCCTCAGAATATAAGATTCTGGCTCTGCCATTAACATACCTGCGGATGCCATCTGATACGGTAATATATTCGGACGAGGTGCCGTGATAATTGCCAATCAGCGCCTTTCGGCTGTCGGCATTCGGCCCTATGATTCCGATGGTTTTGATTTTTCCCAAGTCCAGTGGCAGAATGCCGTCATTTTTCAGCATGACCACACTTTCTTTCGCTGCCCTGTCTGCCAATGCAAGATGGCCGCTGCACTCCACTGCCTCATATGGAATGGAATCATATTCGCTTCCGTCAAACAGGCCCAGCAGATACCGGGTGGTATATAAGCGCACCGCCGCCTCGGTAATCCCCTCTTCTGTTACCAGCCCCTGCTGAAATGCAGACAAGATATGGAGATAGGTATTTCCGCAATTTAAATCGCATCCCGCATTTAACGCCATTGCTGCTGATTCGGCAGCAGTGGCCGTTACCATATGATGTTCATGAAAATCCCGTATCGCCCAGCAGTCGGATACAAAGTGCCCCTCAAATCCCCATTTCCCTCGCAAAATATCCTGAATTAATTCCTTGCTGCCGCAGCAAGGCTGGCCGTTTACCCTGTTATAGGCGCCCATTACAGCTTCTGCATGAGCCTCTTTTACCAGTGCCTCAAATGCCGGCAGATAAGTTTCTTCCATATCTTTCGGACTGGGCTCCGCATCGAATTCATGCCGTATTGCCTCCGGGCCGGAATGTACGGCAAAATGCTTTGCACATGCTGCAGCTTTCATGGTTTCCCCATCCCCCTGGAGGCCCTTAACATATGCCACACCAAGCCGGGAAGCCAAGAAAGGGTCTTCCCCGTAGGTTTCATGCCCCCGTCCCCATCTGGGATCACGAAAAATATTCACATTAGGCGACCAGAATGTTAATCCTTTATAAATATCCCGGTCATTGTGGGCGCTGAATTCATTGTACTTTGCCCTTCCTTCCTCTGCAATGCAGTTGGCAATCGCTCCTATCAGTTCCTCATCAAACGATGCCGCCATCCCGATTGCCTGGGGAAAAACCGTAGCTGTGCCTGCTCTTGCCACACCGTGCAGGCTTTCCCCCCACCAGTTATAGGAAGGAATTCCAAGTCTTTTTATTGCCGGAGCATCATAGCGCAATTGGCTGGCACGCTCTTCTAATGTCATTAACCCAACTAATTCTTCTGCTTTCTTCCTTGCTTCTTCTCTTTTCATATCTGTTTCCTTTCTTAAAACTTATATCACAGCACATTTTAAATGCCAGTGCTTTA
>JAAWIS010000108.1 GCA_022796475.1 Lachnospiraceae bacterium | reverse complement strand
ACGAAGGCGTAGCGGTTGCTACGTCGAGGCTTGGGGAGTGGCGCTGTCAGGAAAATAGGCAAGGAAGTTTGCCTATCTATGAGCCAGACAGAACACTATTGTGAATACCCAACATAAATAATCCCCTCAGCCGTCAAAAGATAGTTTCCTTTGCCTGCTGAGGGGAACAATCTGTGAAATAAAACGTCAATTGATAGCTGCCGTTGAATGGCTGCCTTACAGCAAATGCCTTCTTAATTCCTCGCCGCTCTTAGCGGAAAGATAGGCTGGTGCCACATCAAACACTGTCTTGCAGCCGTTCTGCCCTTCCTGATTCATGCGGAAGGCTGCCCTTGCATAAGCTGTAATGACTGCCCCGGTAAATTCCGGATTAGAATCCAGCATTAGCTGATACTCGATCACATGGTTATGTTCCAGATCCATTCCCGTCTTTCCGGTACGCAGGACGCATCCTCCATGTGGAAGGCCGCTGTGATCCTGCGCCATCTCTTCCTCTGTTATAAAATGTACCGTTGTGTCATAGTCAGCAAAATAATTAGGCATGGTTACAATCTCCTTTTCAATTGCCCCAAGATCTGCCCCCTCCTCTGCTACTACGAAACATTCCCTGGTATGTTTTTGTCTGGTAGTAAGTTCCGGATTTAAGCCATTTCTGACAGCTTCTACTGCCTGAGGAACCGGGATAGTGTACTGTCTGGCATCTTTTACCCCGGAAATCCGTCGGATGGCATCGGAATGCCCCTGACTGACGCCTTTTCCCCAGAAGGTATAGTCATGTCCCTCCGGCAGTATCGCATTTGCATATAAGCGGTTTAAGGAAAACATTCCCGGATCCCATCCGCAGGAAATAATTCCTACTTTCCCGCCCTTTTTCGCCTGGGCATCTACAGCAGCAAAATGCTCCGGTATTTTCGCGTGGGTGTCAAAACTATCTACTACATTATACATGGATGAATACTTCGGCGTCTGCTGGGGCAAATCCGTAGCGCTTCCCCCACACAAAATCAAAACGTCAATTTCATCCTGCATATGTTCCAAAGCATCAATATGTAATACTTTAACGCCTTTGGCCCGTACCTGTAAAGATTCCGGACTGCGCCTGGTAAAAATCGCCGTTAATTCCATATCCGGGTTCTGGCAAACCGCGCTTTCTACCCCTTTCCCTAAATTTCCATAACCTAAAATACCAATCCGAATGCTCATATTTCTTTTCTCCTTTTCTTTCTGATGTACTCTCGGAATCTCTTTGTGCCTGATTTTATGAGATAATTTTTTGTTAAATTTAAGTGCATATGGCGGAAAATCAGCCACAAAGACAGGTGCAGGAGAGATTCCGAAAGTATATTCTGATTTTACTTATAATGAAAAAATCCTGCATCCCATTTAAGCCATATTCTTTTATATTTCTCCCTGCATCCGTTCCGTCCTGCAAAATAACACAAATCCTGCCAGGAACAAAAGCGGAAGCATGGCAACTCCCATACTCATCTTCCCCGTTAGCTGCGCAATCAGTCCCACCAGTGTAGTTCCAAGGAAAGAGGCGCCTTTTCCGCAGATATCGTAAATTCCAAAGTACTCACCTGATTTATCTGCCGGAATAATTTTTGCAAAATAGGAACGGGACAATGCCTGGATAGCCCCCTGGAACATTCCTACGAAAATTGCCAAAAGCCAAAATTCCCAAATTTTGTCAAGCTGAACTGCAAACAGTGAAATCCCCGTATAAGCCAAAATACACACCTTTAAAAGCTGAGAAGTTTTGTAATATCCGGACAGGCGGGAAAATAGCAATGCACAGGGAAATGCAACCAACTGAGTCACAAGAAGAGCAAGCAGAAGCTGGCTGGAATCCATTCCCAAGGCGCTTCCGTAAGCAGTAGCCATTTCAATAATTGTATATACGCCATCAATAAAGAAAAAGAATGAAAGAAGATATAAAAATATAGATTTATGGTTTTTCATATCCTGAAGGGTTTTAAGAAGGCGCAAAAAGCTGCTCTTTACCGGATGCTCCGGCAATTCCACACAGTATTTCTGCTGATAATTTTTTAATAAAGGAATGGTACATAAAAACCACCAGGCCCCATTTAAGAAAAAGGCAAGAAACATGGCAGTTTTCATAGAGATCCCCGCCGATTCATGAAACAGGACAAGAATCAGGGACAGCACAAAGGGAATACAGCTTCCAATATATCCCCATGCATATCCATGAGAAGAAACTTGATCCAGACGTTCCTGACTCGTAATATCCACCAGCATAGAATCATAGAAAATCAGGCTGGAATGATAGCCGGCCTTTGCAATTACAAATACAATAAGAAATAAAAGCCAGTCAGAAGGAAATCCCAAAAGCCAGCAGCCGCTTCCTCCAATTGCCATAGATATGGCAAACAGCGGTTTTTTAAATCCTCTGGTGTCAGCCAGAGTTCCCAGCACAGGGCCAATCAATGCCACAAGGATTGTTGAAATGGAAGCGGCATATCCCCAATAAGCCAGGTAGTCTACCTCAGAAAGCCCGGCATTTGATGCCAGGCTGTTAAAATAAATCGGTATTATGGTAGATACCAGCAAAATAAATGCGGAATTTCCCACATCGTAAAGAATCCAACAAATTTCTTGTTTCGTCAATGCTGTTTTCTCCATAAACATCCCCTCTTAAAGCTGTCATGCGGCCTGCCTCTTCCATCAGCAAAGACAATCATCTCATCGTCTTATGCTTGACTGGCATGATTCTATTGAAGCTTTCAAAATTTCCGGATATCCATCTCCTTTAAAATTAGCATGGTTCCATTTTAAAAAATCATACTATATTTCAGAAGAAATTTATTTTAATATTACCATGCCTTCCTCTGCTTCCGGCACATTGCTGACAGGATTTTTACGGACATCAAGATACTTTAATTGTTCCACTTGATTCAGCGGAGCTAAATCTGTTACATAGTTATCCTGAATGCTGAGCCATTTTAAATTCTTTAATGCTGCCGCAAAACGGATGGCCGTAAGCTGATTTCTGTCTAATTTTAATTCTTCCAGGTTCGGAAAATGGGTAAGAAAATCCGTATGTTCATCAAATATAACGTCATCATACCAAACATCTGTCATGCCATTGTAAGATTCCACATGAAAATTTGCCTTTATCCCCACCCCATCCATCCATAATATTTTCAAAGAAGGATTATCCTCTACCTTCTGAAACGAAATCTCAGCAAGGCAGTCACTAAGATACAGCTCTTCTAAGCCCTGATGATTGAAAACATTGGAAATATCTCCATAAATTTCAACATTATTTCCGTATCCGCTGAACTGGCTGTCTGCATTTAAATTGCAAAAACACAGCCGCTTCAGATTTGCCATTCCATTAATAAAGTTTAAATTTTTCAGCCCATGCTCAGAGGTCCAGACCGAATAGCAGGTCAGGCTCTCCAATCTGGAAAGAGCCGAAAGGGCCTGTGCCTCATCCAAATTGCATCCATGGATGGATAAATTCTTTAAGTTTAAAAGATTTCCGATCCAAGAAACTGAAAGAAAACCGCTGACCTCCAAATCCTCCAGACTGCTTAAAGAGGACAGATTGGGATCCGGCATTGAACTGTTTTTATCCAGCCTTAATGCCTTAAGCTCTGTAAGCGCTGCTAAAGGGCTGTAATCTGCAACGGAATCATTATCTTCCAATGCAAGAAAATGAAGCTGGGTCAGCTCTGCCAAAGGCTGAATTCCAATTGCTTCGGATCCTGTAACCGAAAGGCTGGTTAAGTGAGAAAGTGGCTTTAAAAAGCTGAATTCCCGAATGGCTTCTGAATCCAAACAAAGCGTTTCCAGATTTGTAAGCACGGATAATGGGGAATAGTCTGTTAACTGGTTCGAATCCTGGCCGGTTTCTTTAATTGACAAACAGGTCAGCTTCTTAAGGGGAACAAGCTCTTTAAAATCAGGTGATTTTATCTGCTCCAGCGTAAGGCTCTCTAAGTTTTCAAATGCCCCGATCCCTTCCAGGCTTTCCGGGTGGTCAATAGCAAGCTCAATGATCTGATTTGCCGGAAGAACGGTGGCAAGCTCTGCTGCTGATACCTTGCTGCAGGAGATTCCCTTTAAATTTTTTAATGGTTCAAGCATTTTAAGATGAGGCTGCCTATCTCTTAAATCCACCTTTAAAAGTCCGGTAAACACTTCCAAATCATCGGTATTCCATTCCATAGGCGGAAAGATAAGTATTTGCGGCTGAAATTCTTCTGTTTCGTATGGATCCTCAAAGCTGTACATGACAATGGCTTCTTCTGTTCCAGCCTGAACGCTCAAATATGTAATTTCTTCCAGTTCCTCAGGTGTAACGGACTCCAAAGATTTCTCAAATATGGCTTCTGTCATGGCCTGATACAGGGCAGATCTTTGGGATTCACCATCTATGGCTTCATTTTCCCCATCCCATTCCCAGGCCGCCGAAGCGCTGGCTGAAGAAGCATCCGAATCTTTTCTTCTGTTTATAATAGCAGATGTCGCAATCATGACTGTTAAAAAAACAAGCAGTATGATTACGCTATGCACCGGATTGATAGACGGCGATCCTTTATCACTGGCAAACCTGCCGGAAGAATCCATATTCTGATACTGATGGATATGATAGTTAATCACTCGATCGTCTTCCAGAACAAATTGGCTGTTGCAGTATTCGCAATGTACAATTGTTTTGTTTCCTTCCACTGGAAGCAGCTTGCCGCCGCAGGAAGGACATTTTAAGTCTACAATTTTCATCAAAAATCATCCTTTGACACCATATGTTCAGAATATGCTTTACGCATTATAGTAGTTATCCTATCATACCATCTCAAGCTTCGTCAACATAAAAAATGAGCAGCTTATTGGCCGTCTGTTCCTTTGAATCATTCATGAAAGGCCCGTCAAAACAGAGGTCTGTTTGCCTTAATCAAGGAGTTCTGACAGCTCAGGAAATACCTTAAGGCTCCGTTTTAGAATGCCTTTCATATATGCAATTAAAATTCCGTAATTGGTTATCGGGATCTCCTGATCTGAAGCCCTTTGGAGCCGGTATTTCATTTCCCGCTCATTTAACATACAGCCGCCGCAGTGGACAATCAGATGGTAACAGCTTACATCTTCCGGAAATTCCGTTCCGGAAGTAAATGAAACTGCCAAATCTTTTTTTGTATATTCCCGAATCCATTTTGGGATTTTTACACTGCCGATATCATCACATTGCCGATGGTGAGTACATCCTTCGCTGATCAGCACATGATCGCCGTCTTTCAGCCTGTCTAATGCAGTTACCCCTTCCACAACTGTTTTTAAGTTTCCTTTGTACCGGGCAAATAAAATAGAAAAGGAGGTCAGGGGAATCTCTTCTGGCGTAAGAGCTGAAACTTTTGCAAAAACCTGGCTGTCTGTAATCACCATCCTTGGCTTTTTTCCCAGACACTTCAGCGTTTTTTCTAATTCCTCTTCTTGTACCACAATCGCTGCCGCCTGGGAATCCAAAATATCCCGGATGGTCTGCTGCTGAGGCAAAATCAGCCGCCCTTTCGGCGCAGCCTTGTCAATCGGAACTACTAGAACCACAAAATCGGCGGGAGAAAGCAAATCTCCTACAATTCGTCCTGATTCTTCTGTCTGAATGAAACGGGCAAGCCGCTCTTTTAGCTCAAAAATTCCTGTTTTTTTAACTGCACTGACTAATATCGGATTTTCTTTTAAAATAAAATCTGTGCCCCAGGCTGCCTCCATTTTTTCTTTTGGAGTCTGCAAACTTCCTTCGCTTCCCAACAAATCGATTTTGTTTAAAACAACCAGATAGGGGATTTTTTTTTCTTTTATCCGCTGAAGCAGCATTCTATCTTCCTCTGACGGGCCTTTTGTCCCATCAATTACCAAAACTGCCCCATCCGTTTTATTTAATATCTGATAGCTTTTTTGTACTCGCAGCTGCCCTAATTCTCCCTTATCATCGATTCCCGGTGTGTCTGTCATTATCACAGGCCCCAGCGGCAGCAGCTCCATTGATTTTGAAACAGGATCGGTCGTAGTTCCCTTTTGTTTTGATACTACAGCCAAATCCTGTCCGATTACTGCATTCATCACACTGGATTTTCCTGCATTCCGTTTTCCAAAAAAACTGATATGCATTCTCTGGGCAGCAGGCGTTTGATTCATTCCCATATCTTACATTCCTCTCTGTTCTGCATCAGCAATCCTGCATCTGTGAAAGGCCAAAGAGTTCCCACAGACGGCGCCTTCTAAAACCGAAAATCCCGATTTCCTTTTTCAATTTCCTGCAAATGTTCCATTACAATCTGCCGCACTTTTTCTTTCGGAATGTTTTTCATTTCATCTTCAATCAGTTTAAGTCCCTTGTTTCTGGTATCTTCTGAGGCATAGTCCAACAGGTATTCTTTTAAGGTCATCAGTGCGTTTGGCAGACAGCAGTTATGAATCTGTCCGGCTTTGCACAGTGACATAAAGCGATCTCCAGTTCGTCCTTCCCGGTAGCAGGCTGTGCAGAAACTGGGAATATAACCCATACTCATCAGCCAGTTTACTACCTGATCCAAAGAACGCTTATCGCTGACTTCAAACTGTTCGGAAGATTCCTCCTCTGGCTCTGGTTCCACATAGCCGCCTACGCTGGTACGGGAACCTCCTGAAATCTGGGAAATGCCAAGATGAAGCACCCGTTCCCGGCATTTCTGGCTTTCTCTGGTAGAAATAATCATTCCGGTATAAGGAACTGCAACCCGGATACAGGCTACGATTTTTGCAAATGTATCATCATCAATCCCATTATCAAACACATTTGGATCGATATCATCTGCCCGCCTGATTCTGGGAACGCTGATTGTATGAGGCCCTACTCCGTATACCGCCTCTAAATGCTCTGCATGCATCAAAAGTCCGGCAAATTCATAACGGTACAGCTCCAAACCAAATAAAACGCCGCAGCCCACATCGTCAATTCCGCCTTCCATAGCTCTGTCCATAGCTTCTGTATGGTAGTTATAGTCATGCTTCGGGCCTGTGGGATGAAGTTTTTCATAGCTTTCCTTGTGATAAGTTTCCTGGAACAAGATATAAGTGCCGATTCCTGCCTCCTTCAGCTTCCGGTAATTTTCTACCGTAGTAGCCGCTATATTTACATTCACCCTGCGAATCGCTCCATTTTTGTGTTTGATGCCGTATATGGTCTGAATGCTTTCCAGCACATATTCGATTGGATTATTCACCGGATCCTCTCCCGTTTCCAGAGCAAGCCTTTTATGCCCCATGTCCTGCAAGGCAATCACTTCCCGGCGGATTTCTTCCTGTGTCAGTTTCTTTCTGGGAATGTGTTTATTTTTAGCGTGATACGGGCAGTAAACACAGCCGTTAACACAGTAATTTGATAAATACAAAGGAGCAAACATAACGATGCGGTTTCCGTAAAAATCTTTCTTGATCTGCTCTGCAAGAGCATAGATCTCCTGATTTTTATCCTCCAGCTCACAGTCTAACAATACTGCCGCTTCTCTGTGGCTCAGTCCTTTCCGCTCCCTTGCCTTATTTAAAATACGGTCAATTAATTCCCGGTTTGTCCGGTTTGCCTGGGCATATGCCAAAGTATCCATGATCTCTTCATGGCTGATAAATTCGTCTGCACATTTTGATTTTGGGTTATACATAATTTTTCCTTTCTGCCTGGGGTCAGAATATACTTTCCCTTCAGGAGGCGTATGTTTTATTTATTTTTGTTCGGAAGCCTTGGAATACAGCGCTTTTGAACTGACACCGGGAAGCCTGCCAAGCTTTCCTGATAATGCACTGATTACATCACCAGGGGCATCTACCACAATGCTGATAATATTAATCTGCTTTTTTTCATAAGGAAGCCCCATTCGTCCAATAATATATCGTCCATACTGATGAAGCAGACCATTTACCTGTTCTGCCTGGCTCTTATCCTCTATAATAATGCCAATCACCGCAATTCGGGCGCTGTTTCTTTCCAGTCCCGTTTTTGCAATTGGGGCTATTTTTTCTATTTTGCCAATCGGTTCTATCTTTCCCCGTTGTTCCCTGTGGTTTCTCGTCATCCTTTCCCCCTTTCATTTTTCATGGCAGAGCTGAGCATTTTTGATTCAAAGAGTGATCTTATAAACGAACAAAGAGTCCGGCCTGCCGGACTCTCGCGCCGGAGCGCGTCTGCGCCAGCAGACAGTTTCCTTAGTCGCGAAGTGCGCATCCCCCGGAGGGTTTTTGCTTTATAGGAAGGCAATTTCCTATAAAGCAAAAAAGAGCCCCCCAAAAGGCTCTTCTTAACAGCATATGCCAAATAAACCTATATCTGCTTTCCTAAGCAAAATATAGATTATAATCGACTTTCCGTCAGATGCCTTCGGGTCAGTTAACAAAATTGTTTCTCTTTGCTGTAAGGTTTCCTGTGACAGCTCAGAACTATTTGTTATTGTAACAGATACAAATCATTTGGTCAAGCCATATGCCTTTTTCAGAGAAGAATATCATCTTCAAGTAGGAAAGAATGACTATTATACGGATTTAATCTTTTTTTATAGGGAGCTACAATGCCTTGTTGCAATTGAGTTGAAAATTGATGATTTCAAACCGGAATACCTGGGAAAAATGCAGTTTTATCTTGAAGCGTTAGACCGGGATGTAAAGAAGCCCCACGAAAATCCCTGCGTTGGCATTATTTTTTGCAAGCGTAAGGACGAGGACGTTTTGAATATGCCCTGAGCCGGAATATGAGTCCAACCATGATTTCCGAATATAGGACGAAACTAATCGGCAAGGAAATCTTACAAAAGAAACTTGAGGAATTAACGGAAATGGTGGATGAGGATAAAAATTCTCAATGACGTTGAGAGTTTTTCAAAAAATCAATTTATTATGTTAGTACAGAAATAGCAGGGGATTATAATGAGCCTCTGCTGTTTTTATAACCTCAATCTAATATAAGGAGCAACGCGACGCTGACATTTCGGGCCAAGTTGGCCCGAAGCCGGGTTTGGGCAGGCTCCCCAACAAGCAGATTTTTGCGTTCTGGCCGGAAGGCTGGGACATCAAAAATAGCAACTGTGGCCACAGTTGCCCTGCTTGCCATTTAGCGGAAACCTGCAAAACCTTCAATTTGCGTAACAAATGTGTGCAGATCGGACAAGTTTCACCCTTGCACGACAGACAAATTCCTGATATAATTACGATATTATATTTTTTAAAAATATTTTAGAAAGAGGGCTTGACGGACATGATACCTTGTGAGATTCTCAAGCAAGCGGTGCGGTGCTATAACTATGTAGCTTCGCAGTTTTGTCATGCTCAATTTTATACGGTAAAGACTGGCGTTCTTTTGCTCGCAGGAATCTGCGTGACTGGGAGCGTCTTTTTGTTTTGAATATCGGCGACCTATGCCTTGGGCCAAAATATCCCGGAGTGGGCGGTATAGCCCTTATTGTCTGGTATCTGAAATCGTTTTATGCTGAAAACGCACGTTTTTTGCACTGTAACGAACCCCCAAAAAAATTTAAATATACAAGGAGGAATGTCTGTTATGCGTATTAAAGTTCCCACCTACCTGGCAATATCCTTTGCCGTGGCCATCCTTTGTAGCCTGGCGGTTCTGTATGCCACCATATTTCCCTACCAGTCCTACATCGAGAAAGTTGCTTACCCGGCCTATCTGGAAACGGTAGAAACCGGCCCGGGCAGCGTGGGCTATGATGCCGCCGAAAACACGCCACACGCCACATCTCTGGCGGACATCCAGCAGTATGACACCTTTGCTCTGGAGGTTATCCACTACAAGTCTGCGGAGGCAGTGGATAACCAGTGGTACTACAACTTGACCCTGCCCAATGGCGAGGTGGTCATCGGTCATCTGCCCAGAAACGCGCATATCCAGGGTATAGGCACAACGGAGAGTGGTGATGCGCTATACTTGTTGCCCGTGGGTCGCTGGAACACTTTGAACCTGCCCGACGGCTATTCTGGAGCCCTCTCTGGTGAGGGCTATGCGGACAGCGCCCACTTTGTGGAGTGTGTAGGTGATGAATGTCTCACTATAGGCGAGTTCACCCTTCAGCAACCTAGCTACAAGATTGTTAGCAAGCTGTGGATCGTGGTGTTCATCCTCGTTGACATTGCCTGCGCCGTCATCCTAAAGCGGCGGAAAAAGGCTCGACAGGCGGCTCAAGGAAAATAATATAAACATTAACGACTCGACAGAGAACAGGGAGGGATTTTACTGTGATAAGTGGAATAATTTTTATTTTATTTCTTGTAGGTGGTGTAGCAATTATCGTTTGATATCTGAAATCATTTTACGCAGAGCGTGCAAACCGGGCTAAAAAAGCGGAGGAGCATCGTAGCAAACATGGCGGAGAATGTATTTTGGAGTGGAACGGAAATTTGGCAAGCGGTGCTCCTGATGCAACTACAGAGCGGTCAAATAAGTCTAATATACTACAGTTATATCTCATTCTTCCAGTTGCCAGTCGGATATAGGTAAAATCCGTACACCATATCTTGTTTTTGGC
>JAAWIS010000107.1 GCA_022796475.1 Lachnospiraceae bacterium | reverse complement strand
CGTAACTTTGAATATTATTCGGAAGATCCTTATCTGTCGGGAATGATGGCAGCGGCAGTGACAAAGGGCGTACAGAGCCATCCCGGCTGCGGCGTAACCTTGAAGCATTTTGCCTGCAATAACCAGGAGGATAACCGGATGGGCGTGAATGCCTGCGTTTCCGGGAGGGCGCTTAGGGAGATTTATTTCCGGGGGTTTGAACTTGCCGTGAAAAAGAGTCCTCCGGCAGCCCTTATGTCTTCCTATAACCGAATCAATGGGGTTTATTCAGCAAACAGCAGGGATCTGTGTACGATACTTGCACGGGAAGAATGGGGATTTGGCGGGGTAATCATGTCCGACTGGAATACCACGGTTCCTGAAAACGGGAGTGTACCGTGGAAGTGTGTAGCTGCCGGAAATGATATTATTATGCCGGGAAATTTCAACGACGATCAAAATATCCGCCAGGCTTACGAAAAAGGAAACCTTTCCGAGGAAACGATCCGAAGCAGTGGGGGGAGGATATTAGATATGATTCGGAAATTAAAGGAAAAAAATTAAAAAATAAGGTTTTATCATTTTTTGTATCCGGCGGTTCCTTAGTTTTTACATACCTTCAGACTAAAACAGATAGAAAGAAAAAGGAAAGAATAAGGACCTTGAAGGCATGATTCCTCAAGGTCCCCGATTTGTTTCATTTCTATCAAAAACACAGTTTTATCTTTGATATACCCCTGGACTGTTTTTTAGTTTAAACCGTTCTACAAGGCTCTTCATAAGCTGTGACTGACTGGACAATTCTTCGCTTGCAGCCGCGCTTTCCTCAGCAGTTGCCGAGTTTGTCTGTACAACACTGGAAATCTGGTCAATTCCCATGGTAATCTGAGAGATAGAATCAGCCTGAATGCTGCTGGCTTTGGAAATGTTCCCGATAATGCCTACCATTTCGTTTACGCCATTTACTGCCTGGAACAAAGACTGGGCCGTTTCATCGGCAATCCGGGTTCCATTTTCAACTGCCTTTAATGAATTTTCAATCAAAACAGAGGTGTTCTTAGATGACTCTGCGCTTTTGCTTGCCAAATTGCGGACTTCATCGGCCACTACGGCAAAACCTTTTCCGGCAGTACCTGCGCGGGCGGCTTCTACAGCAGCATTAAGAGCAAGGATATTAGTCTGAAATGCAATGTCTTCAATTGTCTTAATGATTTTACCGATTTCATTGGAGCAGTTACTGATATCACCCATTGCCTGTATCATCTGCTGCATTTTTTCGTTGCTCACATTCATTTCTGTGCGGATATTGCCTGCCTTTTCACTGGCCTGCAGTGCATTGTCTGCATTCTGCTTCACTTTATTGGAAATTTCATTAATGGTGGCAGCAAGCTCCTGCACGGAACTTGCCTGCTCAGTTGCCCCCTGGGAAAGGGCCTGGGCGCCGTTTGATACCTGTCCTGACCCACTTGCAACCTGAGCGGAACTTTGACTGATTTGCAGCATGGTGTCATTGAGCTTTTCTGCAATGCCCCGGAAAGAAATCAGCAGCGGATGAAATCCTCCTGTATATTCTTCTTCACAGATAGAATCCACCGTAAAATCTCCGGCAGCCATTTTAGCAAGGAATTTATTCTCATCATCAATGATAAGCTGAAGCTTATGAATTAATCTCCGTACCTTCTCTGCAAGAACGCCCAGTTCATCTTTCGAAGTATAAGTAATCTCTACATCCAGATCACCTTCTGCCATTCTTATAGCGGCATTTTCAATTTCAGAAATCGGAGCCTTAATCAGACGGATAATTACAAAGGAAAAGAAAACTCCTACAAGGATGATTGCAATGATAATTGCTGCCATAAGAAAAGTGGCCGTCCGATAAAGAAAAAAGCTTTCCTCCGTTGCAGCGTCGCTGCCTTCTGTATTGTAAACAACAATATCTTGAAACGCGCTGTTTAAAGAATTATAAAGTTCAACACATTCGCCTTCCAGAATGGCACGGGCCTCTTCTGCGTGGCCCTGTTTGGCTAAGGCCATCATTTCTTCATCTGCCTGATTGTACTGAGTCCACAGATTCATTGCATTCTCATAGAAATTTCTTTCTTCATCGTCAATTAGCCCTCCATATGTGGATAAGAGCGTATCCATCTTTTCTTTTTCACTTTGAAGGTACTTAAGACTGGATGCTTCTACATCAGCAGAAATTGCAGTCAGATACCCTAATTCATTCAGACGAATATTTGAAATTGTAGTAGTCAATTCCCTTGCCGTATTAATGCTGGGAAGCCAGCTTGTTGAAATATCACTTGTCATGTCATTCATCCGTCCCATAAGACTAAACGACATACCGCCAATCGTAAGCATACCAGCCAGCGCAACTCCTATGAGAATATAAAGTTTAAATCTGATTCTTAAATTTCGTATGTAATTAATCATGTATCTAACCTCCTTTTATATTTTGCCGCCCATAGCTGCCAATTTTGAAAAATAATCATACTATCTATACTGCTTATTTTTCACACAACATTTTTATAAAATATCGGCAATTTTCACTTGTTTGATAAGTAAAATTTAAAAACAAAACTCACTTGCAGAATTTTTTCATGGCAGATTGTATTTTTTCCCCTTCCCCTCTCTTCCCGTATTTACATGGCGCTTAAAATTCTTCTGCCATGCCTGGCAGCCTGCCACTAAAGTTGTGCCAGAGTGTTGCAGATTCCCCGCTCACTAACGAAAAGCCCCTTGGAAATCCTTAAACAATCCCTATTCTAATATCAAACCATAATAAAAAGAAAAATGCCCAATATTTTACTATTCAATATCTCTCCTTTTTTACAGAACATCCGTGGTCATCATACTTCTATACCACTATATCATTACCTGTTAAAGAGAATAGCCGCCTTAAAATAGCTATTTCTTATTCATACTTATATGTCTTCTAATCTCTTTTGCAGTTTTTTATCAAAGCTTATCCTATTAACTCTTTCTTCCTTCTTATTAACTATATAAAAAAGCAGTCTGCAAAACGGCGGAAAGGAGCAGCACCGGGTCCGGGCTTTGGGCCAAGTTGACCCGAGGTTCGCCCATAAGGACACAAAAACGCCCGAACAGCGTGAAGCCATTCGGACATATTCACTATTATCTGCTTTCAAATGTGAAAGCAAACAGACCGTAATAAGAAAATAAAAGTCGTTCCATAATATCATCTGAACTGTAAAATTACATTAGGTGATGTTATGAAGATAGGACAAACAGGGCGGCGTATCCATTCCTATTTTTCATAATCTGTTCATCCCATTACATCATTGTATCATCCCGTAAAACCTCAGTCAAATTGATTTTACGTATACCGCGCCAACTAAGACCATATGCAAACGCCACAGTTCCCAAAATAGCCAGCATAAAAATCATAATCGGAATGATCGGCGCTTCGGAAAGAAAGGTTCCCACCTCAACATAGCTCGCCTTCAGCATATACCCCACTGTAATGACTGCCAGCGGAAGGGTAATTAAAATCGGACGTCCCGCGATGGCAAGGGCCTCCACACAGAACATTTTTTTGAGTTCCCCTTGTGTCATTCCAACAGACATATACCTTGCAAATTCCCTTTTTCTCTGACGAACAAAGCCCAGCGTATTAGAAAACACATTTCCAACGCCAATCATTGCAAGGAGAACACAGAAGCCGCCAAATATTGCCATCATCCCCTGTATCTGTTTATCATTCACTTCTGCTTCCTGAATCCGGTTCTCACTTTCTGTCTTATAGCCTTCCGCAAGAAGGTTTTTCACCTGACCCTGTAAAGCCTCCAACTCTTCTGATGTCATATTTTCCCTGCCAAGTATACAGATGTAGGTATCTTCCTCACTGCCTCCAATCCGTTCCTTGATTTCTTTCCACAAAGACACGGGAATAAAATGCACCAATTCATAATAATCAAGCGTTGCGTACTCCTCTCTTAAAGCAGGCGCCTTCTCCGTATAGGACAAAACAGGAATCTCAGCCGTCATTTCTTCATCGCCGGACTGTCTTAACATGCTTTTGGCATTTTCCCCTTTCACATAGGGCATGTACCGCGGATGCCGGAAATCTGGATTTGTAACATCGCGTATCTGATTCCATATCACTGCCCCATCAAGCCCCGGCATGACGCCAATCTGTTCACAGTACGCTAAAAAGCTGGCATCATCCAGTATGACAATGGGAACATTTACAAGCCACCCCCCAACCGTCTGTTTCACATCATGATCCTCTGCTGCGGCAAAACCGCCAAAGGACTTCATCTCTTCGCTTATTTCATCCTCTGCAAGGATTCTTTTTGCCATTGCCTTCTGATATACAACCGCGCTTCTTATTTCGGGAATTTCCTGTAATTTTTGTGTTTCCCGAAAAGAATCCACATCCGTATCCTTTACAGTGACCATAAGATCCCAAACGTCCTGATAACGTTCAAAATAGGTTTCCCTTGTGCTGATTCCTGAAAGTGTAAAAAAGGATTGCATCATGGTGAAGGCAAGAAAAGAGAATGTCAGGCTGAGAGACGCAGTCCGCAAGGCTCTTCGCTGTGCTTTCAACGCGTTGCCTGCCAACTCTCCTTCCACTCCAAAAAAACAAGCAGGGAGAGGAGATTTTTTCTTACGCTTTAACTGTAATTCACCTGTATCTTTGATCGCTTCCAGGGGCGTCAGTCTGCTTAATTTTCTGGCCGGCATCCACGCGGAAATCCATATTGTGACGACCGTCAAAAGAAGCGTCGCCCCTAAGACCAATGGATGATAACCAAATACCGCTTCATGCCTGCCTGCCACGCCATCCCCCAAGAAACCGTTCACCATGTGTATCATCCCCATACTGATTAGAATCCCCAGCAGATTCCCGATGAAAACGGGCAGAACACATAATGCGACCGCTTCCTGCAGAAGACAGGACCGTATTTGTTTCGGCGTGGCTCCGATGCTGGAAAAAATGCCAAACTGATGGATTCTGGCATTCATAGACGCCGCAAACGAATTATATATTACGATAATCAATGAAAAAGACGAGATGGCGACTATCAGTACAAACAGCGGAAAAAGCAGCCTTGGCGCGGTATCCTGGGGATCACGGATCAGATACATTGCCAAAAGTTCCTGGTTATAAATAACCTTTTCTGCCGAAACTCCCAGACGTTCGGCAATCTGTAACGTATCATCAAGAACAGCCCCCATGTCATCAAAATAAATATCGATCATGGTTTCCGGAATCTGCGCTTCCTTTTCATTTATGACTGCATCGTTTACATTGGCAAAATTCTTTACGGATTCCAGATCTTCCCGGGTAAATTCTCCGACAATTCTGCTCTGCCAGCCTCCTTCTTCCTGTTCAATCCTTTCAATTTCGTATTTCCATGCGTTATAAAATAACCCTAAAAGCAGTGATAACAGCAACGCTGAGATCAATGCCGCCGTCATAACCGATATACCCGATGAACGGTTATTTCTAATATAGCCTGATGAATAATCTTTCCACACAGCCCATTACCTCCGCTTCTCGTCGCTTATCACACGACCATCCTCTATGGTTATGATCCGGTCTGCTTCTAGAGCCGCTTTCTCATCATGGGTAATCAGCACAATCGTCTGTTCCAAATTGCGATTGGATAATTTCAGCATATCAATGATTTCTTTGGAATTTTTCTGATCCAAATTTCCGGTCGGCTCGTCCGCCAAAAGCAGAGCCGGGCGGTAAATCAGGGAACGCGCTATGGCGACCCGTTGCTGCTGCCCTCCTGACAACTGGTTTGGCAGAGCTTCAAGCCGGTCAGCAACGCCAAGCGAACGGACGATCTTTTCAAAAAACTCTTTGTTTGGTTTCTTCTTATCAAGGGCAAGGGGAATAAGAATGTTTTTCTGCACGGTAAGCGTTGGAATCAGGTTATAGAACTGATACACCAAACCCACTTTTCTTCTGCGGAAAATTGCCGCCTGCGTCTGATTCAGTTTTGACAGATCGGTTCCGTCTATTATAACTTTTCCGCTTGTAGGTTGATCCACGCTTCCCAGAATATGCAGCAAGGTAGATTTCCCTGAACCGGACGCACCGACAACTGCCACAAATTCTCCCTTGTCCACCTCCAGATTAATTCCTGCCAGTGCAGTCACCTGATTATCGCCGGAGCCATATACTTTGCGGACTCCTTGGCATGTTAAGATGTTCATTTTGATTCCTCCAAACTGTTTATAAGCTATATTGTACCAAATGAAAGTTACAACTTAGTGACTGCGGCAGAATTGATAGAAATTTTATTGTTTATATAACCGGATTTCAAAACACGCGCCACTGCCTGGCAGATTGTCAGCCCTTATTGTCCCATTTTGACGCTCTATAATCTCTTTTGACAACGCCAAACCGATTCCAACGCCGCTGCCGCGGACATTCCCTCCCGCATCTGCACTCCGTCCCCGATAAAACCGTTTAAAAAGATAGGGAAGATCTTCTTTGGCAAATCCAGCCCCCTCGTCCCAAATAAGAATTTCTGTATATAGTGGATTCTGCCCATAAGAGCAATGGACCGTCCCGCCCCTGTTATGCTCCATACAATTTTTCATTACATTCATGATTGCTTCCATAGTCCAGTCTAAATCAGCCGTTACTGCCATCTCCCCTGATTCCGGAATGTCAATGGAAGTTCCGGAATCTACAAATAATTCCTGCAAATTGTCTGCCGCAAGGACCAGCACAGTAAACACATCCACATCCTCTTTTTGAAACATCAAGGTACCTGCATCCAGACGAGATAAGACAAGCAGGGATTCTTCTAAATGGATCAGTCGGCTTAACTGCTTCTTGATCTGTTCCACCTTGTCCTTTTCATATTCTTTTTTCATTGGCGTTTCAGATAATGTCTGCAGCGATAAAGAAATCGCGGTGATCGGAGTTTTTATCTGATGTGCAATATTTGACAAATTCTCGGCAAAATCATTTTTGGCCTGTACCGCCGCATCCTTTGTCTGGTAAAGAAACGTCACGGTCTTATAGATTTCATCTTCCAGTTTAGAAAAACTATCTTCTCCTGAACCAGAAAGGACAACCGCTTTTCCAGTGTTAACCTGCTCCAAATAATCGGATAGCTCCTCTATCCGTTTCTCTTCTGTTCTGTTACGGAATACAAACGTAACGGCAAAGAGGAGGATTCCTGTCAGAAACCCTGTTGTCGCGAACATCATAGGATATGTGACGGCAGAATCCGAAAAATCAGATACACGATATCCCAAACCAGATAGTACATCCCTCCCTGCCACTCCATCCACATTTCCGCTGGCATATTCTTTCAACGCGGCAAAAACTATATTCTTCATTTCCGGCTCCTGTTCCAACACTTGGCCGCAAATAACATTTACCAGATCAAATGAAAGCCTGCTGTAATGACAGGAAACCAGCATTGCTGTCACAGCAGAAGAAATCAAGCTGACGGCTGCCGCAAAGCCGAATATCATCACAACGTTTTTTCGTCCGCTCATATAGTTTCCTCCATACGGTATCCCACGCTTCGAATTGTTTTCAAACAGGACGGCTGGTGCAGTTTATCCCGCAATCGTTTCATAGTAACCGTCAGAGTGTTGTTATTCACATAGTTTCCATTTACATCCCATACCTGTTCTAAGATTTTTTCTCTGGTAACCGTCTTTCCTTTATTCTGCAGGAGATACAAAAGCAGCCCGTACTCTGACGCGCTTAAATCTACTGCTTCCGAACTGCAAGAAACCGTCCTGCGGTTTAAATCAATCATAATCCCATCACAATACAGGTACTGCTCCGCTACATTTCCCGTTCTTCGAAGTACCGCCTGAATCCTTGAATACAAAACACTTAACTCAAAAGGCTTTACCACATAATCATCCGCGCCATTTTGAAAACCTGAAACAATATCATGGGAATCACTTCGAACTGTAAGAAAAATAATCGGCAATTCCTCCCATCTGCTGCGAATCCATTGACAAAGACTGTCTCCACGACCATCCGGCATATTCCAATCCAGCAAAACAACCGTTGGCACATGAAGTTCCAGAGCTTGTCTAATGTCTGAAATTGTATGATAGATCACTACCTTAAAGTTTTTCTGTTCCAGATATTCTTTTACAACGCCTGCGATATTAGGGTCATCCTCCGCATAAAACAATTCGACCATTTCAATAAGCCACCTTATGGTTTTTGTTTTTATTATACCAGAAAAATGTTACAATTTAGTGACTTACTCCCATGCCATAAACGCTCTTTTACCACATCATGGAATCCGGTCCCGTTCTGACCGGCAATCCTTATTTGCTTTGTCCCCGTATCCTGCTTCTTCCGATTGTCTGGGGACTAAAAAGAATTTATAAAAACAGAGCCAATGAATTGTGATTTCAAACTTATGAAGATTTTTCCAATAACCAGGCCCTTACCTGCATGGTCTGTTTCCGTACCCGAAAAAAATTAAAAGAAACCTTTTCCCCGGTCATTACTATTTATCAAAAAATTTTGACTTTAGATTGCCTGACCGCAAAGGGAACTGCCATTATAAATATAAATCCTTCGGTAATTCAGGAATTCCTGCAGCAGCAATGTACATTTTCTTCACAGCAGATTTATATTTTTACCGACGAATGGACATTGTTAGCCAGTTCAGATAAAGAACTGCCTCAAGAAAACGCTGCCAAATTAGAGAAATCAGTGTCTGCGGTATTTGCCGAAAAAAAGGCAGCAGAAAATAGTATTCATGTCAATGAAAAAGGCTACACAATATCCATGACAAAAGACGATGCTGCACCCTTTATTTATGTGTCGGTTATTTCCAACCGACAGCTCTATTCAATGCCTGCAAAATTACTTGATATCACCACTATTCTCGTGATTCTGTCAGCAATAATTGCTTTATGGCTGTCTGCTTCCTACAGTAAAAATATTACCCGCAATATCCATAGCATTATGGATATTTTTCACGCTGCTCAAAACGGAGAGCCGCTTCCGCCGGCGCCTTCTGTTTCTACGGATGAGCAGAGTTATATTATCACTAACCTGATTTCCACTTTTATTAAACAGAAGTATCTGTCTGTTCAATTATCCGAAAAAAACTACCATGCAAAAGTTCTGGAACTGGCGGCATTGCAATCGCAGATAAATCCCCATTTTCTTTTCAATACCCTGGAAACCATCCGTTTAAAATCGTTCCATCTTACGGACGGCCCAAATGATATATCTTTCCTTATTGAAAATCTTTCCGACATTATGCGCTACACACTGTCACCAAATACCTTCCTCCAGTTTGTCCGTGATCTCTTTTACTTTCTGCTTTTCTGTTTTTGTGTCTGCCATATGGTTATTTCTCCCTTTCTTCCATAAAAAGCAGAAAACAGATAAGCTGCCCTATCTGTTCCCGCTTTGGATATTTTTATTGATATTTATAAACATTCCGCTTTGCTCTTTGTTTTTGCCTTGTCCGGTTCCGGCGCTTTTTTCTGCCGGTCTGTTTTCGCTTTCATCTGTGAAAGTGGTTGCGAAGTCCAGGATAGAACGGTTTTCCTCATCCAGAATGATCTCCTCCGGGGTCAGGGGTGGGAACATTACATCCGGCTCAAAGCCGGGGTCAACGTCCAGGGAACACTCGTTATGCTCCCGCTTGCGGCGCTTGTAGCTGTCGCACAGGCGGCCCCCGGTGGAGAGAACGACGGCAATTTCGTCGGAAACTTCCAGAGTGATATTCTCGGTCAAATAGGGGTAGTAACACTTCAATTTGATGGTTGTCATATGTAAATTCCATTTCGATATTGGTGGAAAGGGACAGATCGAAATGGAGGGGCGGAGAGCGGCACCGGACTTCTGGACCCCGTGTCCAGAAGTCCGTTAAGTGTATTCCTTTTTCTGCCCACCCGCCGCCATACATATCGTGCTGAACCTCCTGCTGGTAGTAATGGCTCATGGTTGAAGGTACAGTGTAAAGGGCAGTGATCAGATATGCCCTGATGTTGGTAATCTTTGTTGTGGTTTCCCCCATGCAGCCCATGACATACTCCACATGTATGCGCCTGTTTCGTCTATCACATCAATCGTATCAGCTTTTCCCTGCGCCCCTGCGTTATCCGCATTCCCCATGCCTTGCGTATGAGGTGTCAACTAAAATGATACAACATCATTTTTCCTCGCAAATTTGAATTTATTTGATAGATGTTCCAATGTGTTTATCCAATCTCCATTGTGGTGCAATTCCATCATCGGCATAGTATTCGTCCATTGCTGTAATTTTATTGTTTTTTGATTGAATAAACGAAGTCACATGAAAAGAAACACTTCTGTCTTTGGGATAGATACGAACAACTGTAATAATTAAATCATTCACAATTTCTACTCTCTCAATGATTCCATCCCATTCTCCGGGGTACTCACAATTCGCAATAATATATTCATCTACCGTAAAATGCTCGTTGGTGCAATGCCAATTTATATAGGCTTCTGCATGAAAGTATTTTCTAATTTCTCTTTCATCTTGAGCAAGAACGGCTTTCCAAAATTGTTCTATATTCATAATTTTCTCCTTTAAACTCCGGTTTGCTATTGCGTTCAGTTTAGCACATTTATAGAACATCTACAAGATTCCGTGT
>JAAWIS010000106.1 GCA_022796475.1 Lachnospiraceae bacterium | reverse complement strand
GCGGTAAGGGAGTATCATTATATATTCTGCGCTGTCGTCGCCCGCAAGCTGCTAAACTTGCTCCCCGGCGCGGTGTTGGTCGCTCGGCTGTCCCGGCAGAGAAATAAAACCCCACCGGGATAGTGTCATGGCGCACCCAACCTATGGCTCGGCGCAAAAGGGACGTATCCGATCTGCCCTATGCTGCGCCGCCGTTATCTTGCGCCGCTTTTAACAGTGAAACCGCGTCATTCCTTGAGAAGATAAAAAAGAAACCCAATCAATCCTCACTTTCCTATCGGCTCATTTTAGTAATCATCAATCCTGCGGTCACTTCTGGTCTGTCGCAAAACGGCTGTGCCGCACAATAAATAGAGTAAATCGTTGGATATCACTGCTGTATATTGTGGAAATGCTGAATTTTGCCACGGATCTTTATGAGATAAAATTTTAAAGGCATTTAAAAACTGCGTTCGTTTTTGAAAAAATTGGAAAATCATGAGATTTTATATCCCTAAAATACCATTGAACCAGAAAAATGAACCGTTCGTCAGGAAATAACCTCAAAAACCGAAATCTATGGTAAGATGTATCCAGATGAGCAGAGAAAAGCAAATAAAAGAAAAAGTAAACAAAGGGAAAGGCAAATAAAGGGAAAAATAAAGAAAAAAGAAGAAAGGATAAAATGCGAACATACGCCTTTCACCTTTTATGTTCGCGCCTCAAAATGAAAATACAGGAATTTTCGTTTGAGGTTTGGTGCAAGCAGATGAGAAAGAGTATTACCACATTAATCGGGACAATGATAGTATCGGCGGCTTTTGCCACAGTTGCTTTTGCGGGGGAATGGAGAAAAGACGATATAGGCTTATGGTGGGAAAACGACGATGGAAGCCGCCTTACTTCCTGTTGGAAATGGCTGGACGGGGATCGGGACGGCTCAGCCCAGTGCTTTTACTTCGGGCAGGACGGCTATGCGGCGGTGAATGCGGAAATTGACGGATTCCGGTTAAACGAAAAAGGCGCCTGGGAAGTAAACGGCGTAGTACAGAACCGGAATTTGTCAACGAATAACAGCCCGGAAAACCGGAAAGCCAAAGCAGCGTATAAACAGTTCCTGGAACAGGAGGAACAGCGGGCGGTTTCTAACGGAAATAATAATCTTAAAGGCATGTTCCATATCCTGGATATTAATCAGGATGGCTTAGATGAACTGTTATATTGTGAGTTGCCTTATTTTGGATTCGGTCTGGATATTTATACTTTTTACGGCGGGAAAATGACTAAGGTCAGCGAAGAAGGCAAGAATGAAGGACTATGGTATGACCGGATAAATAAGGGGCTGCAGTTTAATGTGGCAAATAATGGGTATTATAGCAAGTGGATTACCTATTTTAACGGTACGGAATGGGTAACAGACAGCGCCAGTTATGACTATAATGACTGGATTGTCGGCTATGATGAGCCGTTCCTTTTGTTTACGGAATTTTGCCAGTTGATGATAACGGAACGTCCGGATATGTACGGCAATGGTGAAAATATGGAGGAGAAATATCTTGGGTATAAGACCGACTGGGAAGAAATGAATGCATTTGAACAGCGGTATGCCAATGGCCTTGCCGGTTACCAGGACGATGCAGGCTGGATCGAGGGGACGGAAAATAACCGGGAGAACCGGAGCAGGGTGTTAGATTAATCCCATGAGTTACCTGGCAAATGATTTTGAATAGTAAATTTACAGTTATTGTTTTTGATTTGATAAAGAGAAGGGCAAAGGCGAAGTAAGTTCTGCTGTTTTGGCATGTGGCATGAAGCTGTGCAGGCCGAGTAATGGTGAATGAACTGTTACTCGACCAAAATAAATAGTATGCTGGGAGGTATTAAACGATGAAGAAGAAATTTTGTTGTATTGCATTATCCGTATGTTTAACAATGGCGTTTTCCATGACCGGCCTTGCAGAGGGGTGGAAGCAGGAAGGCGGCAGATGGTACTATGAGCAAAACGGCCAAAACCTGAACAATGGCTGGAACCAGATTAGCGGAAAATGGTATTTCTTTAAGGATTCCGGAGTGATGGCGGCGGATGAAACCGTAGACGGTTACTATCTGTCGCCGGACGGTTCCTGGGATGAAGGAAGGAGGCGCTCCTACGAAAACGAAGGGGATACGGTTTCCGACATTATTACCAATTACCTGACGTATGACACAAAGTATTCGATTACTTTGGATGAACTGCTCAATAAAAACCGCGCGTCTTATACAGCCGGCACAGGCTCTGTTTACGGACCGGCATTAAACCAGGCGGAATTAAACCAGGTGGCTCAAGAGGTTCACCGGATCGTTACCACGTATATTACCCAGGATATGAACACGATCCAGAAAGTGGATATTTTATACACTTATCTAGTCAACACCTGTTCCTATGCCCCTACATGGGCAGCAAACAGGGCGAATACGGCATGGGGGGCATTGATTTATAAGGAAGCCCAGTGTTCCGGGTATGCCAGGGCATTTAAGGCATTGTGCGATGCGGCGGACATTCCATGCTATTATGTACACGCCAATGAACAGTCCATAAATCCCAGCCATCAGTGGAATATCGTTCAGGTAGACGGAAATTGGTATCATATCGATACTCAGGGATGCATCTTCCTGGCAAGCGATGGGGTGTATTCGAATATGGGGCTGGGGTGGAACCGGGGAGAATTTCCGGCGTGTCCCACAAGCTATATCGCCATGTATGACCAGTTAAATTTCGCGTTTCCTTATACGCCTGCAGCGGAATGGATTAAGGAGTAAAATTAAGGGATAAGATTAAGGCATAAGATGGAAAAACTACTGCATAACAGCAGATTTATATCTTAACGGATTTATCGAATAGGGATGTCTTGAAACAGCTGAATCACGACGTATGAGTCAGATATTTTGGTGGATTCTACGCATATATTGTGAGAATGTCAGATTTTAAGGCAGCCCTTTTTATGATCTTACAGGGTAACTGTTCGGCAGTTCTGCGCATTTGCCGCCGAACCTTTAGGTGAGGGGGCGGCATCATTATTATACGAGGAGGAAAAACATGAACTTCAGAGGATATATAAGGCCGCCCGGTGGAAATTATCCGCATCCAGCAGTTAGGAGGGAGTCAGCAAGACTATTGCTGCCGGGATTGATGCCGCGTCCCGTCTTGTCTGAGCTGTTGCCTTCCAGGAGAGGAAGGAAGCCGATATTTCCAAAGTAGTTTATCCATCAAATGCGGAGCCTCCGACACTACTTCCGGCATTGCTTCCAACTGTGCTCTGGGGTATGTGGCGGATAAGCTGGCAAAAGCTAACCCTCCTGGCTCTTGCAAAAGTGCCGGGATATACCATGGAAGCACTGCTGGAGCGGCAAACTGGCGGTTCATCCGCAAAAAACGTCCGTTTATCAGGATTTGGCCGAAAACAGCGAAAGATATGGTAGACTTTAGTTATCAAAAGGAAGGAGCGGAAAACAGAATGAAAAAGTCGGTTATTATTATCACCATGTTAATTACTATGGTTCTGGCTTCTAATGCCAGCAATAAAACAACTGCGGCAGCCAGTATGGAGCTTAGCCAGCCGGAAGCTCTGGCATTAGAGAAAGAGAAGAACCAGCAGGAGGTTTTGGCGCCGGAGGAAGAAAACGGCGGGAAAGAGAACCTGGTACTGGAAAAGGAAGCTAATCAGGTATTGCTGGTAATGGATTCCTATGGCAGCGAATGGGATGAACTTCTGCAAAAGGAAGCTTTGGAAATTCAGGAAATTTACGCAGGCATCCAGGCCAATATGGGAAGCTGCAGCCAGATTGGAGGCAAATATTATACGGAAACCGGCAATTTGGTTAAGGCAGAATTATCTACCGGTTCAGCGCTGGATAAGCTGATGAATAAATACGGCTATTCTGTATATCAGGTGGATTATTACTATGAGCCATCTATTATGTATGATTCGAATGAGGGGCCTGTTTATGTTGAGATGACGGTTAACGGGAACCAGCGGCAAGGCTTTTATTACTGTGACCATGGTTATGGTCTGATGGTGGATGGCAGATGCCGTGAAATAGATACCTATAATCCGGAATTATATACATTAGCCTGGGGATTAGAGGATGAAGGCACATTGATTTTGAGGGCATACGGCAGTCGTTATTTTACCCAGTCTCCATCAAACAGCGCAATGTCGCCTACGGATTTAACCGATGACTACAGCAGGTTCGTGGGGGGATATGCGATAAGTGAAGATGCGGAAAGACAGATGATGAACCCTGAATGGGGAGGCGTTTTTTACATCACGAAAATAGAGGATGGGAAAATATATGGAAATTTCAGCCGATATTCATCAGCCGTGGGCGCAAATGGAATCAATCTGGATTTCTCACAGGGAGTGCCCTTTGTCAATAATCATTTTACGGCAGAAGGTTCTTATACTATAGCGAATTTTGGTGAAGACGCAGGTTTCACCGTGGATGAATATCCCTGTAAAGTTGACTGCTGGTTTGAAGTAGTAAACGGGAAGATTATCATCCGGACATGGGATTTAAATGAAGTAGGAATAGGAAGCGACAATCTTTATTATAAAGCGAATCTTGAATGGTATTAAATGATGCCAGGGCCAGAAGGCCTTTTGGCGCTTAGATAAAGGTATAAATAAATCAATCTTTTATACAGGCTGTGTATGGAACATATCAGAAATATATTGTACAGGTGTAACGGTTCAGCAGGTCTGCGCGTTTGCTGCCCTGACCATAAGTTAAACCTGAATAGCAACTGTTCCGGTAACTGCAGAAAGATGCCCCATGCCGCATAAAGGATTACATAGAATAAGACGGAGATACGAAATATGTACGGAACGGCGGAAGATATGGAGGAACAAAACTATACCAGGGGAGAATACGGCAGGCAGAAGCCGGTTCATTAAAGAAGGATCCGCTATAAAGGCACCCATCCCAGGAGTTAACAGGAAAAATACAAGGAGCTTCAGCCGGAGAAATACAGTGATACCATCCAACGGGTAATCCAGAAGGGAAATACGCCTGCCGGGATGCTTCTGGAAAATGCCGATGAGCCGTATGCGGAGGAAATCACCAGAGTGGTTATCCTGGAATAAAAAAACACCGCCCAATAGACACAACTTTCCGCCTTAAACAGGTAATTGAAAGCGCTTTTGTAGTGGTCAAGCATTTTTGTAACGCTTATGGCTAATAAATCAGTTTCTATATTTATGGTCAGTCCGTGCCTGATAAGGCGTACGATATCCATTATAGCTGTGTGGACGAACATGGTTGTATGTGACATAGGCAAATTCTTCCACTGCCTGATACAGAGCTTCTTCTGTATGAAACTCGTACAGATAGATACATTCGTTTTTCAGAGTGTTAAAATATCTTTCCATGGGGGCATTGTCGTAGGGATTTCCCGCTTTGCTCATACTCTGAGTTATATGGACAGACTTACAATATTCCACGAACGCTTTCGATGTATATTGAGAACCTTGGTCACTGTGAAGTATCAATCCTTCCTGAATCTGCGGCTGTGATTCCAGGGCTTTCCTCAGCGTGCGGATGGCCAGGCTGCTGGTGGGCTGACGGTCTGTCACGCTTGCAATGACGCTCCGGTCATACAAGTCAACGATGCTGCAGTTATAGCGCACTTCTCCGTTTTTCAGAAACAGATACGTGAAATCCGTACACCATTTCTGGTTTACATGGTCTGACTCAAACTTCGGTTGGAGCTTGTTTTCAAAAATTTGGTTTGGCTTCCCCCCGTCGATAACTTGGTTTTTTCGGGCGGACAAGAGAGCGCTGCCCCATTTCTGTGTTCATATATTTGTGTACGGTAACCGTGCTGTAATGACAGCCTCTGCGTGCCAGATAGACAGTCATGGTCTGGTATCCGGCCACTCCGTTATGCGCATAGTAAATATCCCTGATCTGCGCTTTTGCTATTTCTTTCCTGGCATAATAATCCGCCTTCCGGTGTTTCCGGTAGTTGTAATAAGCATTCGGGCAGATGTCAAGCCGCCTCAGCAGCCAGCGGATTCCGAATTCTTTGCCGTGCTGTTCCATGAACCGATAAGCCTCTAATCAAGTTCCTTTGCGAAGAATGCCGCTGCTTTTTTTAAGAATAGAATTTCCTTTCTAAGCTCCTCGTTTTCTCTTTTCAGTTTCAGCATCTCTTTCATGTTGTTATACTCTGTTTTGGTATCGGG
Source organism: Lachnospiraceae bacterium (assembly GCA_022796475.1). Classification (GTDB taxonomy): domain Bacteria; phylum Bacillota; class Clostridia; order Lachnospirales; family Lachnospiraceae; genus Caccovicinus. Next base: position 4,531 of record JAAWIS010000106.1, on the reverse strand, counting down.
GCTTATCTGGCATTCTTCTTTGAATTCATTGCACCAGCGACGGATGGTTTCTTTGGAAACGCTGTATTCCGTGGTGCTGCTGTTAATGGTGCGGCCTTCCTCTAAACGGAGGCGGACAATCTTCTTTTTAAATTCAGGGGTGTAATTTTGCGGCATAATAAGTACCTCTTTTCCTTGTAGATTGATTATATCTTATTAGCCACTGCTGTTACAACTTTACTTTATCACAACAAAGTAAGAAACACCGTTTTATATGGTCTAATATTTAGTTTTTGATTGCGGGAAACAGCTTGTCCTATCATAATTTAGTTGCAAGTTGTTCTTTCGCAATCGCAGCGTCTGCTGCCAGATCTTCAAATAAATCTGTAATGGGATCTCCCTTTGACTGGAACTCACAAGCATTAAAGGGAACGCCGCCTGCCGCCTGAGGCCAGACTCCTACGGTGTGGTCGATATAGTAAGGGCCAAAACCGGAACGTTCGATTTCTTCCGGAGTTAGGTTGCGTGTGAGCTGGTGGACAATAGCGCCTACAATCTCTAAATGCCCTAATTCTTCTGTACCGATATCCGTTAATGTTCCTTTCGCTGACTTGTAGGGCATGGCAAAGCGCTGGGATAAGTAGCGCATGGAAGCGCCCATTTCGCCGTCTGGACCGCCGTACTGTAAGAACCGATAATGGTAACCATTCAATATACCAGATGATTTTCGGAAGGTGAAGTTACAGCAGACTGGCTTACGTTTTATTTTTTGCTCATATTGTCGAAATTTCTGATATGTGCTATACTCCTTTTGTTACCGCCCCGATACTGGCAACAGGAAGGGGGTGACCCTATGGATATACTTCAATCTTTTGCTATCTCCGTATTGGCCAGCGTAGTTGCCTACTACCTGTGCAAGTGGCTTGATGGGGATGAATAGTCGGTAACCAAGCCCAAACGGTTGGCTTCTCCGTAAAAGAAGAAGAACCCCCGAATGTACTGCAATACAATCGGGGGTTCACTCTTTATGCCCTATGGACACTTCAATCTTTTTGCCTATCGGCATTATATCATATGCATAATGAATTTGCAATATGCCTTCCCTGAATATTTTTTCGATTGCATGATACGAATTCCTGTTCATGCTCAATGTCAGCTAGTTATATGAAATAATGGAAATTCAGCATGTCAGTTTCCCGGTTAAAGGTAATGCTTTTTACAATGCTGCGCAAAGAATTCCCCTTGGTTTCATAATCAATGTCTGAATCCTGGATCAGGTTGTAAACGGATCGAATGTTAACCATCAGTTGTTCCTTCTGGAGGGCGGGCGGGATATCGGGTTCCTGGGCGTTAAGTTTCCGTAACTCTTGCTGCAGATGTTCACGTTCAGCCAGGAGCCGGGCTTTGTTCGACTTATATTCATCCAGGGAATCTACTCCATTTTCGTAAGCTTCACGGACTCTTTGTTCCTTTATGGCAGTTTTTGATAATGCGGCTTCCAGCAGTGCGCATTCGCTTACTACCATTTTATTTACTTTAGGAATGTATTCAAAATCCACCTCGCCGGTATCTAGGACACGCTGCAATGATTCTAGGACAGATCGTTCTGCTTTTTTTACAGAAATGCTGCAGGAACCCGTATGGAAGCCTTTGGCGTACTTCCAGCATTGGAAATAATCCGGGCGTTTTTTGGGATCATTTGACCGGGTGACAGACAGGGTAGCTCCACATATGTAACAAGTAAGCATCCCAGAAAGCCAGTGCTTACAAGAGGAAACTTGGCGTTTGTGGATAAAATGGGTTTCTTTGGAGATCCGTTGTTGATTTTTATCAAAAACATCCATGATTGATTTTTGGATCGGATGTGTTCCCTGAAATGTGATCCCGTTCCAGGTTACTTCTCCAATGTAAAATCGGTTGGAAAGAATGCGGGCTACTGTACGGCGTTCAAATGGATTGCCACGCTTTGTCTGCCATCCACGGCGGTTCATCTCCCTGGCAATAGCAGTCATGTCAGTTCCGTCATGGTAAGCAGTAAAAATAAATTCCGCCATCCCGATTCGTTCCGGATCGATAGCAAAAGGTTTTCCTTCACCTACAGCTTGATACCCTAGAGGAGGTACACTCTGGTAACCGTTGCGCAAGGCTTTCTCTGTCATCCCCCGGAGAACTTCCCCAGAAAGATTGATGGAGTAGTATTCGTCAAACCACTCGATGATAGATTCAATTAGTCGGCCAAACATGCCGTCCATGATAGGTTCGGACACGCTTTTGATATCTACACCGCATTTTTTCCGTAGGATACTTTTGTAAAAAACGGATTCCTCCTGGTTTCGGGCAAAACGGGAAAATTTCCATAAGTATAGCCGCTTAAATGGGGAGGGATCCTGAGATTTAGCCAAAGCGATCATGCGCTGGAACTCGGGACGGTTGTTGGCTTTTCTGCCGGATATGCCTTTTTTTTCGATGAATGTAAACTCCTCCGGGATCAGGTAGCCGTCTGCTTTTGCGGCATCCATGATAACCCTGACCTGGGCATCCGGCGACAGCTCCGTCTGATCGTCTGTGCTTACCCGGACATAGGCAGCGCCAATTTCAAGATTTTGCATATGGTATCCTCCTGGCTTATTTTATGTTATCAGACTATAAAAAAGACACTCTTGCCAAGATGGGGCGGAGATGATACAATACTTCTGTGTGAGTGATTGTATCATGCTGGAACATTCTGGCAAGAGAAAATCTATGTGAAGCCGTTCGGTGTTGGTAGCGCCGGGCGGTTTTTCACATTATTACAAAGTTCCCAGAAAACTTACTATTGATGCGTTTATCCAGATTGCCCTTTTACACAGGGCAGTGTATCTTTGCCTATCATTCGATCTCTGTAAAAACATGTAGGTATTTGCGATCATTCCAATAAGTTTGATATGGTGACACTCAGATCAGGGAAAAGCCCAAAGGGAATAGGTGTGCGAAAGGGATACATCGTCGGAGCCGCATCCTCATTAAAACAATACACCAGAGAGGTTTCTTTTTGAGGATCTATGATCCAGTATTCCCTGACTCCAGCTTCTGAATAGAGAGCGTTCTTGATGATATAATCCATCTTACGGCTGGAAGGAGACAGAATTTCAATAATAAGATCCGGAGCGCCGCAACACCCCTTGTCTGTTAGCTTATTTGGTTCACAAATAACGGAAATATCTGGCTCTACCCAATCTTTATTATTAGCATCCAGGTTAACAGCAAATGGAGCCGGGTAAACTTGACAAATTCCCCTTTTCGACTTTATGTGATTATTGATTATAGTACACAACTCAACGAGAAGCTTTTGATGAATTCTGCTGGGAGGAGCCATGTTATAGAGTTGTCCATTAATCAGCTCCGCCCGGACATCTTCTGGCAGCTTCCAATAGTCATCTGATGTATAAATTTTTTTGGGCGTTAATGACATATCAGTATTCCCTCCTTAATTTCTCAGCATCCCCTATCATAACTTTGGCGCACTTTTTCTTTAAGTATTTTTACAGTCATGTGATTCCAAAATAAGTCTGTAATTTTTATATTTAGATTTTGGCCAGTACATACAGGTCTAGATTCTGAAAATGAATTGAAAAGTCCTTATAAATCGTTCCTGTTATAGTCTGCCGTAATCAGGAAAGGGATTCCTGGACGGCAGACCAAATCTGATACAGGATGTAAATGTTGTGGATTTTCCCTTAACTTGGTATTTAATAGCATTTACTACAAGCGCCATAACCCTCTTGAATCGCTTGTTCAAGCGGCATGCTTCTTGCTCTGTTCGGATTCATGTTTCCACAGTTATTAATTCTGTGATATTTTTTTTCGGTAGCGGAAATCCAAACGGTATTTGTTTGGGGTTGAGTTGCTTGTTCTGTAGAAGCGATATTGTTTTGTGGAACCGCTGGCGAGGATGTGGAACTGGTCTGAGGGGCTGCAGTGCCAGCGCTCTGTGATGGTGTTTGTGCAGAGGCTAGAGTCACATCCTGAGTCTGTACGATGCCATTGAGCGTCCAGGCTCCGTTGGCATTAACTGCGTTGCCATCCGGAGTGGTAGTATTAACCAAAAGATAACCTTCATTATCAAAATAATAGTTTTCGGCAATTCCGTCATTATTTCCATCAATCCATTTCCAACCGCCTGAAGGGTAGGAACCATCATCATTCTGATACCAATATCCTTTGGCGTCAAGCTGCCAGGAACCGGCAAATGTTGGGATGAATACGGAAAGGGAAAGGATTCCGGCTAAAATAAGTGACTTCCAATTTTTTTTCATATGAATTTCCTTCTTTCTTTTTAATTTGACTGCAGTAACAGCCTGTAAAATAATTGTAGAAGAGAAAGAGGATTTTAGCAATAACCTTCTGGGACAGATAAGCTAATTTTCTGGTTTAGGCCTGTTGTTTTTGCTGATAGAGAGCAGTTAAGGCTTCCTGAAGCACCTGAGAAAAGTTAATATGGTTATTTTCGGCAAACGTATTGAGCCATGCGGGAATGGTAAGATTTTTTCTTACAGCCTTTTCACCATACTTT
>JAAWIS010000105.1 GCA_022796475.1 Lachnospiraceae bacterium | reverse complement strand
ATTGGTTACATAACGCCTCAGCAAAAGGAGGATGAGGAACTGAAAAAAGCAGTATAATCTTTCGGCTTTTTTTGTCCAAAGTATTGACATAGGTCCATATCCCTATGCTGCTATCGCAGCTTGTCAGATGGGGCTTGCACCCCGCCTGACTGGGGCAAGTCCCCCCTACCCACCGCTTTCGCCTTTTTGACTTAGAAGCAGGGGACTTCCTTGATAGGTTAAAATTCCGCAAACAGGATGCAGACAGGGCTTCCGGTTTCTATGGTATTTCCGGTGTAAGTTAAGCTTCCGTCAGAATTTACTTCAAACTGAACGATAGTATCACTGCGTTCATTAGCCACATAAAGAAAACGTGATTCCGGGTCCAGACCAAGGAAACGTGGAAAATCTCCCATAGTGGGAACAAAGCCGGCAGGCTGCAGTCTGCCGTTTGATGGATCTATATGATAAAGCGCAATGCTGTCGTGACCCCGGTTGGATACATAGAGATATTTTCCGTCTTTTGTAATGTCAATTCCGCTGGCAAGAATTAATTTTGGGTCAGCGCAGTTGTCCGGCAAAGTCTGAGAAGTCTGGAAAGGGGTTAATTTACCGGTTTCATTATCCAGAAGACAGGAAAGAACCACATTACGGCGTTCGTTGACCTGATAGACAAAACGGTTATTTGGGTGAATGGCAACATGGCGGCATTCATCCAGGTTTCTTCCGCCTAATTTGTAAACGTCTGTAAACCCGTTTTCCGGTGAAAAGGTAAAGACATTAATTCCATGTTTTGCGCCAGTGGTAATATCGCGCCCGCCTTTTGCAGATACGATTAAATATTTCTCCTCTTTGTCATAAAAGATCTGATGTGGGCAGGAGTTTTTCCCTTCTTCGGCTCCGGGTAAATGATAATTGTAGGCAACTTCGCCCAGTGTACCATCCGCATTTCTGTTTACCGCAACGATATTTTCTGTTCCAAGGCAGGCAATCAGAATGTACGTATTTGTCTTATCTGGGAGCAGGTAAACGGGATTTTGTCCATGGATTTCAACTGTATTTAAGCGTTGAAGTTTGCCGTTATTGTGGTCAATGGAAAAAGCGCTTGCACTGGTTTTATCGCCATGCACAGCATAGAGGTAATTTCTGGTTTTATCCATACACAGGTAGGAGGGATTTTCCAGGCCGTCTACGGTTTGAATATGTGTCCACTGACCGGTACTGTAGTTCGTTTGATAGACTTCAATTCCATTTCCGTGTGCATTGCGTTCACGGCTGGTACGGGAGCCTACATACACATAATGGTTCATGAATTAAATTCTCCTTTCTCTTGGGGTGAAGCCAAGTGTGCTTCATTATGGTTTGTGTTTGGTTTTTCGATACTATAGAGTATAAAGCATGAAAAGGGGGTTAAGGAAGTATGAATAAACTATAACTATATAGGTCTGATCTATAGGTAAATAAGAAATTCATATTTGTCCTGCAGAAATATCTGTGTTATATCTTAGCTGAAACCACTTGATTGGAAAATATTGAAAGCGAGGCAGGTTATGGAACAGAAGAGATTTGAAGAGGCAGTTTTGCGGATGACGCAGAGGCAGACGGTAAGAAGTTTCAGTAATGAACCTATTCCGGATGAAGTATTGAAAAATATTCTGGAGGCGGGAATTAATGCCGCCAGCGGAGGGAATCTGCAGCCCTATTCTATTATTATTGAGCGTGAACGGGAGAAATCGCAGAAGCTGGCAAAAATGTTAAACTACCCGTTTATTGGAAATGCGGCGGTTAATCTTTTGGTGCTGATGGACTGGCATAAACTGGCAGTGTACAGCAAATGCAGACAGGCTCCATTTATTGAAAATTACAGTACGAATCATTTTTTTATTGCCTGGGATGATGCTGTACTCTGTGCACAGGCGATGGAAACTGCGGCCTGGCTTTATGGGATTGGCACCTGTTTTATCGGGCATGTGATGGACTGCGGCAATGCGCTGAAATCCATGTATCATTTGCCGGATATGACCTATCCGGTGCTTTTGTTAAGTATGGGGTATCCCAAAAATCTGACACCAAAACCACGCAAGCTTTCTCTGGATTTGATGGTATTTGAGGGGGAGTATCCTGCACTGCGTGAGGAACAGATTTGTGCAGCGTTTGATCAAAAATATGAAGGGAAAAAACTTCCGCTTCCTTCGGATGAAAACGTCAGAGCCGAGCGCATAAGTAAGTTTAGAAGAGCGATGGAAACGGTATATTCGGCGGAAGAAACGGAAGAAATCATCCAGGAAGTGATTCGCCGGGGATATTTTTCTGAGATACAGCGTTTATTTGGAATCCATTATCATCCGGATCGGGAAATTGGAAATGAACTGCTTGGTTATTTTCAGGAGCATAAACTCTATCCTTTTACAGATGCCCTGAATAAGCAGGAAGAAGAGTAATGTGTTCGGCAGAATTAAAACAGCATGGCAAGGATCAGGGCAGAGCCTACTACCAGAAGATGACAGATTCTCCCGTTGCCTGGCTGATTATTCAACTGTCCATCCCCTCCATTATCAGTATGATGATCAGCAATATCTACAATATGGTTGACACGGCGTTTGTCGGCCGGCTGGGGACGAGTGCCAGTGCTGCGGTGGGAATTGTATTCGGCTTTATGGCTGTTTTGCAGGCGGTGGGATTTCTGTTCGGTCAGGGGAGCGGGAGTATTCTGGGACGGAAACTTGGACAGCAGGAGATCGATGCAGCTTCTATTATTGTTTCAACAGGATTTTTCTCTTCACTGCTGCTAGGATGCATTATCGAGATTGGGGGGCTGCTGTATCTGGATACTTTAGCTGCCTGGCTGGGAAGCACGCCAACCATTCTCCCTTATACAAAAATCTATATGGTGTATATCCTGCTCTCTTCACCGTTTATGATTGCCAGCTGTGCGATGAATACCATTCTTCGCTATGAAGGCAAGGCATTGTTTGCCATGATTGGTATGATGTCAGGAGCGGTTTTAAATATTTTCGGAGATATTTTCTTTATGTTTATTCTGGATATGGGGATTGCAGGAGCAGGGCTGTCTACGGCGCTGTCACAGCTGATTAGTTTTTGCATCCTTGTATCGCCGTTTCTCAGAGGGAAAACCCAGTGCCGGCTTTCCTTTAGGCGAATCAGCTTCGGATTCAAGGATTATATTGATATTTTTACCACCGGATTGCCGAGTATGAGCCGACAGGCCCTTACCAGTGTTTCTACGATTTTGCTGAATATGGAAGCCCGGATTTATGGCGACGCTGCGGTAGCTGCGATGAGCATTGTTTCACGAATTATGTTTTTTGTTTTTGCGGTTGCTTTGGGGATTGGGCAGGGATTTCAGCCAGTCTGCGGATTTAATTACGGGGCAGGGAAATATGGACGTGTCCGTAAAGCTTACCGGGTTACCTTACTGTCTTCAGCAGCGGCAATGACTTTTCTGACGGTTATCGTGATGCTTCAGCCAGGGAATCTGCTCCGTCTGTTCCGGGATGATCCGGAGGTGGTTCAGGTGGGAATACGGGCGCTTAAACTCCAGGCTCTGGCACAGCTTGTCCTTCCTGTGTGCATGGCGGCAGAAATGCTCTACCAGAGTACAGGAAAACGAATAGGGGCATTATTGCTCAGTATAATGAGAAACGGGTTATTTATGATCCCTGTACTGCTGATTCTTTCCCGGTACAGAGGTTTAGAAGGAATACAGGAGGCTTATCCCATAGCCTGTCTGCTTTCCCTTCCGCCCTCCATGCTGCTGGCAAAACATTTTTTTCAAAAACTTCCGCCGGATACAGAATAATCGTATCATGTGACACTGTCAATTTCTAATACATGGAATTGACAGTGTCTTTTATTTCTTTAATGACTTTGCTGCATACCCGTTCCGTGGGACGTTTTTTATCAAGTGCAACGACAAAATCCACCATCAGATCTTCGGCATCTACATAGTAGCAGTTAGCATCTTCACTAAGATAACTTAATTCCTGGGGGACATCAAACAATAATGTTGCACCCATTCCACGGGATACCAGCCGACAGGCAGAACGGACACTTAAAACTTCCTGAACAATCTCCGGTGTGATATTCATATGTTTACAGAATTTATCAAAAACAGTCCGCATATTCCGGCCTTTTGGGTACAGGATATAGGGCAGTTCACCAAGAGCATCTGCTGGAAGGTAGGGATACTTGCTGCCAGGAACCGTATAGGCTTTTTGTATTACCGGATGATGGTTATTGACAGCTAAAAGCAGCCGATCCGTAAATATGGTCTGACAGGACAGCGTCTTTGTGTCCATGGGGTCATTGAGCAGGATAAGATCCAGTTCGCCGGATAAAACTTTTTGGATTAGGTTCTGGGAGGTATCCATGCTGAAATCGACGGAAAATGCAGAATTGGGACGATTCAGCATGTAATACAGGGTATCAAGATACTGGTCGGCCCGGCCAAGGGTTATACCGATCAGGAATTTCTGGCTTTTTATTCTCTGCATCTGTTCCAAGTCGGTCATCAATTTTGTATCCAAATCAATAATTTTCCGAGCATAGGAAAGGTAAACTTCTCCTTCTGGGGTTAGCGTTGTCCGGTCGTTTTTAAAAAAGCGTATGCCTAACTGCTTTTCCAGCCCATGGATATAGGCGCTTAATGATGGCTGAGAAAGGTACAGTGCTTCGGCAGCTTTTGAATAAGAACCATATTCTACAACAGCAGCAATATAACTGAAATCTTTAATGTTCATTACCATTTCCTCCTGTTTTTTACTATAACTTTTTTGGCATAGCTTGTCAAGAATGAACAATCTGCCTATATCTTTTTCCTTGAGCACTAAAGTTTTTATATATTTTACAGGTTTTGTTTTATCTGCTAACCTTGAATCAGAATTACAGCACATCAACGAAAATGAAAAACAAACAAAAAACAAGGAGGATTGGATTAATGAGCACAACCAATGAAAACGCAGTTCATGTAGCAGAAAAATTAGCAAAGTATTCCCTGGGGTTAAATTACGATGAACTTTCGGAAAAAGTAGTACACGAAGCCAAACGGGCGCTTCTGGATACCTTAGGTGTTACCTTTGCCGCTAAGGGCGCAGATGCAGTAAAGATTATGTGGAAGGTGCTGGATAACTTCAATGTAAACGGCACGGCAACCATTATCGGCAGCGGGAAAAAGACCTTACCCCAGTATGCGGCTCTGGCCAATGGCTGCATGACCAGATATTGGGATTATAATGACGGGTACGGATTCCCCATGGGCAAGATGGTTGCCGCCAGTCATCCAAGTGAGATTATCCCTATCTGCCTTTCCCTTGGAGAGTCAGAGAACATCAGCGGTAAAGAGCTGATTGTTGATATTGTGCTTGGATATGAGCTTTCCGGACGTATCCTCCGCTCAATTGAAAATAAATCTCTGGAAGCCAGAGGCTGGAATATGGATACCCGTGCAAGCTTTGTCAGCCCCCTGGTGTGCGGACGTATCCTGAAGCTGAACGTAGAGCAGATGGAAAATGCACTGGGTATTGGCGGAAGCCGCGATATGGTTCTGGGTATCCTGGATACCGCAGGCGAGGTAAATACCATGGCAAAGAACATTCGTCACGCCTATTCCTGCCATACAGGTATTCTGGCAGCAATGCTTGCAAAAGAAGGCTTTACTGGGCCGGTACGTGTCCTTGAAGGAGAAAAAGGCTTTAATGAAACGGTTCTGAATGGTGATTTCAACTTTGATACAATGATTAATGGACTTGGTCATTTTATTATTGAGGATGCAGAGTATAAGCCAGTAGTTGCAAGTCGTACAGCTTCTGGTCATATCTTTGCTACATTGGAAAATACAAAGAAAAATGACATTCATCCAGAAGATGTTGCACGGGTTGATATCTATGCCTCCACGCGTGTTTCTGAGCATACAGGAGATCCGTCAAAGAAATATCCATTCAATAAAGAAAGTGCGGATCACAGTATTTATTTCCTTACTGCAGTTGCCATCACAGACAGAATGGTTGGACTTAGCCAGTATACGAAGGAAAAATATGAAGATGCAGGAATTAAGGAATTAATTGGAAAAGTGAATGTGCATGCAGATCCAGATACTTTTGATCAACATCACAGAGCTGGAGGCCGTTCCGTAATTACGATGAAAGACGGAACCGTATATGATACAACAGTTCTTGAACCTGTTGGCGATAATACTACAAATCCGATTTCTGATGAGCAGTTGGAAGAAAAGTATTTTGACTGTGCAAGCCGTGTAATGTCACGGGAGCAGGCCGAAAAGATTAAAGATGCCATCTGGAATATTGACTCCTTCGATAATATCCGTGACTTTATGGAAATGCTGAAGTTCTAATGACTATCCGGAAAAGAAACAAGAGAAAGTGGAGGATGATGACGTGGCAGAGAATTTAACAAGAAGAATTATCAAGTCACATCTCGTTTCCGGCGACATGGTCGCCGGAAGTGAGATTGCAGTAAAAATTGATCAGACGCTGACACAGGATGCTACAGGAACCATGGCCTATCTCCAGTTTGAAAGTATTGGGATTCCCAGGGCTAAAACCGAGTTGTCGGTCAGCTATGTGGATCACAGCTGCCTTCAGGTAGGGTTCCGCAATGCAGATGACCACCGCTTTTTGCAGACCGTAGCGGAAAAATACGGCGTGTATTTTTCCCGGCCAGGGAATGGAATCTGTCATCAGTTACATATGGAACGGTTTGGTGTTCCGGGAAAAACACTGCTTGGTTCAGACAGCCACACTCCTCATGGCGGGGCACTTGGGATGCTGGCCATGGGCGCCGGCGGATTGGATATTGCCCTGGCGATGGCAGGAAAACCGTTTCATGTAAAGATGCCCAAAGTTGTCAATGTCCGCCTGATTGGAGAATTAAAGCCCTATGCTGCCACAAAAGATATTATTCTTGAACTGCTTCGGCGCTGTTCCGTAAAAGGCGGGGTAGGAAAAGTTTTTGAGTACAGCGGACCTGGGGTGGAAACCCTTACCGTACCACAGAGAGCAACCATCTGTAATATGGGAGCAGAACTTGGCCTTACCACTTCTGTATTCCCGTCCGATGAGCAGACAAGGCGTTTTTTGAAAGCAGAAAACAGGGAAGAATGTTTTGTTGAATTAAAAACAGGAGAAGGCTATGATTATGATGAGTGCATGGAAATTGATTTAAGTACACTTGAACCGCTTGTTGCCCAGCCCCATATGCCGGATCGTGTTGTGTTGGTAACGGATTTAAAAAAGATGAAGGTTAATCAGGTATGGGTGGGTTCTTGTACAAATGCCAACTATCATGATATGGTTAATGTTGCCAAAATCCTGAAAGGAAAACAGGTTCATCCTGATGTCAGCTTCAGTGTAAGCATTGCTTCCCGGCAGGTGCTGCACATGCTTACGGAAGAAGGCTGGCTGAATGATATTATTGATGCAGGAGCCAGAGTTCTTGAACTTACCTGTGGACCATGTGGAGGCGGCGGGCAGTCGCCATGTTCCGGCGGAATTTCTGTCCGCACAAATAACCGGAATTTTGAAGGCCGTTCAGGAACGAAAGATGCAAAAGTTTATCTGGTGAGTCCGGAAACAGCAGCAATGACCGCCCTGAAGGGAACGCTTTCTACAGCAGAAGAGGCGTCTGAAGCGTTAAAGGATTACCGGGAACCAGAACAATATCATATTGATGACCGCATGATTCTTGCTCCGGCAGAAGACGGGGCGGCGGTAGAGGTCATTAAAGGGCCGAATATCAAAGGTCTTCCTGAATTTTCTGAACTGGCGGATGTTATCAGAGGAGAAGCGGTAATTAAAGTTGAGGATAATATTTCCACGGATCATATTATCCCGGCTCTTCCGGAGATTGTGGCATATCGTTCTAATATTCCTGCAATATCCGAGTATGTATTCAGTGGAATTGACGCCTCATTTGCCAGCCGCTGCAAAGAAAAACAGGGCGGATTTATTGTGGCAGGAAAGAATTATGGCCAGGGTTCCAGCAGGGAACATGCAGCACTTGGGCCGAAATATCTGGGAATTAAAGCGGTTATTGCCGTTTCCTTTGCAAGAATCCACAGCCAGAACCTGGCAAATTTCGGCATTATGCCTCTGGAATTTAAGAATGAAGCAGACTATGGAAAGATTGATCAGGGAGATTGTCTGGAAATTACGGGTTTACTGGAGAATCTGGACAACAATACCATTGAACTGAAAAACATAACCAAAAATGAAACCTACCCGCTACTCCATCACTTAAGCGAATATCAGATTACTTCGATTAAAGCCGGAAGTATATTAAAATTAGCAGCAAAATAAGCTTAGAAAGGATAATAAACGATGAATGTATGTAAGGTATTTGTGCCTTATGGCGCATTAGGTACGGGCATCAGTGATGAAGCCTTTGAAAATGGAATGGCGTTGAACCCGGATATTATTTCGGTTGATGGAGGTTCAACGGATTCCGGTCCATATTACCTGGGCAATGGAAAGTGCAAATATGCAAGGGAAGCCTTAAAGAATGATACAAGAAGGATGATTGCAGCGGCTCACCAGCACAATATTCCCATTACTATCGGAAGCTGCGGAACCTGCGGTGTGGATGAAGGTGTGGATTTTATGGAGGAAATCTGCAGGGAGATTCTGGAAGAAGAAGGATTTTCGGCAAAGATTGCAAAGATTTACACCGAGCAGTCCATTGATGTAATGAAGGAGAAGCTGCGCAGCGGAAAAATTAAACCGTTAGGAACAAGGGTGGAAGTCAGTGAAGAAATTCTGGACAGCTGTTCCCACATTGTTGCTGCTGCAGGTGCAGAACCGTTTATCAAAGCCTTAAAGGATGGCGCCGATATTGTACTGTGCGGACGGGCAACGGATACGGCAGTGCTGGCCTGTATGCCGATAATTAAAGGGTGCAGTGAGGCTGCGGCATGGCACGGGGCCAAGGTGTGTGAGTGCGGGCCGTTATGCAGCACAAACCCGCAGAACGGCGGCATCTTTATGACCGTGGACGAAACCGGTTTTGAGGTTGAGGCTACAGCATCGGACAGTACCTGTACACCTTATACCGTATCGGCACATCTGCTTTATGAAAATTCTGATCCCTTCCATCTGGTTGAGCCTGGAGTTGTTATTGATACCAGCAAAGCAGTTTATACCCAGTTGGACAATGGCCGTGTGCGGGTGGAAAATTCTTCCATTATAAAATCCGATGTCTATACGATGAAGCTTGAAGGGGCCGGGCCGGCAGGATACCAGACCATTACCCTGGTGGGCATCCGGGATAAGATTATTATGAAAAACCCCTTAGGATGGCTGGAAAACTTAAGAGCCTTTGCCCAGAGTAAGCTTGACCGTCTGGGCTATGACAATACCCGGTATTCTTTTTCTCTTCGTCCCTACGGATACAATGCTGTTTATGGCGGTGATGTTCCGGAAGGCTATGTGCCGAATGAAATCGGCGTGCTGCTGACCGTAACGGCAGATGAACAGGAACTGGCGACACAGATTGCTAAGGTAATGAATCCGCTGCTGCTTCATTTTGAAGTAGAAAAGAATCGTCCTACCCCTTCTTTTGCATTTCCGTTTTCACCGGCAGAAGTCGTAAAAGGAAAGATTTATGAGTTTAAACTTTATCATGTGGTAGAAATGGACGATCCGTTTGAATTACTGCGGACAACTACCGTAGAGGTTAATGGAAAAGGAGGAAAAGCATAATGGCAACGATTGGCGAAACCGCGTATTATGTAAGATCAAAGAATGCAGGGCCGTTTATGGTGACAGTTGATATTTTCTGCGGAGAAAAAGCAGTATTTGATAAGCTTTCCGCATCAAAAAATATTACCGCAGAAAAGGTGGCAGAGGTTTATCATGTTCGACCGGAAGAAGTGAAACTGTTCCATATTCCTGACTTAAATGTAATTAAAATTTCCTATCCAAGGGAACTGCCCCAGGGACAGAAGTATGAACGTGATATGCATGCCGGACAGCAGTATGTGCAGATTACGGAGCTGGAGGTTTAGCCACTGTTCTCGATGCAATCAAGGAGGAACCCTTTATGGGAAAAAACGCAAAAACAAAGCAGGGAATGGACCCGCTTGTAACCGTTCTTATTATTATCATATTTGCCGTTATTCTGACCTTTATTATTCCGGCCGGAGAATTTGCGGAAACAGCGGATGAAGCAGGAAATAAAGTTATTGATATTGCTACGTTCCGTACGATACCCAGGACACCGATCAGCTTTTTGAAAATTCCGCTGATGGTTACAAAAGCTTTTGAGAAATCAATTGGGATTATTGTACTGATTGCAGCGGGTTCAGGGGCTTTTGAAGTTATCCGCAGAACAGGTACCGTTGATGCAATTATTGGTCTTACTCTGGAAAAAACCAGGGGAAACGGAAAGAAAGCATTATGGATTGTCTTTTTGATTTTTACCTTTTTATCCTGTGCAGTCATTCCTCATGTATTTATTCCTTTTACGCCCATGTGTATTGCCCTGGCGCTTGCTCTGGGATATGATGATTTTACCGGTACAGCCATGGTGCTTCTGGCAACGGTGGTAGGTGCCATTGGAGCGCCGATCGCTCCTGGAACAGCGGCAGCACAGAGTATGCTGGGACTGCCTGCCTATTCAGGTGTACAATATCGGTTTGCTATTATGATGATCTACTACCTGATAACCATACTTTATCTTATTCGCTATGCGGAGAAGGTGAAAAAAGATCCTTCCGTCAGTGTAGTTGCCGATATGAGCGAGGAGCGAAGAAAGCAGATTTCGGCAT
>JAAWIS010000104.1 GCA_022796475.1 Lachnospiraceae bacterium | reverse complement strand
AAGAAACTCCTGAGGAGTCTGAAGAGGAAACCGAAGAGGAACCGGAAGAAGAAACTCCTGAGGAGTCTGAAGAGGAAACCGAAGAGGAACCGGAAGAAGGAACTCTGGAGGAGTCTGAAGAGGAACCGGAAGAAGAACCCCTGGAAGAGTCTGATGAGGAAACACCAAAAGATGATTTGCCTGAAGATTCAACAGAGGAATCATCTGAGGAGCTGGAAAACACCGAAACGAAACCACCGGAAATTCCAGTAACGGATGTTCATAAGCATAGCTGGTCTGATGACTGGAGCTATGATGGAACCGGCCACTGGCATGAATGCAGTGCTGAGGACTGTCCTGTGGCTGATGACAGCAAAAAAGATGGATATGCAGAGCATATCTATGATGATTATGGCGTATGTACCGAATGCGGTTATGACGCAATGGATGGCATTGCGGTAGCGTCAATAGGGGAAATTCCGTCTTATCAGGAAGCTTATGAAACCATGATTGAATTGAAGGATCAGTATCCGGAAGGGATGACATGGACGAATTTTGAACCTTATGGAAGTAAGGGCAAACTTGGCAGTGCCTATACCTGGAAGGGCGGCCCCATTTATGGAGCAAAAAGTGCCGTTGGCTGTATGGCATTTGCTTTTATCCTCAGTGATCAAGCCTTTGGCAATTTGCCTGCAAGACCAATCAAAAGAGGTGAATTTACATTTGAAGATGTAAAGGTAGGTGATATTCTGCGGGTAAATAGCAATAGTCACAGCGTTATTGTGCTCCAAAAAAGTGCAGGCGGTGTGATAGTGGCTGAGGCCAACTTTAAAAAGACCGTCCACTGGGGACGTGCGATGAGCGCAACAGATGTTAAAAATGCAGACTTTATTATTACACGTTATCCTGAGGGTTATGCTTCAGAGGATGAACCAGATGCTGACGATATAGTTAAAGAAGGAAAAGCGGGAAATTTAAACTGGACATTAACGAGCGCAAAAGTGCTGACCATTTCTGGACAGGGAACTATTCCAAATTATTCATCAAGTAATAAAGCACCATGGGGCAATGAGGTTTTCACAATCGTAATTGAAGACGGCGTTACGGGGATAGGGAATTACGCTTTTAACCAGAGTCGTGCGCTCAGCGTGTATATTCCGGACAGTGTGACTGCTATTGGCGAGAACGCATTCTCTCAATCAGGGCTGGTGGCAGTGACGATTCCTGGCACTGTTGAAACCATTGGAAACAGCGCTTTTTCCGAATGTGAGAACCTGACTTCTGCAACTGTTTCAGAAGGAGTGGAAAGTATCGGAGATGAAGCATTCTATGGCTGTACGTCTTTGACTTATATTGATTTTCCGGCAAGTATTACATCAGTGGGTTCAGGCGCGTTTATGAGCTGCGGCAAGATGACTCGTGTGAGATTTGTACCTGGCAGCGGTACGGTATCGATAGGTGATAACTTGTTCTCACAGTGTCAATATTTGACAGATGTAACGCTGCCCAAAACAATAGACCGTATTAGTGCTGGAATGTTCCAATCCTGTACTGCGCTTCCTAAATTGTATATTCCGGCGAGTGTCCAGGAGGTTGGTGAAGAGGCATTTTTCTCATGTAAATTCTTAAAAACCATAGATTTTGGCGGCAGCGAAACACAATGGAATAACATGGTGCCTCGTCCTGTGAGTATAGCGCTGCAGCAACAAGGAACGAAGATAAATTATAATGTTGAATTCGACGATCCCTTTGCCGCAGAGCCCAATGATCCAGGCGATTTTCAGCCTAGTGAGGATGGGGTCTGTGCAAACCATGTGGATGCAGACAAAGACGGCAAGTGTGATAACTGTGGTAAGGAGATAGCTTACGATCCCCCCGGCCCCGATGATGACGAAAACAATCCAGATGGCTCCGGAGGCGGCGATAAACCTCCTATAACGGATGGCTCCGGAAACGGCGATAAACCTCCTATAACGGATGGCTCCGGAAACGGCGATAAACCTCCTATAACGGATGGCTCCGGAAACGGCGATAAACCTCCCATAACAGATGGCTCCGGAGGCGGCAGCAAACCTCCTGCAACGGATGGCTCTTCTGGCAGTCCTGGCGGCGGCCCGAATGGATCGGATGATTCCAGTGTTTTTGACAAGATCGAAAATACCACCATTTTTACCACTTCCAAATGGGGTTCAGACAGTTCCCATACTGCTGCCAAAACACAGGGAGATGAAACTGCCATTACCGTTACCACTGACGAAACTGGCAAGACAGCCATAGAAGTCAGATTATCTATGTTGGAGATTCATACAGATGAGAAGAACAATGAGGCTGCTGTTTTGCCCATTCCAGCAGTTCAGGCAGTGAAAGATGCCTCAATGGCGCCGGCTATTACGGTGTATACCGACACAGATCAGTTGGCAAAAGTAGCAATTCCTACTATTGGGCCTACTGCAGGTACAGTAGCGATTATCGTCAATGCAGATGGTTCCACAACTATAATTCCAGGCTCTGTCCCAACGGAGAATAGCGTTGTGGCATATTTGCCTAATGGAATCACAGTAAAAATTGTGGATAACAGCAAGGACTTTTCGGATGTTCCCGACGGTGCCTGGTTTGCAGATGCAGTATCGTTCATCTCTGCCAGAGAACTGTTTGATGGCACAACAGAAACGGAATTTGCTCCTAATGCTCCTATGACTGGAGCTGTGCTGATGACGGCATTGGCCCGTCTTGATGGAGTGCAGACTGATGACAGCAGGTCAGAATATGAGAAGGCTATGGAATGGGCTGCCGCACGTGGTATGGCGGATGGTTCTGACCCAAACAGCCCGGTTACCAGTGAGCAATTAGTGACCATGCTCTGGAAGTATCAGGGTTCACCTGTAGCGGCTGATGGATTATCCGGTTATGGGGATACCAGTTCGATAAGCGACACACAAAAGGCAATGGACTGGGCAGCGAAAAACGGTATTGTAGGCGTTTTCGGCGATGGAGGAACGTTAGCTCCCCAAATGCAGGTAAACCGTTCTCAAGCAGCTCAGGTAATCATGAATCTAGTGAAAAAGAACACTCTTAATTCTGCTCAGTAGGTAATGGGCAGTTAAGCAGGAATGCCGAATTTTGCAGCAACCCTTTTTTAAAATATTTTTATATCCGAGTGAAAAACAATCTAGGTTGTTTTTCACTCGGATTTCTTCTGAATTTATAAAAAATCCTCCCGCATTGGTGTAAAAAAGTCTACAGGAATTCTGCTTTCCCAGCTATTGATATACTATGTTCCAGCTTATATGGAATTTGTCTTCTTCTGCTCTTACTTCCCGCTCCCATACCACTTCATAATTGAATCTTCCATGGGGAGTATCGCAGCTTCCGTCTTCGGCGGCATTATGGAGCTCACAAGTATCATATCCTTCTGCATGGACGGATTGTATGATACCCTCTTTAAAATTCATGGTGTTTCCATTTCTATCCGGCTGCTCCGAATAAGTAAAACATACCAGACGAATTTTTTTAATCGGATAACGCTCCGTTAATTCTAAACGATCTTCCCGGCTGATCTGATTTTTTTCAAACCGGTAGCAGGTTGTTACATTAATTTTTTCTGCTTTTTGCGGTAACTGAGAAGCCGGGCTATTTCCTGCTATGGAATTGTCTTCTAAAGAATGGACAAATTCTGTATGGTCATTTACAAATATACCATTATTCATGCGGCATAATCCATCCATTGTACAGAGAACTTCTACACAGCCGTCCTTTTCGGAAGCGCTAATGGTTTTAAAATAGACAATCGGCATCAAAATTTCTCCGTTGTCCAGGACGAACTGGGGAACTAACTGTCCATGGTTGCACTCAGGAACTCCTTGAAGCACTAAGTTTTCAAATGGCACTGGCATATAGGGATCTTTATCATAGTATTTCTGCCCGCCGCTGATTAGAGGCAGGGACCATACATGATGGCCATCTCGGATAATTGCTAACCCTCGTTGGTATTCGCCCTGAGCAAAGGGAATATACGAAAAATGCGGAAGGGTTTTCAGCATTTTTGGATAGTTTTCTAAAGCCTTTGCACCTTGCCCGGAACCGTCGTAATTCGATTGTTCCCAGTGTTCTACTGAATTTACCATCTGCATACACAGGCTCAGATTCTCACCTAAAATTCTGTTTTTATTTCGATAGTTGTCTGTTCGGCGTCCGTGCTCCCACATATTGACAGAGCCCATGTTCTTATCATACCAGAAATCGACCATATGTTCTAATAATTTCACGCTGTAGCCATAGGCAATTTCCATCTCTTCATCTGACATAATATCTCCCAAAACAGCGGCAGCAGATAATACTTCCAAAGCTGCTGTATCCCCATAAGCGCCGATGCTGCGGCCATAAGAAAAACCAACTCCAGATTCATTTGCCAGTTGAAGGAAGATCTGGGCGGACTTTTTCAGCATTTTCCGTATTTTTACCGGCACTTCCCAGCCGGTTCCTAAAAGCTGAGATACCAGTTCACTGGGAACTAAGATGCTATAACGGTCAAACCGCCCTTCCCCTGGTGTTTCATCCATAAAAAGAAATTTACCGGAAAACTGCTCAATATGTTCTTCTAACCGTTCCAGAAGATTTTTGCTGTGCCCTTCTTCATCCCAGCCCAATAATTCCCTGTGCCTGGCAATTCCAAATGCCACACCATAATAATTTGTGGGTTTATGAATCAGTGCATAATGGTTTTCTACATCAACAAAGCTTCTCCAATCCAGAGATTTTTTCAGTTTATCCAGGGTTTTTGCATCTGCAATCTGTTCCAGAAGTCCTGCTTTTTTTAAGCGGTATAATCCACTGAGCCCGTTTAGTATTCCCCAGGTTTCCATTTTCATATCTGCTGCCATTTTGATTATACTGCTGAGCTTTTCAAAATCTTCTTTTGATTTTAACAGCTCCAGTGCTGTAAAACAGCAAAAATTAATTACCTTTCCCCCTACAAACTGTGCTTTTTCGTTATAGGCAGGAACATGATCCAGATGAAGGGATATCCCTTCTCTTGCTATCTGTTCAAAAAAATTTATCATAATAGGCCGCAGCCGTTCTTCTGCAAATTCTTTCATGATTCCTCCATTCTGTTCCTGTATTGCAGTCAATAGGCTTTTATTCTTTCACAGCTCCAACCATTGTACCTTTCGTAAAATATTTCTGAAGGAAAGGATACACACAGAGAATCGGAATCGTAGCCACCATAATGGTTGCATATTTGATTGTCATTCCGATCGCTTCTGTATCCATGGCGCTGCTTCCTGCCGTCATAGAGCTGGTATCATTCGAAAGCAGGATCTCACGCAAAATAATCTGCAATGGATACATCTCCCGGTTACGGAGAATAGCAGATGCCCAAAACCAGGAGTTCCATATGCTTACACCATAATAAAGAACCATTACGGCCAGCATTGCTTTTGACAGCGGAAGGACAATATTAAAAAGTATGGTAATATGGCCTGCTCCATCAATCTGAGCCGCTTCGATCAGACTTTCCGGAATACTTGCAAAAGCAGTTCGCAGAATAATCAAATTTGAAGTTGTGATCAGAAAGGGAATGATTAATCCCCACAAGGTATTGGTTAAATGAAGTTCTCTTAAATTGATATAAAATGGAATCATACCGCCTGAAAAAAACATAGTAAAAAGGATAAACAGCAAAATTGGCTTTTTAAATAAGACCTGCTTCCTGGACAAAAAGTATGCTCCCAATGAAGTCATGAACAGATCCAGCACAACGCCGATGATCAGAATAAACAGCGTATTCATATATCCTTTACTGATCATAGGGTTCTGGAATACCTTTTTGTATGCGTCAAAGCTGAATCCCGCCGGTTTAAATAAAAGCCCCGTATGCTGAGTCAGCAGATTGCTGTTGCTGAAAGACGCCATTGCCACATACCACACCGGATAAAAGCACATGATCATGATCACAACTAAAAATGTATAATTGAATACCTGAAATAATTTCTCTTCCTTTGATTTTTTAACTTTCATATTTATTTTCCCACCTTTACCACAAGCTGGTTTCACTATACTTTTTTGACAATTTATTTGTAATAAGTAAAAGTCCAAAATTAATCAGGGAATTAAAAAGTCCCACAGCAGTAGAGTAACTCCAGTCCTGCTCTAAAAGTCCGACCCGGTAGATATAAGAAGAAATAATATCTGCTGTGTCATAAGTTGACGGATTATACAACAAAATAGTTTTTTCATAGCCCATATTCATTAGCTGTCCCATTCGCATAATTAACATTGTAATGATCGTGGGCGCAATTCCCGGAAGCGTTACATGAATCAACTGTTTCCATTTCCCGGCGCCGTCAATGGAAGCCGCCTCATAGAGCTGCTGGTCAACCCCAGCTAAAGCAGACAAATAAATAATCGCTCCCCAGCCAACCTGCTGCCAAATGCCGGAGGCGACATAAATGGTACGGTAAAGGGAAGGATTTTGCAGAAGAGGAGAGCGCTCACCGCCAAAAAAGGCCACGATATCATTAAAAAGGCCAGATGTCATACTAAAATCAGTTAACATACCAGTTACAACGATCAAAGATATAAAGTGTGGAAGATAGGTAACAGTTTGGGTCAGATTTTTAAAATGTTTATTATGGACTTCATTTAAAAGCAGTGCAAGAATGATGGGTGCAGGGAAACCAAATACCAGGTTATAAACACTTAAAAGAATCGTATTTTTAATTAGCCTTGCAAAATATACGCTTTTAAAGAAACGGGTAAAATTGGCGAATCCAACCCATGGGCTGCTTGCTACTCCAAGAGCAGGCGTGTAATCCTTAAATGCTATGACTGCCCCATACATTGGCCTGTAATGAAATAAAAAGTAAAACAAGATCACCGGAATAACCATTATATATAAAGATCGGTTTCTGATCCAGTCTTTTTTCAGACGATAGGCAAACGTATCTTTGTTTGCTTTCTTGTTCATATAACTCCTCCTTGTATTTTTGTGAAAAAGAGCTGCCAGGAAAAGCAGCCCTTTTAATCAATTGTTATCTGGCATTATAACGGGCAAGAGCGGCGTTCTGGATTTCCAGTGCACGTTCTAATCCCATATTTTCAATGTTCTTCACATAAGTATCAAAATTTTCCAGACTCTCTGTTCCAAAGATAAACTTTAAGATCATTTCATCACGATAGGTATTAATCTCATTCATGATAGTAGAAAATTCTTTGCTTTCATCTGCAGTAGGAGTAATTGGCGGTACTGTATGGGCAGCGCCATTGCAGGCGTCCCAGACAATCGGTGCCTGACTTTGCTCTTCTAATGTATAATACTGTTCCAGATAGCGGACATCCTGAACAAAGGGCCCATTATAATTGCCGCGGATATAGGCAGACATGGCCTGAGATACTGGAAGTCCATCCGGATTTTTTAAAATTTCATCCGTATAAGTAGGATAACCGTCAACCATTGTATAAGAAGTTCCTTCTGTTCCAAAGTTATAATACAAATGGCCTTCTTCTCCATAGGCCCAGTCCATCAGCTTTGCGGCCCGTTCAATATCTTTACAGGAAGTTGTGATTGCTACACTGGATCTTCCGGAAAACGGATTTTCAATGTGTCCCATCTCAGCCGTTTTGCCTTTTTCAAGGGTGGGAACTGGCGCCGGAACTAAAGTAAACTCTGGAGTAGTGCCCCGTGCTGCCGCAGTCCATGTACCCATGCGGCTTCCGGATTGTCCCATAGACGCGCCAGCCTGTCCATTCGTAATTTTTGCGCTTACCTGATCATTTTTTAAGGTTGCCAGATCCGGATCAATAAGTCCTTCCATATACCACTGGTTCATCATAGTTAAATACTCTTTAAAACCAGGTTCAACAGCGCCAAAGTGGATCGTTTTATCACTTCCAAGATAAAAAGAACGGTTGGTTTCAAATGCAGCTACAAAAGGATCTGCCCCTAAAAATTGACCATTCGTATATTCGAAACTATAAGGAGCCGTACAGCCTTTTTCATTCTTAAATGCTGTCAATACGTCATGCCATTCATCCATGGTTGTAGGAACTTCCATATTCAGTTCATCAAGCCAGTCTTTTCTAACCATTAAACCAATAGTGTTCATCAGTTTTGCATCTCCGCGGATGAAAGGAAATACATAATAATGCCCGTCGTCTGTTTTAATCATCCGATCTATCTCCGGATTTTCTTTCAGATATTTTGTAATATTAGGACAATATTGGTCAAACACATCATTTAATGGAATAATCACACCATCTTTAATCGCCTTCTCCGGCCCGCCTGGATAATCAGAAATCCAGTGATATTCCATCAGATCCGGAAGGTTTCCGTCAGCCAGAATCAAACTGAATTGTTCTTTTAATTGTCCGGTAGGCGGATGGAGGAATTCAATTTCTACTCCTGTTTTTTCCTGCAGTCCTTTGCCAAAAGGTGTATCGCCTAAATTAGAGTAATTTGCTGATACTGTAGTAGTAAGCTCACACCAGTATTGTAATTTTTCTCCTGATGCTGCACTTACTGTTTCCGATGCTGTTGTTTCTGACGTTTCGTTTGTACTGCCGCTGCATCCTGTCATCAATGCTGACAGTGCTGCTGCCAAAAGTAATATGGTTCTTTTCTTCATGTTAGCGCTCCCTTCTCATTGTTTTGCAACGTTATGCCGGATTTGTGTGCCGGTTTTTCTCTGTGCAGTCATCATATCATTGGATTTTCGCAAATGATATAGAAAAAATGCAGATTTGATAGGCAAAAAGCCTTATTCAGAATCTGCATTTTTTTAAGTCAATAGTAATTTCTTCGATTTTTACATTGTTTTCTTTAATTGGCCTGGGGTAATCCCCTTTTTCTTTTTAAATGCCCGGATAAATGTACCGCTGTCACGAAATCCTGACATTTCTGCTGCTTCCACTACACTATACCCTTTTTTTAGAAATTCTTCCCCATGATCAATCCGAACCGTATTAATATACTCTAAAAGGCTGCATCCTGTCTGTTTTTTATAAATAGAAGATAAATATGCCGACGTCAGATCAAAGTACTGGCTTGTAATAGAAATATTCAAATCTGCATCTTGATAATTGGCCTGAACATATTCCTGAATTTTTTTACTCAGGCTGTCATCCTGGGCGGTTTCCTGCCGCATCTGATAAATTCTGCCGCATATCGTATTTAATAGGTCATGAAACTGCTGTTTCCCACCCGGATTCCGTTTATGATCTTTTGCTCGTATTCTAATGGATACGTATATTTAGGCTGGATATTTTTTACATCATCATAAAACAGTAAAGTAGTATCCAATAAATGAACATATTTTTCCAATTCTATTGCCTGCTGATAGGCAGCGTGTATGCCTTCCCATCCCTGACAGATATTGCTGCATAAAATAATGAAAGAAAACTGCAGGGATCCTTCCATGATCTGCTGGAGATTTTCAGACAGGTTTTTTATAATATCCAAATGTTCCCTTTGATCATCAGGCACACTGACAATAGCTGCTACCTGTTCCCCCAGCTCCACCATTTCAAGGTTGTAATAATCCAGGCATAGTTCTTCAAACACATTCATTACTGCAAATTTTTGCAGTGCGTTTTCTTCCAGATTTCCTGGAAGCCCTTGCTCTGCTTTCCAAGGGATCAATAGCAAAACAATGTTATAATGGCCCCGGATCTGCAGATCGTATTGTTCCAATGATTTTCCATCGTAATTATTCTGAAGCAACTGGTAAAGATAATAACTCTTTAAGTTTTTCTGATTCTTTTTCAGAAGCAGTTCCGTATCAATATGCTGCTTAAAAAATTGATCCATTTGGGAATTCAGCCACAGGTATTCATTTTCCCCTTCCTTTATTTCTTCCTGTCTATGGCTTTTAAATGTTTCTAACAACAGTTTGATGGGATGGTAATTGCGCTTTGTAATATAGATAGCTGTAAAAATCCCTGTAATGGTACAAAGAAACAGCCCAATCATTGCAAGTTTCTGCAATTTTCCAGCTTGTTCTTCCATTTCCCGAATAGACATAATGCTGAGATATTTCCATTCTGCCAGATCTGATTTTAGAACAGATACAATATAGTTTTCGCCGGACTGATCTGTAATCTCAAGATTTCCTTCTTCCTGAGAATCGTAGTTCCATTCATAAAGACCGGATATGGTTTCGTCTGTACAGAGTTTCATGTTATTGCTGGTCAGAATACATACGTCCATAAGACTGGCCCATTTCATTCCCGCTAAACGGTTTTTTAATGCAGAACAATCTATTTCAAAACAGATAGCCGAAGCCTGATCTCCATAATTAGACTTAATGCTGGTTGTAACAAAAAGCAGCGTCTGCCGTCCATCCAGTGTATAAAAAGATAAAATATCACCGTCATGATATTCGTTCATATAATTCTTAAATTGCAGATATGATACTTCATCACTTTTATAATACATATCATAGAACAAAATATCCGACATATTCCCTCTGGAACTTACGATCTTTTGTGTGTTGTTGAATACAATAAAGATATCGCTGATAAAATCCTCGGAGGTATTTACCACTTGACATTCTTCAAAAACATGGTATAAATCCATTTGAGCAGCAGGCGAAAATTCTCCTTTCATATTAGAGAGTATCTGCAGTTGGTCATCTAGGGCCATACGGATAGCAATTTTTTTCATGCTTTCAAGTTCATAGTCAAATTCCTTTTGCACCATTATCAGCAGATTCCCATTCATTTCTTCTGCCTGGCTGCGTATGATTTTTAATGTATATCCATAAATTGCCATTGCCAGAAACATAGTGTTCTGTCTGGCTCATAGATAGGCAAACTTCCTTGCCTATTTTCCTGACAGCGCCACTCCCCAAGCCTCGACGTAGCAACCGCTACGCCTTCGT
>JAAWIS010000015.1 GCA_022796475.1 Lachnospiraceae bacterium | reverse complement strand
TGCCATAAAAATACTCCTTTTCGATAAGAATTGTCATATCTGAATTCTTACCAAAAAGGAGCTATTTTTTTCCAAAGACACAAACTATTTTACACTACCGAATCATTACTTTTTGTTGAAATCGATACAAATATTTTTTAACAAAAATTCTTTTAAAATCACATTTATATATTAGGAAAAAGAGCGCTCATCTTTTTCGGCCAACTCTTTTAATGGTTCAATACCATCAGTATTCAAGGTTATACTCACCTTGGTTTTTAATGTTTCACAATCATACTCCTTTTTCGTACAATATAGCATTTTGTGGCTTTTAATATTGACTTATCGTATAAAGTAGGATTATAAAAATAATTTGTAGAAGGCTGTAAAAATGGGTAACAAAAATCGAATGAGAAAAGTGATGATCATTTCTTTATCAGAGGCTATGGTATGCGGGAGAGTCAGTTCCGCATATGCAAATACTCAGTCATTACCGAATGGAACAATAATAACACAGGATGGAACAAAATTCCTTACGGATTCAAAAGGTGAGAAATATTCCGGCTGGTTTATTGATTCAAAGGAAGATTGGTACTACTTTAATGAATCCAATAAGACTATGAAGACAGGCTGGCATCATGACGATGAAGATGGGTATTGGTATTATCTGAATCTTTCTGATGGAAAAATGGTTACAGGTTGGCAAACTATAGAGGGTAAGGAATACTTTTTTCAGCCGGTAAGAGATATGGGAAACTATCATTTTAATAATGAGCAGGAGAAGTGGCTGTATGTGGTTAACAGCAAAGTTCCATACGGAGCTATGTATGTCAATACTACTACTCCTGATGGCTTCAAGGTAGATGGCACAGGTGCAAAAGTTGTTGCAGAAGAGGAGGCAAAGCCAGCAGAGATAAATTACGCAAATATCCTGGAGGGAACATTTATTTCAAAAACGGAATATGAATCCTATCAATGGTGGATAGAAAATGAAGATACCATCATAAATGATGAAAGAGTAAAGAAAGGCTATAATGAATATGAAATGCGTAAGCTAGCAGCTACTTATTATCCAGAGATAAAAGATTTATATTGGGTTGAAACACATATAAGTAGCGATGGATTTTCACTAACAGCGGAACAAGGTATAGGAGGAAAAGGTCTTATTAGTGGCAGCATAATATGGAAAGGGAATGATAGGGCTACTATGGTGTATGACAGAAATATGGGAAGTGCTGACTTAAAGGTTATAGATAACAATACAATTGAAATAGATGGAGATATACTTATTAGAGTAAAATAGGAATTAAGGCTGGATTAGGGGAAATCACTTCTAATCTGGCTTTTTTCAACTTTGGGGAGTATTTTAACCATTACAAAAAGCATAAGCTTGGTAAACCGTGTTTTGAGTCTGTAGTGCTCAAAAATAAAAGAATTAAGCAGTTTCCCTATGTGGTTTTGATCGGATCCATTTTCACGGATCGCATTGAATGAATGAAACGCTACAAAATAAATTGAAAAATAAATTGACTCTGCAGATCCCTTGACAATTTTCTTGGACATATGGTAAATTTTACTTTAAGCAGATTAAAATGAACAATAGAAAACTTGTAGATAACCGGCAGGCAGCGCATATGTTTTTTGATTTTATTGGGATATTCTCAGTGAACAAGAGAGCACACGAAAGATAAAATCAGAAGCAATACCTTTAAGAAGGGGCGCTGTATGCAGGAAATCTTATAAAGCGGAATTCGGTTTTACTATGTTTGAGAAGAACAGGATTGGGGGTAGGAGAATATGAAAGGTACAGAAAAGAAAACAAACAGAAAAATTTTATTAATGTTCATTGGTTTTGTGGTTATGCTTTTCCTGACCATTGTATTCAATGGTATTGCAGGAAAACAAGATAAAGAATCTTTGGGAACGAAGGTATCCGTAAGGGTTACTGATATTAAGGTAAGAGCAGGGGGACTGAGGGCAGGTTCTCTTTCGGTCACTGTTTCCTATAAGGGGGAAGAGTACAAATTAAAGGGCGTTCCAAGCGGACAGCATTTTCAAATGAAGTCCAGCAAAAATTTCCGGACTCCCGTTTCGGCAATACTCTATAACGGAAAATTATATTACGATGCAACCAGTATTATGCTGGTTGCCGATCAAATTTACTACATTTTCCTGATGACCACCTTTGTGCTACTTGTTCTGATATGCGGACACTATATGGGAGCGATAAAAATCGAATAGAAAAGGAATCAAAAAGGGAGTGTTTCCTGCGGAAGCTTACATACTTTAAAGCCGATCCGGAAACGAAGCACCAAGGACTTTTGAATGAAATTCACAGAAAATCCGCAAAAAAGAGTATCAGAAGCCTTTGAAAGCTCTGATACTCTGGCATGGAACAGTTACTTGTTCCTGTTCAACAGATTTTCGCAGAGATACGCATATTCCGGCAGTTGGCCGATATAGACTTCCCAACGCCGCATTATCTCAGCAAGTTCCAGTGGGTCAGCATCTTCCAGAGAGTGCTCGTTTCCTGTCATTTCAAACACATCGTCTGCTACATCATCCAGCAGAATGTAGCAGAGATCAGCGGCTGATTCTATCCAGCGCCCTGTGTCAACATAAAGCGGGCTGATTCCAATGCTCAACCAGATATATCCCACTTTATCTGACCAAAGCAGGTCATAATTGGGACTTTGCCGGATGTGCTCTGCAAATACTTCGCGTACTCGTTCAATCTTGTTTTTTTCTTTCTTTGTGTAGACCATTTTCATGTCCTCCTTGTTTGAAATTTTGGCGTGTACCGTCACCAGTTTAGCACAAGAGGACAAATCTGATCAGTCGGTTATATCTGTTCAACACTGTTTTCATAAAAAACTCCCCATCAATCAAATCTGCATCATGGCTGTAAAGCCTGGCCTGTCAAAGTGAGTTCTCGAAATTCCATCGCCTGTGAAGAGGGGCGGTTTACAGATGGAAAGATAATAAAAATCATCAAACGCGCTTAAGAGTACGTTTCGTAAAGTAAAAGTAGTATGGGATTTCTACCAGCAGCATAACGCTCCACCCTATGGCACAGGCTGAGGCGATTCCGTTAATCCCGATTTTGGGGACCAGAAGATATACGAAGATTACCCGAAGTGAAGTTTGAATGAAGGTTCCTAAAAGAGTAATATTCATGTTTCCCATTCCGCGGAAAAATCCCTGGAATCCATTAGTAAAACCTGGGAAAATATAAAAAACAGCCATAAGACTTAAATAGCTGCATCCAAGAGCTACCACTTCTTCGCTGCCCTCAGTAACAAAAAGCTGCATAAATGGACGTTTTAAAACCCAGGTAAGAGCGCATATGAAAATCCAGTAGGTAAATTCCAGAGAAAGACCGGTTAAAAAGCCGGTTCGAATCCGCTGGTACTGCTTTGCTCCCCGGTTTTGAGCCGTAAATGTAGTAATGCTGTGTGCAATGCTTTGCTCAGGCAAACAGGCATAATCATCAATCCGGGTTGCTGCATTGTAACCGGCCATTGCATTAATGCCCATCGTGTTGACAGAGCCCTGGATCAGCAGCTTGCCTACCGGCTGGCAGGCCTGCTGAAGTGCAGTAATACTTCCGTATTGAAGCGTGCGCCGCAGCAGCAGGGGATGGATTCGAAATTCCCCTTTGTAAAGCTGAAGAGCGGGGATTTTCCGATACACATAAAAAATACACAAAACAGCGGAGGTTCCTTCCGCAATTACGGTTGTGACAGCAGAGCAAATAATGCCCATATGAAAGATGCCGATTAAAATAATATCTAAAACGCCATTTAATATAGAAGCAAAGGCCAGGAATTTTAGTGGTGTTTTGGAATCGCCTATGCTTTTTAAAGATGCAGAAATAGCATTATAAAAGTAAGTAAAAGGAGTACCAAGGAAAACGATGCGCAGATAAGTAGAGGCGATGCCTAAAATTTCCGATGGAACCTGTAGTATCTGAAGCAGCGGACGAGAAATAAAAAGGCCTAAAAAAGCAAGAATGACAGAAAAATAGAGTCCGAAAACAACAGTGGTGGCCATTTCTTTTTTCAGATTTTCATATTCATTTGCACCGAAAAATTCGCTCATGATCACAGAAGAACCGATACAAATCCCTGAAATCCCTAAAATTGTAATATTCATTACCGGATTAGCCGTGCCTACAGCAGCTAAGGCTTCTTTCCCGATAAACCGGCCTACGATAATAGAGTCTACAGTATTGTAGGTGAGCTGAAATAAGTTTCCCAGAATTAATGGGATGGAATAGGAAATTAAATGTTTGACAATGTTTCCTTCTGCCATATGAACTGCTGCCATATTCGATTCCTCCTATATGTAAGTGCTTACATTCTATTATTTGATTATAATACGGAATATAAGGAATTACAATGAGAAACGATGTAAAAGTTATCGTTTGTTAATGATAATTTATAAAAAATCATGGCATCACTTGACAAAAGAAGGAATTCTGTGTAATCTAATCCATAGCATAATTATCTGAAAAGAAAGTATGATAAAAAGTCTGTTTGAAAACACGTTTTTATACATTCTGAGGTGGTTGGATTAAGCGTCAGATTGTCAGCAGAGGAGGATAGTTATGCGTGAGGAGAAAGAAGAATCTGAAAGGAGAAATAGTATGGAACATATAACAGTTACTGATTCTATCCGCTATGTAGGGGTAGATGATACCACAATTGATTTATTTGAAAGTCAATATATTGTACCAGAAGGGGTTTCCTATAATTCATACGTAATTTTAGATGATAAAATAACAATTATGGATACAGTAGACAGCCGCGCTGTAACGGAATGGATGGAAAAGATAAAAGAAGTCCTGGAGGGAAAGGCGCCGTCCTATCTGGTCGTTTCCCATATGGAGCCAGATCATTCCGGAAGTGTTCAGATTTTAGCAGAAGCTTATCCTGAGATGAAACTGGTAGGGAATGCTAAAACCTTTGCTATGATGGCCCAATTTTTTGATATGGATCTGGAAGAAAGAAAAGTGGTTGTGAAAGAGGGCGATACCTTAAGTTTAGGCAGCCACAGCCTTCAGTTTTTTATGGCGCCAATGGTTCATTGGCCGGAAGTAATGGTTACGTATGAAGCTTCCCAAAAGGTATTGTTTTCAGCAGATGGATTTGGAAAATTCGGCAGAGTGGCAGTAAACGGTACAAAAGATTGGGCTGGTGAAGCTAGACGGTATTATTTTAACATAGTAGGAAAGTACGGAACTCAGGTGCAGACTTTATTAAAAAAGGCATCAGGTTTGGATGTCCAGATTATCTGCCCCCTTCATGGCCCAGTGTTAACGGAAAATATCGGGTATTATGTGGGACTGTATGATACCTGGAGCAGTTATCGCCCAGAAGAAAAGGGAGCAGCCGTTGTATACGCTTCCATTCATGGACATACGGCAAAGGCGGCAAAACGTTTTGCAGAGATTTTGGAGGAGAAAAGCGGAGAGAAGGCAGAGTTGTTTGATTTATCCCGATGTGATATGTCGAAAGCAGTAGAAGCGGCATTCCGGTTTGATAAACTGGTGCTGGCTGCTGCAACTTATGACGGCGGAGTGTTCCCGCCTATGGAAGACTTCCTTCATCATTTAAAAGCAAAGGCATATCAGAACCGAAAAATAGCCCTGGTGGAGAATGGAAGCTGGGGGCCGGTAGCAGCTAAGGCTATGAAAGGGATCCTGGAAGGAATGAAAAACCTGACATTCTGTGACACGATCGTAACAATCCGGTCTGCAATGAAAGCTGAGGATGAAACGAATCTGAAAGCTTTGGCGGAAGAACTTCTGGCTTAATCACTGCATCCGGTACTGCGGGCCCTCTTAAAGCTTGTTACATTGTATTGAATCTTAATGCAGACAGCAGACAGAATAAAAGGCGGCAGCTATACTTTTTACCATTGGTGGTATGAAATTAAAAAATAATTAAGAGGGTGTTACAAAATCATCAAATCAGATGATGGAGCAATACCCTCGCTCTATATGTACAAAAACTCCAGAAAGAATCTTATAAGTTTTGCTTCTTTCTGGAGCTTTTGCGCACTTTAATATGGCGGCTGATTTTGCAGCCTGTCATGAAAATTCTGCGTAGAAAAAATTATAAAGCATACTAGTGTTCTGACGCGTTTAGCTGAAAGTAAATGTGTCAGAACACTAGAGCGTGTCTTGTCCGCTACCAACCATTCCTTTTATTCTCGTGGTTTCCTCCATGTCCATTGCTATAACCATGATGCCCGTTCCCACAGTTATCAGAGGGCGGATTTTCATCTGTAGGATCAGACGATAACGTATCGATTAACTCCCGGATTTCTCTCATAGTCATACCTTGTATGGTTTCAGGTGTAATCGTTTGATCGAGAAGCTGCACCTCTAGAAAGGCTTTGTATTTTCCGCATGAAAGGCCCAGGTCATGAGCAGCAGCAACTTCTTCCGATGGAGCGAAATAGCAATAGGTATTTTTTTGCTCTGTCGTATATGCTTCTACATCGGAAAGTATTTTAGAGGATTGGATTTCGTCTAATCCTGTGACCGTAATGGTCATGATTTCGTTTTGTGACAGTAAGGTTATGATGTTATCATTATTTAGTATTTGTTCCATGGCATCTGCATAATTTTTGAATTTTATATTAAGGGATTTTGAAAGTTCTTGTCCATCCTCGTTAAAACTATTTACAAAAATAACCTGATCAAACCGGTTAACACTCAATTCAATGGAAGGGTTAATGTCAATGCTGATTTCTGATGTGGGGGTAAAGTATAGCCAGCGTCCGCCAAGCATTATAAACAGGAAACATGCACATGCTGCAGCGTAAACATGATAATGGCGCTTTCCTGCCCTCATGTTAGTATATCCATGTGTCTTCTTTGCCAGAAATACTCTGGTATTATTTTTTAATTCTTCTTCTGCCTGTACTTGACTGAAGATTTCTTTCAGCTTATTATTCATATCCATCACCTCCCAGCTTTTCCCTTAGCATTTGTTTGGAACGAGTCAGGAGCGTATATATGGTATTTACATTTTTTCCTAGAATGCGGCTAATCTGTGGAGCAGTGTAATCTTCAAAATAATGTAAATAAACCACATCTCTGTATTTTTGAGGAAGCGAAAACACAGCATCTAAAATCTCTCTGTGATCCGGCGGCAATTGTGCCGGCTGTTCGATTAATTCATCCAATGATACGGTACGGCTGCGAAAAAAACTTTTCAGAAAATCTTTACAGGCATTGATTGTAACTCGAATAAACCATGCTTTTTCATGTTCCTCATTTTCAAAGGAAATGGAACTAAGGACATACTTCAAAAATACCGTTTGAAATATGTCCTCAGTATCAGCATAGTTTTTCAAATGTATCATGCAAAGCCGCCGAACGGTATCGGAATATCGTTCGATTGCCTGGGTTACCTCTTGTTCGCTCCGCATAATGGTTACCTTTTTATCTGTTATCTGCCTGCTCTATGCCAGTATCCGTTCCGATATCCGCATCCATGCCCATATCCTTTGCTGTACCCTGTTTCATACTGGTCGCAGATGCCATTTCCATCAGTGTCAGCAAAATTACTGCCACACCAATGATATGCATTGCAGTTATCACAAATTCCATCCCCATCTGCATCAACAAAGATTTCCTCACCTTCAGTAAAGCAGTTTCTGTGATATGCGCCGCAGCTATCGCAAATGCCATCCCCGTCTGTATCAGCATAGCAAAAACTGCCGGCATAGTCGCAGACTTCGTCTTGGTTTGAATCCACATAACGACATCCAGTTCCTGGACATGCTGCTAAAGCGTTTGTGGTTCCGGCTGATAGTGCGATGACTGTTGCTAAAACTCCCCAAAATGTTTTTTTCATGATATTCCTCCATTACTTTTACAGTTATTTTAGCTTCTATAATATTAATACGACTGGGGAGGAAGAATCCATTCAAATATTTAAAAATATTTTAGTACTATTTAAGGTTGGACTTTTTATCATATTTCCTTAAATTTTTATCCGTTCTTTTATTTCCGGCATATAAGATTACGATTCTCTGGACGTTTACAATTCGCCAAATGACTTGCCTGAATTTCCATCTGCTGCGTTGTTGCCGGAAGGCAATGCCACCGCATTGCAGACTGAAAATTTATTCTGTGTCATTTGGCTGAAAGTAAATGTGTCAGCACACTAAATCATAAGAAAGTGCGTCCTATAAAACAAAACCCTTCCGGAGGATGGTGACTTTGCGTTTGAATATGGCTGCAGCATCAGCCGCGCTCCGGTGCGGGTCCGGAAAGCCGTTCCCGTTGTTCATAGTTTCACTTTCCATGTCTTGGAGTATCCCCCGACAGGCCTTCGCTTGTTGGGCAGCACTTTCAGAAAATATTCTGCAGAGTTTTGCCGCATATGAAAGAAACAGCACACTTATGAGAGCAGTAGGCCTGGCAATACAGCCGGATTAAAGTTTGTACCCGGGGTTTGGATGATATACCTCCGGAATATACTGGATAATATCACCTGGTTCACATTCCAGAAGCTGGCAAAGATAGTCGAGAGTGCTGATATTAATATTACGTCCTTGCTTTAGACTGTCTAAAGTACCTTTGGAAAAACCATAGTGATTTACTAGACGGTATGTAGTGATCTTCTTTTTCTTTAATGTGTTAAAAAAGGGTTCGTAAGATATCATATGTATGTAGGATCCTGCCCCCTTTCTGCCGCAGCGCATGATGTCTATAAGTGGCGGATTATTTATTTCCTGTCGAATAAAGCATATCAGCCATAATAGCGGCTTAACAATCCCCATATCTCGGGTATGCCGCAATCGAGATAAAAAATCTCTTGCATTGTGGAGCCAAATAACTTTTAGACACATCTGGAGCGCTTCCGTAAAATCTGACTGGCAGAGCATGGCTCTTTTTTAATTTATTTTCTTGTGTTTACAGGGGGTTTGTAATATAATAGGAAAGATAAACCAAAATCCGGAGGACAAAAGATGCAGTTTGTAAAAAGAGTGATTTCAGCATTTATGAGTATTGATACGAGCCAGTTTTCCCTTTTGCTTTTGGCTGTATGGATCCTGGTTATGTATGGACATTCCATGACTCCGGCAGATATCTCATCAGAGGAAAGCGGCTGGGTTCTGCTTTTGACGGAACGTTTTTTTGAAATAGCAGGGATAGAGGCCAAGTGGCTGACGGAGTATATAATAAGGAAGACAGCTCATTTTTGCGAGTATTGTATTTTCGGCATGTTGCTGATGTACTATTTAAAACACCGTCCCAAGCGAAGATATGGCCACAGGGAATTGGAAATGGGGCAGATATATCCCATTATGCTGGCTGTTATTTTTGTGCCCTTTGTGGATGAAACCATTCAGCTTTTTGTTGCAGGAAGGTCTGCCCAGATTACGGATGTATGGCTTGATATGGCAGGAAGCTGTTTTGGAATTTTACTTTGTCAGATTCCGGTAATGTTCGGAATCAAGACCAGAAGAGGAAGACGCCGCAGAAGGCGGAGATGGTAAACTTACAGTTAAATAGAATTAAAAAGCAGTATTTGAGAGAAACTAAGAGATGTGAAAATAACCGGATGAGCGTGCGGAGGGAGCTATGACAGATTTTTTAGTAAAACGGTTAATTCCAGACTACGGCCATACGGAAAATCAGACTGTGCGGATGCGGTATGGAATGCTGTCTGGCATCGTGGGGATTATCTGCAATCTGATTCTTTTTATTTCCAAATTGTCAGTGGGAATGCTGATTAATAGCATTTCAGTTATGGCAGATGCTTTTAATAATTTGTCAGACGGGGCTTCTTCTCTGATTGGCTTTGTAGGCATGAAGATGGCGGGAAAACCGGCAGATGAGAATCATCCCTTTGGTCACGGCCGAATCGAATATATTTCTGCCTTTGTAGTGGCTTTTATTGTAATTGAAGTGGGATTTTCCTTATTTAAAAGTTCGTTAGGAAAGATTTTCCACCCAGAGGAGCTGAATTTTAACCGGGTTTCTGTGTTCATTCTGCTTATGTCTGTTGGCATTAAGCTTTGGATGGGGATTTTTAACAGAAAACTGGGAAACAGAATCCATTCTTCTGTTATGCTTGCAGCGTCGGCAGATTCTATGGGGGATGTGGCGGCCACAGCGGCAACGCTGTTTTCCATTTTAGTTTACCGGTTTGCAGGAAAAAATATTGACGGAATCGTGGGGCTGGCAGTTTCAGCAGTGGTAATGATTGCAGGAGTAAATATTGCCAGGGATACGCTGAAGCCGCTGATTGGGGCCCCTATTGATCCCAAGCTGTATGAAGAGATCAATAATTTTGTAAAAAGTTTTGACGGAATTGTAGGGACTCATGATTTGATTATACATAATTATGGTCCTTCAAGAAGTATGGCTTCTATACACGCTGAAGTTCCCTGTGATGTGGACATCCGGAAGTCCCACGAGATTATTGACCGGATTGAACGGGAGGCATATCAGCGTTTTCAGATGTCTTTGGTTATTCACATGGATCCCATCGAAACAAAGAACCAGCAGCTCTTATATTATAAGGAAATGCTTGGAAATGTTTTAAAAGAAGTGGACTCCCGCCTGGCATTCCACGATCTCCGCATGACGGAAGGAAGCCAGCAGGTGAACCTGATTTTTGACCTGGTAATCCCAAGAGATTACCAGCAAAACCAGTATGAGCTGGTGAAGGCACAGGTTGCAAAGGAAATCCAAAACCAGGATCCCAAGTGCTGCTGTGTGATTACAATGGAAAACAGCTATTGTGCAGAGCATTAAAATAGTTTGAAAATTTTTTGAAATCCATGCAATAAGTTAAAAAAATTTTGCATTAACTTAGTAGGAAAGGAATTCCATGGCATGTTACATTTGGATACCTTCAGCATTTTAGATTCTCCAGACAGCAGTTTGGCAGTGGATGAAAAGCTTTTGCTCCGAATTGCCTCAGGAGATCAGGATGCCTTTCGACAATTATATCAAAATACAGATCGAACGATATATAGTTTCATTTTATCAATTCTCAAAAATCCCCAGGATGCAGAAGAGGTGATGCAGGAAACATATATTAAGATTTGGACCTCTGCTTCCGGTTATCATGCTCAGGGAAAGCCATTGGCCTGGATATTTACCATAGCCAGAAACCTTTGCTATATGAAATTCCGTGAGCAGAAGCACCAGTCGGATATTGGTCTGGATGAATTAAACGGCACAGAAACAGGTGAATTTTGCCCGCAGATAGAAAATGCGGCAGATAAAATGGTTCTGAAAGCGGCTCTGGAAACTTTGAAGGAGGATGAGCGGCAGATAGTGCTTCTGAAAAATTCTTCCGGGTTAAAGCACAGGGAGATTGCGGATGGGCTTGGCATGCCGTTGGCTACCGTATTGTCTAAATATAATCGTGCCATGAAAAAACTAGAACAATATTTAAGAGAGGAGTGAGGCACGTGGAGCGGGAGAAAAAAGTGAATACGGCTTTTACGCAGCAGGATATTGAGCAGCATCTTAAGTCTGCTTTGGCGGCCTCGACCCCAGACATCTGGCCTGAGCTGGAAGCAGCTCTTAAGGCAGGGAATTTGTCAGCAGAGGCTCTTCCGGATCAAAAATCTGTTTTTGAAAGTGTTGGAAAGAAGTTTCCAAAATCTCAGATAAAAGCCACTGGTTTTAAAAAGTTCCAGAAACTGGGGGCGGCCATAGCAGCCTGCCTTTGTTTGGCAGCAGCCGGTGGAAGTTATTATCACTATGCCTATCTTCAAGTAGTTTCCCAGGTAGAAATCGATGTGAATCCCAGTCTTCGTCTTTTTTTAAACAGAAAAGAGCAGGTACTTAAGGCTCAAGCTTTAAACGAAGATGGAGAAGGGCTGATTAACAGCAGCAGCTTAAAAGGTCAAAGCGTGCAGGATGCAGTGAATCAAGTGGTGGATTCATTAGTTGAGAAGGGATATTTGGAACGTGAAACAGGCGAATACGCAGTATTAGTGTCAGTATCTGGAAATGACAGAAAAGCAGCAGAGCAGATTAAAGCGGCAGTAACTTCTGATGTGGAGGCTGCTCTGGCCCAAAAGGAAGTAAAAGCGGTGGTTTATGATCAGGTAATTCAGATTACGGAGGAATTAGAGGAATTAGCAGAAACGTACCAGGTTTCTTTGGGCAAGGCAGAGTTTATTGGCCAGTTGGTTCAGGAAAATTTGCCGTTAAATGAAAATCAGCAGGATTCCTATTCCAGAATGATGGGGCAGACTATGGAAGAACTGACACAGGAAATTGATCAAAATTCCTATCAGATTGGTTCTGGAGTTACTGTGATAAAAACCAGCCCAGCTCTTTCATCCAAAGAGGTGAAAGATGGAAATGAAAGAAGCGGGGATTGGGAAAAGGGAAATTCATCCCAGACTTTGCCGGAACGGTGGAGGAAGCCAGATGATGAAAAAAATACAGAGAACAGTAATGAGAAAAAAGGCCAGGAAGAAAGGGAATCTGCAATAGAACTGTCAGAGATAGGGAACCAAAGGGATTCTGGTAAAAATCCATCAGACGATGGGGAAAAAGCAGAAGACAGGAATGGTGAGGACAGCAGTACAAAACCAGTAAAAAGTGGGAACCCGGCAGATGATAAGGCCGCAAAAGACAACAAAACCCCAGAAAACAGCAGGGAAAGGGAAGACAATGGAAAGATAGAGGATCCAGAAGAGTACCCGGACGGCCAAAAGCCAGCAGATGCCAAGAAACCGGAAGACGATGGAAACTCCATTGGCAGCAAAAGCACAGCAGGGGATGGAAAACCAGCGGACAACGGTGGCTGTACCAATGGGGAAACGAAGCAGAAAGAGGAAGAGGATCTTAACGGTTCGAAACAAAACCAGGAAAGTGAGAATCCGGAAGAACCGTCAGTGCAGGCACAGGGGGAATTAGAAAAAATAGAAGCCCCTGAGAATTCACCTCTTTCGAAAGCAGAGGAAGAAACAAAAGACATTAATGCAGTACCAGAAACTGGAAATATACATGAGGAATTAAAAGACGAAGATGTACCAAAAGAATCAAACAGCATAAAAGAAACAGAGGAAACCCAGGCAGCGGACAATCAGAGCGATCAAGATGAAAAAGAAGATCCGATGCCAGGGGAAAGCCAGACAGAACCGGAGATTCCGGATAAAAATCCGTCTATGCCGGAGCAGGAAATTGCAGAAGAAACGCTGCCTTCCTTTGAGGAAGAAATCCCAGAGGAAAGTGACCAGTTATCAGGGGAAAATAACCCAGAAGAAAGCAGGGCTTCTTCAAAAGAGGAATCTGCTAAAGAAGACAGGGAGCTTTCTAAGGGGGAATCTGCTGAGGAAAGCAAAGCTTCTTCAGAGAAAGAACCTGAAGAAGAAAGCAGGGATATTTTAGAGGAAATAGCCCAGGAGGAAGATTCTTCCAAAGCGCAAATGCCAAGTCAAGAGCATTCAAACCCAGAAGAGAAGCCTTTCCAACAAGAGCAGATAGGCAGCAGGGATAAAGCTTTTAAAGAAGAAATGCCTCTGTTCATGGGGATTCAAAAGAAACGTTCCGATACGGAAGCTTCTTCTGACGAAGGAGAAGGGGACTTGCCGGAAAGGAAAGGGAGCAATCAAATTATCCACACTCCATCGGAGGAAATTGATACCTTTGAACCGGGGGATTTAGCAGGGGAGCGGGAGGAAGGCTTAACTACCACCAGCAGCGGAACCACGATTATATTTGAAGCAGTAGAAGAAAAAGAATGGAAAGAACCTGTATACGCCTCCCAGTTGCTTACCGGTTCTGAGAGAAGCCTGCTGCAGATGGGACCAGGTGTTTTTGCCGGGCTGCTGTCAGCAGAAAACCCGGAATCACTGCTGCAGCTAGGCCCTGGCTTTCTCTGCCTTTACGGAGATTCTATGAAGGATTTAGAAGCCGCATATTTTTTGGGAGTGCGGATTATGCCGCTGCAAGGCTGGGTGTATCCATTGGAAAAACAGAATATCAAAAAAAGTAATTAACCTGTTTATATGAATGACGGGATGACAAAAAGCCTTGCAGCCAAGGATTGGGCTTCAGGGCTTTTTTCTATATGGGAATGAGAAAAAGGCAGGAACCATTGCAGATCAAACGAATGATTGCCAAAAGGGAAAGAACTTAATAAAAAATAAAAGAAATACAAAAGAAATAGAAAAAAGTACTTGACGAATCAGTAAAATATCAGTATAATAAATCTCGCAGTCACGGCTAAGGTGAAAAACTAAGAATTATACTGAACTTAAGGTATGGATTAGATAAGTAAGTAGTCCATCAGTTAGACTGCAGGATAATAAAATTGGGCTATCGCCAAATGGTAAGGCAACGGACTCTGACTCCGTCACTTCAAGGTTCGAATCCTTGTAGCCCAGTACATGGTCTTCTCTTTGTGAGAAGACTTTTTTGCTTTATAGGAAATTGCTTCCTATAAAGCAAAAAAACTCCGGGGGATGCGAACATCGCGATTAAGGAAACTGTCTGCTGGCGCAGACGCGCTCCGGCACGAGAGTCTGGCAAGCCGGACTCTTTGTTCTATATCACAAGATAAGCTTCAATCAGACGCCTGCTTTTTGGCAGCCAGCCAATAGTAAGAATATGGAAGCTTTCTCAATTATTTGCTGGTTAAAATCAGGGAAATCAGTGGACATTATATCCAGGTTACGATATAATGAAAGAAAACTGTATGTTGCATAAATTAGAGTTATTTCGAGAGTTGTTTACAGTTTTTAATAGATTATCAGGCAGTTACCAGGGAACAAGAGCTTTTGTTCCGAAATAAAC
The DNA here is from genome assembly GCA_022796475.1 of Lachnospiraceae bacterium. Taxonomy (GTDB): domain Bacteria; phylum Bacillota; class Clostridia; order Lachnospirales; family Lachnospiraceae; genus Caccovicinus. Next base: position 41,719 of record JAAWIS010000015.1, on the reverse strand, counting down.
ATACGGCAAACGCATGAATGAATAAATGATAAATGACGCTCGATTTTACAGTTATTTTTTGGAAGGAACTCGATTAAAACATCTGTTAAAATAAGAAATCTCATATGGTACTTGGCTGTACCAGGCTATTATTAGCGAATTATTTATCCATGTGATTGCTGCTTTGCTGACGGACAAACGGGGTGAAAAGGTATGAAGGCAGAGCAGAACAAGGAAGCAACAGTATTGCGGATTAATATGTTTGGCGGGTTTTCCATGAAATATGGCGATATCCCAATTGCATTCGGAAGGGCATACCGCTCACGGTATATCCAGTTGTTTCAAATCTTACTTTTGAATCAGACAAATGGAATCGCAAAGGATATGCTTTTGGAACATTTGTACGGCATGCGGGAGAGTTCAAATCAAAATAACAGCTTAAATAACCTGATCTTCCGACTGCGGAAACACCTGTCAGGGTTAGGATTTCCGGAGTCGGATGACATTGTGATTAAAAACGGAAGATGCTGGTTTGCCAGTGAGGAACCGATTCGGCTGGATGTATTGGAATTCAGGCAGTGTTTGGAACAGGCAGGCAAAGCAAAAGGGGATGAGAAAAAATGGCATTTGCTTCAGGCTGTGGAACTGTATCAGGGGGAGCTGCTTCCGCAGATTTCAACTGAACTGTGGGTAATGACAGAAAGTATACAGCTAAAGCGCATGTTTGAAGCAGCCATAAAGGAACTGGAAGGGCTTTTAAAGCCGGAAAGAAAGATGAGGCAGTTATTTCAGATTTATGGGAAAGCTGCAAAGATTTATCCATTTGAGAATTGGCAGGAGAAAGAAATCGAGTGCCTGGTGCTGATGAATCAAAGCCAGGAGGCATATCAGCTTTATAAAAATACGGTCAAGATGTATATTGATGAACTTGGGGCTCCGCCTGCCAGCGAATATTTAAACCGGTTTCAGGATATGGGAAAAAGAATGTTCGGACATTCAGAAGATCTGAGGGCGATCCAGGAAGACTTGCAGGAAAATCAATTGGATGGAGGCGCTTATTTTTGCAATTACCCAAGCTTTGTTGACAGCTATCGGCTGATGGTGCGCCTGATGGAGAGAAGCGGCCAGTCCATATTTCTGATGCTTTGTACGTTAGTGGATTCTAAGGGGATGCCTTTGGGAGAGCAGAAAAATGTTTCTCAGAAGATGGGGTGGCTGTTTCAGGCAATGCAAAAGACCATGAGGCGGGGCGATGCATTTACAAAATATAGTTCCTGCCAGTATCTGGCGCTGCTTCTTGGAACCAGACAGGAAGACTGTTCTACTATTTCCAAACGGATTGACAGGAAATATCAGGAATTGAGTCAGGGCATTCGGCCAGAGATCCGTTATTATGTAACATCATTAGCTATGCTTCCGGAAAAAACAGGAAGATGCAGGTTTCAAAAAGAATCAGAAATTTGGAAAAGGAAAATTAAATAAGAAAGCAGAGAAAGCCTGGAAGGTCAAATATCGATAGGATATTGACTGCCAGGCTTTTTTACTTTATAGGAATGCCCTATAAAGCAAAAATCCTTCGGGGGATGGGCGCTTCACACTTAAGGAAAATATCTGCTGATGCACCACACAGGAAAGTCTGGCGGGTATTTTTTGAATATTTTTTATGATGTCTATTTCTGTACTTTGTACCAAAATTGAAAAAAATTTCCAGTTAAATCACAGAAATGGAAAAATAGTAGCAAAAAAATAAAAATGTGATAATTTTCGTGATAGCAGGTTTGGTACAGTAATAATTAGAAAACGGAGGGAAATAAGACGTTTGGATTATGAACTCCTGGTTTGCGCTGTATTGATTTGGAAGGGGGAGGACAAAAGGAGATTAGCCTGACAGAAAAGGGTTGGCAAAACAACAGAATGAGCGCTGCTTTCAGCAGTTCTGAAAGTGGAATTGGGAAAGAAAAGGGGAGAAACAGTGTGGAGGAAAGAAATTATTCAGAAAATAAACAGGGAAGGCTGGCTACGTTCATAGTGCACATACAATACCGTCAGAACGCTACCTGGCAGGGAAGGATTGTTTGGACGGAAGAAAATCAGGCTTCACACTTTAGAAGTGCACTGGAAATGCTGAAATTAATTGACAGTGCCGTGGAACAGGCAGATGCAGAAGGGCAGGATGACTGCTGCAAAGAGATGAGGTAAATCTTGTTATGTCCTGCCGGAGGCTTAAAAGACAGCATGGCAGATGACATAAATGAAACTGCTGACGATTAACGAAGGGGGAGAAAGGAGGGCGGCCATAGGAGGAGTGCGGGGTAAAAAAGATGCCGCCGTGGATCTGCCGCTGTCAAGACGGCAGCGCGGCGGAAGGAGAAATCTGTAAGACTGAGATGTCAAGACAGAGAATACCGCAAATTTTGGCAAACTGCCGGAAACGGCAGGACGCAAAGCCAGGGGGCTAAGGCAAACATACGCTATGCCAGCCCGGCCGCCGGAAACTTTGCATCCGATTTTACGCAAAGAAAGGAAGATTGAAATTGAAAAAAAGGAAAACCAAAAGCTTAAGGCGCCTGCAGGAAATCAGGAAGCAGAAGGATGTTAGGTAGGAAGCGGGACAAATCAACAAAATCAAAAACCAGAAAGTGGGGGAACAACTTATGTGGCAGAGAAAAAGGCGTGACGCCAGAAGGCGGATCAGCGGATTTTTAGCGTCCGTCCTGGCATTTGTATTTGTGTTTGAGCAGTTTTTTGTATCGCTGTCCTATGCAGGTATGTCTGGCCATGCGGCAAGCGCATCCGACGCGGTCAGAAGCGGACAAGTATCTCTGGAATACAAAAATGCAGATGATGTCCAGATGATTATAATGTCTGACGAGGCATCATATGAAGCCGGGGATACGGTCTGCCTGGATGTGTATATAAAAAATAACACAGATCAGGAAATTTCAGACGGCTCATTAAAATTTAAGGCAAAAGGAATTTTGGAAGACAGCGGCTGTTTTGAAGATGTAGGAACGATCGGCCAAGAGCTTTTGGAAGAAATGGCGCCTTCCGGAGGAGAAAGCAGCAAGCTGCTTTTCACAGACGGGGGGGCAGATTCAGAATTTTATACAGAAGAGGAAGGCGATGAGGGCGATAACGGGGAAATGTCAGAGATGGATGAGGAAAAGGAGGTCCTTGGCCAGTTAAGGGATCTGACGATTGCCCCGGGAGAAGTCCGCTATGTACAGTTTTATTTTACTATTGACGACAGCATTGAGGGAAATAAGAGCCAAAGCGTTAATCTGACGTTTCAATATGACACAGAGAATACCAGAAATGTTAAGGTGAAAGAAACCTTCCGCTATGCAGTGGGCGCTATGAACCTGATGCCGGTGGAAATCGGAAACCAGGGCAAACTGGAAGCCGGAGAACAAGGTAAGATATGGCTGGATTTTGAATTAGGTGAAATCCAGGATCGGATCCTGGAAAAAGAAATGGAATCCGAAAATGAGGATTCGGATCCGTCCAAAAAGGCCAGTGGTTCTACTGCCAGTCCCGCCCAGGCAAAACGGGCCAGCAGCTCCAACGCCTGGATTAAGTGGGCAGAGGATTCCAGTGTTTCCAAAAAGAAGGAAGAACAGCCTATTATCAAGAACCTGAAATGTACTGTGGAAACGAAGGGCGTAAAGCTGAACAAATTTTCTGTGGAAAAACAGGGAGATGAGGACTACGGCACATCTGCCGTATGCACATTCCAGGTAGATGAAACTACAAAGCCAGGGATTTATTATGGGGAAGTAACTGCAGTCTATCAGATCGGAAGCAAAAAATTTCAGACCACCCAAGGCTTCCAGATGATAATATCCAATGATACTATGGAATTGGAAGAGGAAGAGCTTGAGGAACTGGAAGAACTGGACGATGCAGTAGCGCATGTGACAGCATTAATTGAAGAGCTTCCGGAGCTTGAGGAAGTGGCAGAAAAACTTGCTGCTTTAGAAGATGCGGGGGATGATGTAGGTTACTTTGAATACATAATGGAAATTAGTGAGCTGGCCATGCCGGTTTGGGAACTGTACCAGGCGCTTACTGACGAGCAGAAGGAACAGGTAGTTAACCGTGAAAAACTGGAAGCCTATTCTGTCCTTTGGGAAACGATGCTGCTGACTGGGGAACAGGTATTTATGATATCATATCCCCGAAGTAATGCTAACTGGGCTAGTTATCAAAATATTTTTCCACAACGAGCCTTAACGTTTATGGGAGGATGGAAGAAAGGGAAAGGAAGTAAACTAAATATCCATGGAGTTGGTACATGGACAGAAATGCAAGTGGCCTATTGTATTGAACCCGGTGTTGGGCGTGATGGCTCAATTAGCAGTGATGGCGAACAACCAGAAGGGCAAACGAATCTTTTGACAGATTCACAAAAAGCTTTGATTGGAAGAATTATTTCTTCTGATAAAGCTTATAATGGTGCGATTTCTTTGAGTTGGACTCCAACAAATGATAAAAATAAACTATGTAAAATAATGGCCACCCAGTTGTTAGTTTGGGAAGTGGTTGTCGGAGAAAGGGCAGATAATTTTGAGAAGATTGCCCCGCCGAAGAATACCAATAAAATACTGGATATCATAGACCAATATGCATGGAGAGATAATATTAAGAAGCATTATGATAATATTGTGGACGATGTAACAAAGCTTAGCAAGTTACCTGCTATTTCGGACGCTACACTTACCTGGAATGAGTCAGCAGGACAGTATCAGGCTGTTTTGAAAGACGAACTGGGGCTTCTTAAAGATTTTACGGTTACAATTGGTTCTAAGGAATTGAAGAAAAATAAAACGATTACGGTAGACGGAATCTCCTTTACGAGAAGCAAAAATGGCAATCAAATTACCGCGTTTACAAAAACAAGGCCATCAAACACAACCAATATTTTGATTACGGCGTCTAAGAAAAATAAAGAAATGAGATACGGGCTGATTGTATGGTCGGATGGGAAGTATGGGCCAAATGCAGGTGATAAAAATCAGCAAGATGTTGTTTATTACAGTACCTCTAAAGTTATAGATTACGCTGTGAAAAAAGTAACCGTCACCATAGGCAAAGCAACCACCACTTCCGTAACCCTGGAAAAGAAGAATGCAGAAGGCAGCAACCTGCTGTCTGGCGCAACGTTTGATTTATATAAGAAGGGGTTATTTGAGGAAGGAAATGGAAAGGGTAAAAAATTCCAAGAGGATATCACTACTTCGTCAAAAGGCAAGATAACAATAAAGAATCTGGGCGTAGGGATTTACACTTTAGTGGAAACAAAAGCTCCTGACGGATATTCCATAACCCAGGAGGAAACCAAGTTTAAGGTAGTGGAAACAAAGAACGGTTCACTGCAGGTTCAGGATCTTAACGGCAGCGCCTTAACGATCATAACGGTGAAAAATACTCCGAAGAAGACGGATGTTACCCTTAAGAAAACGGATGGAAACGAAACATTCCTGCCTGGTGCAGAATTTACCTTAAAGAAAGGGAATGCTGAAGTAGGCAAAGGCGCCACAGATGCCAATGGAGAAATCCGCTTCCAGAACCTTGGAGTAGGCAGTTACACCCTGGTAGAAACAAGAGTTCCTGATGGGTATACGGTTATGGGAAGTAAAGAAACCAAATTTGACATTGTTGTCAATAACAGCGGTGATTTGGAAGTACACGGTGAGAATGGAGCTCTTCTTCCAGGTAATATTGTAACCGTGGCCAATAAAGAAACGGCAAAATTGTCTGTCACAAAAGAGGTAATGTATGATTCCAGTACCAGCCAGAAGCCATCTTCTCTTGAAGAAACAACAAAGGAAACGTTCCATATTATGGTGAAGCTGGGCGGCGGAGGAACTGTGATTCCTCAAACATCCCTTACGGTAGACTATGCAGCAGAGGGCATTTATAGCTGGGACATAAAAGCAGGCCAAACCATTACTATTGAAAAGATTCCGGTAGGTACAACATATGAAATCAGCGAAACGTCAGTTCCTGATTACACTGCCAGCATTCCAAACAATTCCGGAACCATAGCTGGTGATAGGAAAGGAACTAATAGCCATCTGATCACCGTAACCAATACTTATTTTAAATCTCAAACTACAAGTATCAGCGGAGAGAAAATATGGGATCTGCCTGCTGATGAAGAAAGCAGGCTGCTGCCGGATTCCGTAACAATTGGGCTGATGCAGAAAAGCACAGACGGTTCGGAAATCCAGCTTCAAACGAAAACCGTTACTGCTGATACGAATGGCCAGTGGAAGTATTCCTTTACGGACCTGCCGCTGTATGAAGATGCAGATGGCAATCGGTTTACTTATGCAGTAAAGGAAATTTCGATCAATTGGAAGGGCCAGGAAATTGCACCGATAGAAGGAACTGGCATATTCAAAATCCCGGGAGAAAAGAAAGATGAAATTCTGGGTGTGTTTGAATCATCTGTACCGGAAAAGACGGATAATGTTAAGAATACATGGCATTATGCGGATCATCTGGGGAAGGCCAGCTTCTCGATCTGGAAGAAAGATGAAGAAGATAAAAAGCCCTTAAAAGGAGCCGTATTTACCTTAACCGATCGTGAAGGTGCAGTTCAGACAGAAATCACAGATCAGAATGGCCAGATAGAATTTGATGATCTGGACGAAGGTGTGTATCTCTTAAAAGAAACGGCTGCCCCGGAAGGCTATCAAAATCTGGAACCGGAATGGAGGGTAACCATTACAAAATCCATTAAGAACACTGCCAGCAGTGACAAGATTCATTGGATAAATGAATGGCAGTTCTCGATTCAAGTGGAAGGCCCTGGTGAATTTGAACAGGCAGCAAATACCCTGACTGTAGAAAATAAGCGGATTAAGGCGCCGATTCAGATCAGCAAGGTAGTTGAATTAGACGATGCTGCCCTCAGCCAACTGGAAAATGCCGGACAGGATGTTTCCGGTTACCGGAAGAATACATACCAGTTTTCTATCTACAAGGGTACGGATACAACGGCAGATCCGGTTGCTGTTTTAGAAGTTTCCGACAATGGGGAAGTAAAGGAAACAGAACCATTGGATTATGGCAAATATACCATTGTTGAAGAAACGAATGGACTTGATATGCCGGATTACACCTGGAAGGAAGTAAGGTTTGAAGTTGATGGAACTGAGCTGAATTTACAGGAAAATGGCGGAATCCAGGTGGAAATTAAGGATCACAATGTTCCCATTGCCATCCAGGCTGTTAATCAGTTTGCCCATAATAAGGCAAATCTGGCGATTAGCAAAAAGGTAGCATATGATGAAACCACAAGTTATCAGCCCGATCCGAATCAGGAGTTCTGGGTGGAGGTTCAGTTAGGCAGCAGCGATGAGCTGATTGAACATGCAGAGTTAGAAGCGGAAGAACCAGAGGAGGAAAATCCGGGAAGTCTTACGTATACCACAACATTCCAAAAAGAAGGCATTTACCTCTTTGGGATGAAGGCAGAAGAAACCATTGTCATTACCGGTATCCCAACCAGTATGCCTTACGTTGTTAAGGAATATCCTGTGGAAACGGAATCGGGCGAAGCAGATCTTTGCTATACCTTTGGCGGGATCGTTACAGAAACGGGGACAGCCCTTGGGGAAGTGACAGAAGAAAACCAGAAGCTGGAAGATATCATAGGGGATCACGGGGCAGAAGAGTGGACGGAAACCGTTACTATCACCAACCACTATTTTGAGGAAAAGATGATCACCATTGAAGCGGAAAAATCCTGGAAAGATGTGAATAATCAGGATATGGCAGAAAGCAGCCTGTTAAAGGACCTGATTCCGGATTCCATAGAAGTGAACCTGATGCGGAAGACCGGATTGGATGGGGAAGATGCAGTAGTAGTAGAAAGTGGGATCATCAGCAGGGAAAATCTGTGGAAGCATACCTTTACTCAGCAGCCCCAGTATGCAGGCGAAAAAGCAGAAACTCCGTATTATTATTATGTGGAGGAAACCAATATTCATTATTCTGGCACTGATACCCAGGAAGCAGAGTATTTTGTTGAGCCGATTGAAGGCACAAGCTTCTTTAAGGTGATGCGTGTGCAGAAAACCAACGGTTTCAATGAAGTTCTGGGCGTATTTGAGGCCTTCTATCCGGAGGCAGAGGAAATTGAGCAGGAGGACGGAAGCAAGGTAAAGCCAATTGCTATCCGCAATATCTGGAATTCCGCCCTGCCAGTTCACAAAGGAGATGCAAACTTCTCGATAACGAAGGTAGCTTCTGAGAATCAGGAGCCTCTGGCCGGAGCAACCTTTGAAATGGCTGTAGGCGATGTTACCATGAGTTATACCACAGATGAGAACGGAAGCATTACTTTTCAGGATCTGCCGGAAGGCCAATACACGCTGATGGAAACAAAGGCCCCTGAAGGCCGCCAGAAGCTGGATACCCAGTGGAAGGTAACGGTAGAAAAGGAATTGGTTGATGTAAGGAATTCGGAAGAAAACCCGTCCTTGTGGATTAACGAATGGCTGTGGACCACCACGATTGAAGGCAATGAAGAGAACAAAAATCAGCTTACAGTAGAAAATGATTTGATTCAAGGTTCTGTCAGCATTGTTAAAACCTTGGAACTGGATGGACAGCCCGTTACCGATCCGGTTTACCAGGCAACTCACTATACATTTGGCATTTATCCCGGAACTGCTGCAAAAGGAACCCCAATTCAGACGCTGAAGGTATTGGCAGACGGCAGTGCAGTACAGTCAGGGACACTGGATTATGGAATTTATACCATTGCGGAAATCAGCCGGGCAAGTATAGGCAATTATGACTGGAAGGAAGTAGTATTTGGCGGCGTTGCTGACGCAGACCAGGAAGCAGAAGGATTCCAGGTAATGATTGCAGAGCAGGATCAGGTAGTGGAAGTTACTGCACGAAACCGGTATACAAAGGAACCGGAAAAACCAGAAACTCCGGAAGGAAGCACAGATCCTGAAGAAACCACAGCACCAGAAGGAAGCACAGATCCTGAGGAAACTACAGCGCCGGAAGAAAACACAGTTCCGGAACCCTCCACTCCGTTAGGCAGCGGAGGTGGCGGCGGAGGAGGCGGAAGAGACCGGGACCCGGATCCAGGTGTGGATATTCCTGATGAGGAAGTTCCGCTGATAAGCATTGATCCCGAAGCAGTGCCCCTGGCAAATCTGCCAAACGAACCAGTAGAAGATACGCCTCTCGTAATCCTGGATGAGGACGTTCCTTTAGCCGGGCTTGCAAAAACAGGCGACCGCAGTATCCCGATTGGTGCGCTGGTAGGCTTGATGCTGGTTTCTCTTTTGGGCGTCCTTGGCGTTGCAAAAAAGAGGAAAGATGAGGAGGAAGGCTAAAACTATTTTCTCACAGGAACGGCTTGCCGGTGAGTTTAAGGTAAAAAAGTAATACAATAAAGCGATGCAGTGATATAGCGACGCAGCAATATAGCGGCACACCAGCACAGCGATGCAGCAAAAAAGCAGTATTGTGATAAAAAAGAAACCCCGGGGATTTCCCGGGGTTTTCTGGAAGAAAACCTGGCTAAGCAAATACTTCGTGCCGCTGCCGCACACATTTCAGACAGGTTAGTTGCTGCTAAATTATGAAAGATCCAGAACGTCTAACTAGCTTCTAAAAGAATTTCTAAAAAGGCAAATTTCTAAAAAGTAAAAAAGTGCTTGACGAATTCAGGAAAAGTGAGTATAATAAATCTCGCGGTTGCAGTTATGGACAAGAGGCAGGATGAAAATCAAGCTGTACTAAAGCAAAATCAAGTTTTTGATAACTGTGATTGCATCGTGAAAATTGGGCTATCGCCAAATGGTAAGGCAACGGACTCTGACTCCGTCATTTCAAGGTTCGAATCCTTGTAGCCCAGTTAAAAGAGAGTCCGGCAAGCCGGACTCTCGTGCCGGAGCGCGTCTGTGTCAGCAGACAGTTTCCTTAGGCGCGGAGTGCGCATCCCCCGAAGGGTTTTTGCTTTATAGGACACAATTTCCTATAAAGCAAGGAAGAGGCAAGACACTGTAGATACAGTGTTTTGCCTTTTTTTGCGTTCCTTTTCCAACGGTACAATACAAAAATCCGGACAATGTTATTAGTTCCTGTCTGCGATTCAATCATTGTTTTCCAGTGCCGGGGAACTATCCGTCAGAAAAAGCTTCAGTTGGTAAAATTCATCTAAATTATTCTTGACAATTAATATGACTACTGATATGATTAATAACATAATTAATAAAGCAAAAAGAAGACATCCGATAAGAAAAGGATAAGGAGGACAAATGAAACCACAGTTAGCAAAAAAACTGTATAATAATTATGTTATGATTTTAAAGGACGAGCTGGTGCCTGCCCTGGGATGTACGGAACCGATTGCCATTGCCTATGGGGCAGCCAAGGCCAGGGAAGTGCTGGGCCAGATGCCAGAATCCATGGAGATGTGCTGCAGCGGCAATATTATTAAAAATGTAAAAGGCGTTACAGTTCCCAATTCCGGAGGGCTGAAAGGAATTGACGTAGCGGCTGTTTTAGGCGTAGTGGGAGGAAATGCCGGGAAAGAACTGGAAGTATTGGAACAGGTAACAGAAGAGCATATCAGGCAAACAAAGGAACTGGTTTCAAAAGGATTCTGTCAGTGCACACTGCAGGAGGGAGTAGAAAATCTTTATATCGTAGCCAAAGTATTTTCCGGTGAGCACAGTGCAGAAGTTACCATTATTAACCGACATACGCTGATAACCAAGATTGTAAAAGACGGGCAGGTGATTTATGAACATAAAATCAGTGAAAGCGCTTCGGAAAAGGGAGATAAGGGACTTCTAAATGTAAAAGATATCTTAACCTTTGCTGATACTGCTGATTTAAAAGATGTGGAGGAAGTGTTAAGAGAGCAGATTGAAAAGAATACAGCGATTTCCCAGGAAGGCGTTATTCATCCTTATGGAGCGCAGATTGGACGGACCTTGCTGGATGTATTTGGGAATGATGTGCGGACCAGGGCACGTGCGAAGGCTGCCGCCGGGTCCGATGCACGGATGGGAGGCTGCTCTATGCCTGTAGTAATTAACTCCGGAAGCGGAAACCAGGGAATGACCGTATCGCTGCCCGTAATTGAATATGCAAAGGAATATGAAGCCACGAAAGAGCAGTTATACCGGGCGTTAATTGTAGGTAATTTAATTTCCATCCACCAGAAAAAGTACATAGGCAGTTTATCGGCCTACTGTGGAGCAGTCAGCGCTGCCTGCGGAGCAGGGGCGGCTATCACATACTTAAGAGGCGGAACTTACGAGGAAGTTGGATTGACCATTATTAATACCATTGGGAATGTGGGAGGAATTGTCTGTGACGGCGCAAAATCTTCCTGTGCAGCTAAAATTGCCTCTGCTGTAGATGCAGCGATTTTAGCCCATTATATGGCAATGAAGCACGTATCCTTCCAGCCTGGAGAAGGGATCGTACAGGAGGATTTAGAAGCCACAATTAAAAGTATGGGATATATTGGCCGTGTTGGAATGAAGCTGACAGATACGGAGATTTTAAATATTATGATTGACCGGGTTGATGTGGATAAGATGTAGTCCATTAGAAAATACCGCAGAAAGTCCTGATTCCAGGAAAATCTGCGGTATTTGCATTCACAAACAAACTGTGTTCGTGGTGGAAAATCATTTGAAGGCAGACAGCGGCATTCATGAAAATATTGTCATATCCTGCCTGGTATGAAAATTACTGTACCCAAACGCCGTCAGCGCCTACCCAGTTGCCGTCAGGTGTCTGGCCGTTTTTCCACATTGCCCCGGTATTTACATCGAAATAGTACCAGTTGTTTTGAATCATCTTCCATCCAGTTACCATATAACCGCGCCCGGTGAAATAGTAGGTATATCCATTTGCGTCTTCCCAGAAGGTATCGATCAGATAGGAACCATCGTCTTTCAGATACCACCAGCCCACTGCATCCTGCTTCCATTCTCCTGCAAAGCTTGTTATGGCACTCCCTAATACCATTGCTGCTGCCAGACCTAAAGCTGCCAGCCGTTTTTTGTTTTGTTTCATACGCCTCTCCTTTCGAAATTCTATTTGTGAATTCCTATATCTTTAGTTTAGGTTTTTTGGAATAAGTTGTCAAGTATTACATACATCCAAATTCTTTTAAATCTAATTCCAGAAAGCTGAGCGCCCCGTCAATGTCCTGACTGCGGATACAGGACAGGATCTGCTTATGGTAGCGCATGTCAATGGGAGAACAGATATGGTTCCACCGGTTCCAGTAGGTTTGCGCATAGGCGCGTTTTAAAATATCCATAGAGCGCATAAGCTCATGGCGGGCATAATCGTTTCCGGAGCAGGAAATTAATTTTAAATGGAACTGGGTGTTATGCTCCCAGTGGAGCCATAAATCATGACAGGAATCATTGCAAAGCTCATCAAGCTGTGCCAGCTCATCTAACTGGTTTTGGGAAATCTTCTGGTAAGAATCCTTTAAAAATCCGCCTTCCAGATGAAAGCGGCAGCGGAGAATCTGGGCTGCGTCTTCGCTGGTTAAGCGGACTACTTCATAGCCGTAGCGCGGAATGTTGTGAAGAACCCCTTCATTGCACAGTGCCTGAAGTGCTTCCCGGATAGGCGCTTTGCTGAATCCAAATTTCTCCACCAATTCCTGCTCATTTATGATCTGGTTCGCTTTATATTCGCCCCGGATAATCCCATCCAGGGTTTTCTGGTAAACGATTGATTTTAAACTGTTTTTTTGCTTCATTGGCAATCTCCATCCTTTGTGATGTATTGCTTTTACGCGGCGCCAAACAGGTGTCATCCTGGCCCGCTTAGGGTATCATAACAAAAAAAGGAAAGAAAGTAAAGGTTTCTGGTTATATCTTATCTGGACAAGCGGGCTGGAATCATATATAATGATAATGTTTTCAATGATAGTCCGGCTAAATTGTAAGAAGAATACCGGCTGGATGTAAGAGAGTGTGAGGATATGTATCAATTTAACAGCCGGGTTCGGTACAGTGAAATCGGGGAAAACGGGCGATTAACCTTAACTGGCATAATTAACTACTTACAGGACTGCAGCACATTTCAGTCAGAAGACTGCAAAGTGGGAATCCGATACCTGGAAGAAAAGAAAAAAGCCTGGATGCTTTCTGCATGGCGGATTTTTATTAACCGGTATCCAAAGCTTGGGGAGGAAATCACAGTAGGAACATGGCACTGTGGAAATAAGGGAATTTACGGATTCCGTAATTTTGTTATGGAAGACCAGTTTGGAAACCGGCTTGTGGAAGCAGATTCCCGTTGGTTTTTATTGAATCTGGAAAATAGGCTGCCCTGCCGGGTAACGGAGGAAGATGTGGCAGCTTATGGGCTGCCGGGCAGTCCAATTCCTATGGCTCCGGTTCCTGGGAAGATCCTCCTTCCAGAGGAGTATGAGGAAGGCAGCCCGATTGCCGTTGATGCTCATCACATTGATACCAACCATCACGTGAATAATGCGCAATACGTAGAATTTGCCAGGGAAGCAGCCCATAGCTGCCGCCCCATTTGCCAGCTTCGCGTGGAATATAAAAAAGCGGCTGCAGCAGGCGACTTGGTGTATCCCAGAATCGGCAGAGAAGACGGAGCTGTTACTGTTGCACTTTTAAACAGCCAGGGGGAGCCCTATGCAGTTGTGTGGATGAAAGAGGAGCCAGGAAAGGAAAAGAATGATTGAGTTAGGAAAAGTACAGGAGCTGATAGTGGTCCGGATAAAAGAATTCGGAGTATACTTAAGTGAAAATACAGAAAGTGAAGCCAGCGTGCTTCTTCCCAAAAAGCAGGTTCCGGAAGGGACTAAAACAGGCGACAAGCTGACTGTATTTATTTATAAGGATTCAGAGGACAGGCTGATTGCCACTACGGGAACGCCTAAGCTGGAAATTGGGCAGTGCGGGGTTTTGGAAGTGAAGGACGTTTCTAAAATCGGTGCATTTTTGGATATTGGTCTGGAAAAGGATCTGCTGCTTCCTTTTAAAGAGCAGAACCATCCCGTTAAGAAAGGGGAATCTTGCCTGGTAGCCCTATATGTGGATAAAAGCCAGAGATTGGCGGCCACTATGAAAGTATACGCTTATATGAGCAATCAGTCGCCTTATCACCAGGATGATGAGGTTCTTGGAAGGATTTACGAGCTGAATGAGAATCTGGGAGCATTTGTGGCTGTAGACTATAAATATTATGGCCTGATTCCCAAAAAAGAACTGTTTGAACATTACCGGGAGGGGGATGAGGTCCTGTGCCGGGTAACTAAGGTGCGCAGTGACGGAAAGCTGGACTTAAGCCCCAGGAAAAAAGCCCATATCCAGATGAGCGAAGATGTGGAGCAGGTAATGAAGGTAATTGAAGAATTTGAAGGTGTCCTGCCCTTTAATGATAAGGCCAGCCCAGAGGTAATAAAAAGAGAATTCTGTATGAGCAAGAATGCATTTAAGCGGGCCGTGGGGCGGCTGTTAAAAGAAGGCAGGATACGAATAACAGAAAAAACCATTGAGCGGTTATGATTTAGGAGGAAGAAGTGGACCCGATCGATTATTATAATAAGTACGCAGCAAATGTTTTTGAAAATACAGTAGAATTGGATACAGAAGATACCATCCGGGAGTTTCTGGCTCTTTTAGAGGAGGGAGATACCATCCTGGATTTGGGATGCGGTTCCGGACGGGACAGTCTTATCTTTTATGAGCTTGGTTACGATGTAACACCTCTTGACGGCGCGGAAGAGATGTGCAGGCTTGCGGAGGTACATACCGGGCTTGATGTGCTGCAGATGACCTATGAGGAAATGGAGTTTGACGGGGCTTTTGACGGAGTTTGGGCATATCAGTCTTTAATCCATATTCCGAAAGAGGAACTTCCCGGTATTTTCAAACGGGTTGCAAAAGCTTTGGAAGAAGACGGTATTTTCTTTCTGTCCATGAAACTGGGAGATTCTGACGGTTTCAGAGGAGAGCGGTATTTTAACGCATTCTCAGAAAAAGAGCTGTGTTCCTTATTAGAAGGGGACGGATATTTTAAGGTAGAAAAAGAATGGGTGGCAAAAGATACCAGAGCCAATCATCCGGACAGCCGGCTGATCCATCTGCTGGCCAGAAAAAAATAAAAGAGGAATGGGATTCCATCATTATAAGGCGGTCGGACATGGCTGCCTTTTTCGCTTTATAGGGCGTTCCTATAAAGCGAAATCCTCCGGGGGATGCGCACTTTGCGCCTAAGGAAACTGTCTGCTGATGCAGACGCGCTCCGGCGGGGGAGTCCGGCTTGCCGGACTCTTTGTTCTTTTGGATAGGATTGATAAGATTTGGAAATGCTAGAGCGTGTCTGAAAATTCATTCCCGCCATCTGCACCATCCACTTCGCGGTATATTTGGGCCAAATTCAGTCAGCATAGCCCACTATGCCTCCTTCGTTTGGCCGAAATCTCCCACGAAGTGGAAGGTACATCTGATGGAAAGCAATTTTCAGACACGCTCTAGGAATGTACTCTTGGAGTTAAACGCTTAACTCACAAAATCAGGCACAGAGAGATTCCGAGAGTACATAGGAGCAGTAAGGAGGAGTGCAGACATGACTAAACGGGCACCTGTGACAGACTATATCATGATGATAGCCGGTTCATTTATTATGGGATTTGCAATTAAAAATATTTATGATCCGGCGGGACTGGTAACTGGAGGCGTATCCGGCGCTGCCATTATTTTAAAAAATCTGGCAGGAATTCCGCTGTGGTGTACCAATACATTTCTGAATATCCCGCTATTTTTGGTATCTTTAAAGATAAAAGGCTGGCGTTTTATAAAGAGGACTTTTGTGGCCACAGCAGCTTTGTCAGTTTCCCTCTACATGATTCCCGAACTTGCCTTGATTCCGAAGGATGATATGCTGTTAACAGCCCTCTTTGGCGGGCTGATCAGCGGAGTGGGGACAGGGCTTGTTTTTCTTGCCCAGTCTACTACAGGGGGAACGGATATGTTGGCAGCGCTGATCCAGAAAAAAATGCCTCATTATTCGATTTCCCAGATCATGCAGGTGCTGGATGCGCTGATCGTAATGTTAGGCGCCGCTGTATTTGGAATCCGGCCAGCTTTATACGCTTTAATCGCCATTTACGGGCTGGCAAGAGTTTCTGACGGGATGATTGAGGGATTAAAGTTTTCAAAGGCCGTATTTATTATTTCTGACCAATGCCAGGAAATTGCAGAAGCAATTATGGGGGAAATGTCCCGGGGCGTAACCGGACTGGCGGCTACGGGAATGTATTCAAAATCAGAAAAGCAGATGATATATTGTGTGGTATCAAAAAAGGAAATCAGCCAATTAAAAGAATTGGTGCAAAGATATGACAGAAGGGCCTTTGTTACGGTTAGTGATGCCAGGGAAGTGCTGGGAGAGGGCTTTATCGAATATTGACAAGCCTCTGCAAATTTTTAAAGTATAAATTTGACATTTCGGATAGTTTTTATTTTGCATATACAGATTAGCCAAAAGAAAAAAATTCTTTTTGGCTATTTCAAGCATAGCAAAAAGGCAAAAAATAAAGTATGATTACACCAGAAACAAAAAGGCAGAACGGTGGGGGCCGCGAAGCTGAAGCATGTTTGAATTAAAGGTATTATCATAATTAATTGAAAAAGTAGGAGGATTTGTTATGGCAAGTTTATCTTTAAGACACATTGAGAAAAGGTATCCAAATGGATTTGTAGCTGTTAAAGACTTTAATTTAGAGATTGCAGATAAGGAATTTGTTATTTTCGTAGGACCATCCGGATGTGGTAAGTCCACAACCCTTCGTATGATTGCAGGTTTGGAAGATATTTCCTCTGGTGAATTATATATCGACAACAAGCTGGTTAACGACGTAGAGCCAAAAGATCGTGATATTGCGATGGTATTCCAGAACTATGCTCTGTATCCTCATATGTCAGTATATGACAACATGGCATTTGGCTTAAAGTTAAGAAAGACACCAAAGGATGAGATTGACAAGCTGGTTCAGGAAGCAGCAAGAATCCTTGACTTATCCCACTTGTTAGACAGAAAGCCAAAGGCTCTTTCCGGCGGACAAAGACAGCGTGTTGCCATGGGCCGTGCGATTGTTCGTAGTCCTAAGGTATTCCTGATGGATGAGCCGCTGTCCAACCTGGATGCGAAGTTAAGAGGACAGATGAGAATTGAGATTTCCAAGCTGCATCAGAGATTGGAAGCTACCATTATCTACGTAACCCATGATCAGACCGAAGCTATGACTTTAGGTACCAGAATCGTTGTTATGAAGGACGGTATCGTTCAGCAGGTAGATTCTCCTCAGAACTTATACGATAAGCCAGGCAATAAGTTTGTTGCAGGCTTTATCGGAGCTCCTCAGATGAATCTGGTAGAAGCAACTGTAGCAAAGAGCGGAGCTGACGTTACTTTAACCTTTGGCGGAAATAACACCATCGCATTGCCGGCAGAAAAGGCAAAGAAGCTGGAAGCAGGCGGTTATGTAGGAAAAACCGTTACCATGGGTATCCGTCCGGAAGATTTACATGATGATGAGGCTTGGTTAGCTGCTAATCCAAAGGCTGTTTTGACCACTACGATCCGTGTATACGAAATGTTAGGTGCTGAAGTATTCTTATACTTTGACATTGACGACACAAGCTGTACAGCACGTGTAAATCCGCGTACAACTGCAAGACCTGGTGATACTGTTAAATTAGCTATGGATTTAAATAAGATCCATGTATTCGATAAAGAAACTGAGAAAGTTGTTCTGAACTAGTTTCTGAAAAATTTGTAAAATCAAGCAGGCGGGTATGATACTCGCTTGCTTTTTTTAGCTATTTGCATTAAGATATAGAAGAAAGGATAAAACAACGTAAGTTTATTGACCTGTAATTTTGACGAAAAGGAGAGAATTGGAATGATTTCAAATCAAATACTTCAAACTACCATCGAGGGATTAAAGGGAATCACCAGAATTGATTTATGCATTTGTGATACAGAAGGCAAAGTGCTGGCAACTACCTTTAATGATGCGGAGGAATACGAAAGTTCAATCCTGGCATTTGTAGACTCTCCTGCGGACAGCCAGGTGATTCAGGGATATCAGTTTTTTAAAGTGTTTGACGAACACCAGCTCGAGTATATTTTGCTTGCCAGGGGCGGCAGTGACGATGTTTATATGGTAGGGAAACTTGCAGCATTTCAGGTGCAGAATCTTTTGGTAGCATACAAAGAACGGTTCGACAAAGATAACTTCATTAAAAATCTGCTTCTGGATAATTTGCTTCTGGTAGATATTTATAACCGGGCCAAAAAGCTTCACATTGAAACCAATGTAAAGCGTGTGGTTTATTTAATTGAAACCCAGCATGAAAAAGATGTGAATGCGTTAGAAACCGTTAGAAGTCTGTTCGCGGCTAAAACCAAGGACTTTATAACGGCAGTAGATGAAAAAAATATTATTCTGGTAAAAGAGATTAAGCAGGGCGAAACCTATGAAGATTTAGAAAAGACGGCAAGCACCATCTTGGATATGCTGAATACAGAAGCCATGACCAAGGTTCATGTAGCTTTTGGAACCATTGTAAATGAGATTAAAGAGGTATCCCGGTCTTATAAAGAAGCTAAGATGGCACTGGATGTAGGAAAAATCTTCTACAGCAATAAAAATGTAGTAGCTTATTCCCATCTTGGAATCGGACGATTGATTTATCAGCTTCCTCTTCCGTTATGCCGCATGTTTATCAAGGAAATTTTCGACAATAAATCGCCGGATGATTTTGACGAGGAAACATTAACCACCATTAATAAGTTTTTTGAGAACAGCCTGAATGTTTCAGAAACTTCCAGGCAGCTTTATATTCACAGAAATACTCTTGTTTATCGTCTGGACAAGCTGCAAAAAAGCACCGGTCTTGATCTGAGGGTATTTGAGGATGCCATTACCTTTAAGATTGCCTTGATGGTAGTAAAGTACATGAAGTATATGGAAAGTATGGAATACTAAAGAATGATCCGTTTTACAAAAGTCAGCAAAGTATATGAAACAGGAAATAAAGCGCTGAGGGATGTGTCTTTCAGTATAGCAGACGGGGAATTTGTATTTATTGTAGGCCGGAGCGGATCGGGAAAAACCACGCTGTTGAAACTGTTGTTAAAAGAGTCCGAACCTACGTCAGGAAGAATTGTGGTGGATGATATGGATTTAGGCAGGATGAAGCGCCGCCATATCCCGAAATACCGCAGGAAACTGGGCGTGGTGTTCCAAGACTTCAGGCTTTTAACCGATCGTACTGTTTTTGAAAATGTTGCTTTTGCCCAAAGGGTAATCGGGGAATCGAACCGGACGATCCGGGAATCGGTTCCCCGGATGCTTCGCATGGTAGGCTTGTCCTCCAAATATAAAGCAAATCCCAGGCAGCTTTCAGGCGGGGAACAGCAGCGGGCAGCAATCGCCAGGGCGCTGGTTAACCGTCCTAAAGTGCTTTTGGCGGATGAGCCTACAGGGAACCTGGATCCTTTCCATGCCAGTGAGATCATGAAACTTTTGGATGAGGTGAACCGGCAGGGAACTACGGTTATAGTGGTAACCCACAGCCAGGAAATGGTGGATACCATGAAGAAGCGTGTGATTACCATGGATAAAGGGCAGGTGGTCAGCGATACGAAAAAACGCTGTTTACAAAATACAAAGGCGGTATCCCGATGAAATTTAGTACATTTTTTTATTGCCTGAAACAAGGTCTTGTAAATATACGCAGAAATTTCCTTCATTCGCTGGCTTCGGCGGCTACGATTTCTGCGTGTATTTTTTTATTTTGCCTGTTCTTTGCAATTATTGGAAATGTAGCCCACTTTGCAAAGTCGGCTCAAACAACTGTGGGGATTACAGTATTTTTCGATGAAAACCTTACAGAAGAGCAGATTTTAGAGATTGGAAATCAGATTAGTGGGATGGAAGCAGTGCGGGAGATGGACTATATTTCTCCGGAGGCAGCGTGGGAAAGTTTTCAAATGGAGTATTTTGCCGGCATGGAGGAGCTGGCAAAAGGGTTTGCTGATGACAATCCCCTGGCTGGTTCTGCTTCTTTTGAAATTTTTCTGCATGATATCAGAATGCAGGCTGATATGGTGGAATTTCTTTCTTCTGTGGAGGGGATTCGGAAAGTAAATTATTCAACTTCTGTGGCAGAGGGGCTTGAAAATATCAGCCATATGACAGGGCTTGTATCCGGAGGGATTATTGCAATTCTTTTGGCGGTTGCAGTTTTTTTGATCAGCAATACCATCTCTGTAGCTGCAGCTTTCCGAAAAAATGAAAATCAAATTATGAAGCTGATTGGTGCAACGAACAGCATGATTCGTGCACCCTTTGTAGTGGAAGGCCTTGTTCTTGGGATAGCAGGAGCTGTGCTTCCTTTGATAGGAACGTATGTTTTGTATCAAAAAGCATCCTCTTATGTGGCTCAGCATTATACGATTATCAGCGGGATTTTTACGCCGCTTCCAATTGAAACGCTGCTTCCTTACATGATTGCCGCTGCATTTTTTCTGGGCGGAGGGATTGGATTTTTTGCAAGTTTCTTTACTATTTGTAAGCATTTAAAGGTGTAATCCCGGCAGGGGAACAGGTCTGTTTGAATAAAGCCAGAGGGCAAGAAAAGGAATTGATTAGAGGTACATTAAGATGAAACCATGGAAGCGGATGGGAATTGCTGGAATGGGCCTTCTTCTGGCAGCAGGAATCGTATTTCCTGTATACGGAACGAATCAGGAGATAGATGCAGCCAAGAAAGAGGCGTCTGCACTGGAAGAGGAAAAGAAAAAGACGGAGCAGATACTGTCAGGGCTGGAAGGGCAGAAACATGATGTAGCGGAATATATCCGACAATTGGATGTCAATCTGGAGGAACTTGAAAAGGAACAGGAAGTGCTAAATGGTCAGATTCAGTTAAAGGAAGAGGAGATTGCCGCTACTCAGATACAGCTAGAAGAGGCAAAGCAGACAGAGGAAAAACAGTATGCTTCAATGAAGCTGCGCATAAAATATATGTATGAGAAAGGTGATACCTCTTTTTTGGATCTTCTGATCGAATCAAAAGATTTTGCCCAGCTTTTGAACCGGGCTGAATATATCAGCAAAATATCGGAATATGACAGAAAACAGTTAGATGTATATCAAGCTACAAAACAGGCCATAGCCCAGCAGGAAGAGGTTTTGGAAAACGAACGGCAGGAGCTTATGGCCTTCCAGGCTTCTGTTCAGGCAAAACAGGCTTCTGTGGAGCTGCTTTTGCAGGCAAAGCAGGAAGAGCTGGTTCGCTATGAAGGAAAGATTGCATCAGCTCAGGACCAGATTGCCGAATACCAAAAAAATATCGCTGCGCAAGAGGAAAAAATCCGCCAATTGGAAGAAGAAATTAAGCGGAAAGAGGAAGAAGCCAGAAGAAGAGAGGAAGAGGAGCGAAAGAAAGCTCAGGCTCAGGGGAATTCGTATACTACGGCTGATTTAGGGAATATTAAGTTTATATGGCCCTGCCCTTCCAGCGCCAGGATTACATCCGGCTTTGGAAACAGAACTTCACCTATGGAAGGGGCTTCTGCAAATCATCAGGGTATTGATATTGGTGCCAGTACTGGAAGCAGTATTGTAGCTGCTGCCAAAGGGGTGGTAAGCATTGCCGCCTACAGTTATTCAGCAGGGAATTATGTGATGATCAGCCATGGAGGCGGGATTTTTACCGTCTATATGCATTGTTCCAAACTGGATGTATCTGCAGGCCAGACAGTGGAACAGGGGCAGGTAATTGGAGCAGTAGGCTCTACCGGATTTTCCACAGGGCCTCATCTGCACTTTGGCATCCGCAGCGGCGGGGTTTATGTGAATCCGTCTTTCTATGTAAGCCCTTGATAAAACAGATAGGAGATAAAAACATTGGAGAGTAAAAATAAATTTTGGAAAGGTATCTTGATTGGTTCACTGGTAACTGCTTTTGCAGGGTTAGTAATTGTAGGGATGTCTGCGGGGATTTTTATGATTGGCAAGGCAATGATTGACCGTCAGATGCAGGCAGAAAGCAGCCCGGTACAGGCGGGAAATAGTTCGGATATTAACTGGAGCCAGGTGGAAGGGAAAACAAGGAAGCTGCAAAGCATTATTGAGAATTATTTTTTATTTGATGAAGATGGGAAAAATGTAGAAGAGTATATTTATAAAGGGCTGATGGCAGGATTAAATGATCCCTATTCCGTTTATTATACGGAAGAGGAATTTTATGATTTGATTGAGGAAACATCAGGAGAATACTGCGGAATCGGTGCTATGGTTTCGAAAAATATGGTAACTGGAACCGTGTCTATTGCGAAAGTATTTAAAGGGACTCCTGCTGAGGAGTCAGGCCTTCGGGTAGGTGATATTTTTTATCAGGTAGATGATGTGGAAGTAACGGCAGATATTGACTTGGATATTCTGGTAAAACAGCATGTAAAAGGGGAGGAAGGGACTACTGTTCATTTAAAAATGTTCCGTCCGTCAGCAGAGGATTATGTAGAGGTGGATGTAGTAAGGCGGCAGATCGAGGTTCCTACGGTAGAATACCGGATGGAGGCAGAGCAGATGGGATATATTATGGTCAGCCAGTTTGACGATATCACAACGGAACAGTTTAAAGCTGCCTTGGACGATCTGGACAGCCAGGGAATGGAAGGCCTGGTAATCGATCTCAGAGGAAATCCCGGGGGTGTGCTGGATACGGCAGTGGATATGATTGACTATATGCTTCCGGATGATTTGGATGAGTACTCGGAAGAAGGTAAAAAAACCCTTATCGTTTCGACCGCAGATAAAAATGAACAGGGAGAGAAATATTACTGTAAAGACGGGCACAGCATGGAACTTCCTGTGGTGATTTTAGTGGATGGAAATTCTGCCAGCGCTTCTGAGGTATTTGCCGGAGCGATGCGGGACTATAAGAAAGCCAAGCTGGTAGGAACTACAACCTTTGGAAAAGGAATTGTCCAGACACTTCTGCCGTTAGGGGATGGTTCAGCAGTAAAACTGACTACTGCACATTACTATAGCCCCAGCGGATTTGATCTTCACGGAATCGGATTAGAGCCGGATGTGGAAATCGAGTATGAAATTCCAGAGGAGATGCTGCAAAAAGAGGAAGCATCGGCAGAGGAACCGGAAGAATCGAAAGAAGCAGAAAGAAAGAACGAAGAAGAGGAATCACAAGAAGAGGATGAGCCGGCTGAAGAAGGAAAAGAAGAAACAGACAGCCATATGGAAGCTTTGGAAGAGGAAAACCGGGTTTCCGACAACCAGTTGGAAAAGGCTTTGGAAGTGTTGAAAGAGATGATAGAGGAGGAGAAAAAGGGAGAAAAACAAGCGGCTTAGAAAGTGGCTGAAAAGGAATTTTGCTCATAACCTCTTCCCAACTTTCAAAATTTGTGCTATTCTTGGGGGAAAGCAATCGTTATTTGTGCATCTTTGTTGCTGCAAACGGTTAGCGTGAACAGTAATGAATATAGAAGGCGGTGCAGGGGTATGATGCCAGAAGAGTACGGAAAGTTGTTTGAGAATAAGCTGTTTTGTGAAATAATGGATAATGTTACGGATGTCGTGATGGTGATTGATCAGGAAACCAGAGTTGTATATATCAACCAGGCCTATGAAAAAACCTTTAACCGTAAAGTAGAGCAGATTATCGGGAAAAAGCTCTGCGATATTGAGGAGGAGCATACACCTGCTATCCAGGCATTAAAAACAGGAACTGCCCTGATCCACAGGACGGAATATCTGAAATCTGCCAATATGGACTCAGTGGGGATCTCCTGTCCAATCCGGTATCATGGAGAAGTGGTAGGAGGCGTTTCTGTTTTTAATAATACGACAGAATATATTAAGCTTGTATCAAAGCTCCAGCGTACCAAGGAGATGAACCGGTATCTGGAGGAGCAGTTTGACTCTTCTGTGACAGCTCAGCAGGCCAGGGAGTTTGTTACAGTAAATTCCCATATGAAGCATGTATTAGGGCTTGCCATCCGGGTGGCGAAATCTTCAGCCAATGTCCTAATCCGGGGAGAAAGCGGAGTAGGAAAAGAGATTATGGCCAAAATTATCCATGCAAACAGCCAGCGGCATGAAGGGCCTTTTGTAAAAGTAAACTGTGCCGCAATCCCGGATAACCTTTTGGAAAGCGAATTATTCGGTTATGTAGGAGGGGCTTTTACGGGAGCCAGGAAAGAGGGAAAAGCGGGAAAGTTTGAGCTGGCCCAAAACGGAACTATTTTTTTGGATGAAATTGGGGATATGCCGGTTAATATGCAGGTAAAGCTGCTCAGGGTGCTTCAGGAGCGGGAGGTAGAACGGATCGGAGGCTCCAGGCCCATTCCGTTAAATGTAAGGATTGTGGCAGCCACAAATCAGAATCTGGAGGAATTGATTCGGATCGGTAAATTCAGACAAGATCTGTATTTCCGGTTAAATGTGATTGAATTAAAAATTACACCTCTGCGCTCCAGGAAAGAAGATATCCCGATTCTGGTGCATCATTTGGTAAAAAAGATTACCGGCGAGAATATCAATGTAGATCCCAGGGTGATGACCTGTTTAAATCTATATGACTGGCCGGGAAATATCCGGGAACTGCAAAACGTAATCGAACACGCCTGTATTATGCGTGATGATAATTTAATTGATGTCTATGCTCTGCCGCAGTATCTGCGGTCTGCAGAGGATATGGAGGTTCCCAGAGCTAAGGATATGAATTATAATCTGAAGGATATGACGGAAATTTTGGAGAAGGATTTAATTCAGAAAGCGCTGAAAAAATTTTCCAATAAAACAGAGGCGATCCAAAAACTGGGAATATCAAGAAGCTCTTTTTATGATAAGATAAAAAAGTACGAAATCGATGTTGATGATACAGAGGAAGAGGAATCAAAATAGCGGTTCAGATAAGGAAGAAGCTCCCCTTATGGAACGGTTACGATAAAAATAAAAGTCCCTGGCTGATAAGAAAGCAGATTTCTTGTCAGCCAGGGACTTTTTATGTATTTATGGTGAAAGCTCGGCGCTGGGTTCGCTGTGCCCTAAGCGGGGCATGGGGGGACTGTAACAGCTTAGCGCTGGAGCCGCTTCCGGGTGCATGAAGGTTCATAGGAAAGTGGGTTCTATGAAATAAACGCTCCAGGGGATGGCGCTGTGGTATTCTGTGATTAATAGAAGGACAATAGAAAAACTGCTGTATGAATATCGTACAGTTTTTCGGGATGAAAGCTCTAAATATCTGAAAAAAAGACATAGGCATTGAAAAAAACAGGAAAAATCTGCTGTTTTTCAATATAGTGATTTGGCACGTGAATTGCTATTAACATTAATAGGAGAGTGAACTGTCCCCCAGCAGGCAGGATCGGTTAAAGATCCCTTGCGGAAATAACAAAAGAGAGGAAGAGATGCCATGAGTCTGATGCTGACGCCTTGTTCAATAGGCAGATGCAGGGTGAAAAACCGTTTTGTTATGCCGGCAGTAAATTTAGGCTGGTGCAGGGAAGGTTTCGTTTCTGAAAAAGTAATTTCGTTTTACCAAAAGAGAGCAGAGGGCGGAGTTGGACTGATCATAGCAGGAGCAGCAGGGATTGACCCGGTAAGGGTGAATCATGCAGGCATGATGCAGATTTATGATGACCGTTTTATTCCTGGAATGAAGCGTCTTGTTCAGGCGGTTCACAAAAAAGACGGGAAACTATTTTTACAGTTGATGCATGCCGGCGCATATGCAAAACAAAGTGAGCATGGAGGACTTCCGGCAGTGGCGCCGTCATCGTATTTGTGTAAATTTACTGGAGAAACTGCGTTTGCTTTAACCGAATCAGAGATCCGCCAGATTATTTCCTGGTTTCAGGATGGTGCAGTAAGGGCACAGAAGGCTGGTTTTGACGGTATCGAGCTGATCGGAAGTGCCGGATACCTGATTGCAGAATTTCTCTCAAAGGCTGTCAATCAAAGGCAGGATGAATATGGAGGAACGCTTTCCGGGCGGATCCGGTTTTTAACGGATATCCTGGAAGCCGTTCGGAAGGGTGTGGGAGAAGATTATCCGGTTATACTCCGGTTGTCTGGTTCCGATTTTATTCCGGGAGGCAATGGGCCAGATGAACTGGAAACGATTGTAGGTGCAGTCAGAAACCAGGTGGATGCCATAAATATTACGGGCGGCTGGCATGAATCGGCAGTTCCCCAGATTACTTACCACGTTCCCAGAGGAATGTATCTTTATCTTGCAAAAGTGGTAAAGAAATCGGCAGGTATTCCGGTGATTGGCTGCAACAGGCTGGATGCTGAAAGCGCTGCAGAGGCTGTTGAGCAAAACTGCTGCGATATGGCAGGGATACTCAGAGGGCTGATTGCAGATCCGGATCTGGTAAATAAATGGAAAGATGGAAAAACAGAACCGATCCGGCCATGCCTGGCCTGCAACCAGCAGTGCCTGGAACGGATTTTTTCCGGAGAAGGGCTGGCGTGTGCAGTCAATCCTTTTGCAGGAAGAGAAGGGGCGCCTTTCCGGTTAAAGCATGAAGGAAAACGGATCCTGGTAATCGGAGCCGGGATCAGCGGGATGGTATATGCAGCGCTTCAAGCTATTGGAAACCAGGTTACGATTTGGGAAAAAGGCCTGCATTACGGAGGTGCTGCGAGAGCCGTTGCAAAGCTTCCTGGCAGAGGTGATGTAAGAGTTTATCTGGACTATCTGTTTCAGAAATGCATTTCTCTTGGCGTGGCGTTTCAATGGGGCAGAGAAGGCAGAGCGGAGGAGCTGAAAGAACTGCTGGATCAGAACCGGTTTGACCAGGTTGTGATAGCCGCCGGAAGCTCCGTAGATGTATCCCGGTACAAGGAAAAAGGGAGTACGACAGTTGTTGCGGCAGAAGAGGCTATTTTGTCGGATGAGGTAAACGGAAGAAATATTGTTATTATCGGATCCGGATATAAGGCAGTCCAGACAGCCCAGTACTGTGCCATGGCCAGGAAAAAGGGTGACAGGGAGAAGGAATTTTTAAGCCATTATATTCCGGAGTATTCCGAATTTGCCAAAGGTGTTATGGGCTGGGAGGACAGCCGGGTAACACTGTTAAGCCCGGAAAAAAGAGTTGGTAGAGGATTTGGTAAAAGCACCCGCTGGATCATGTTGAAGGAAACAGAACGGCAGGGCATTTTTATAGAACCGGAGGCAGCGGCAGAGCAGATGAGCCAGGGAAGAATGATTTACCAGGCAGGAGGAGCCAGAAAAGAAATCCCTTGTGATTTGGTGATCATCAGCCAGGGCTGGAAGGAAAATAAGGACTTTGACGGTCTGAAGGAACTGTATGGGGATCGTCTGGTGCTTATCGGAGATGCCAGAAGACCGGGAAGGATAACAGAGGCAGTAAAGGATGCTTTTATACTAGCGAATGATCTAGAATGAGGAGGTTAATGATGTTTGAACTGAAACATGAAATGCTAAGGAAGCTGGCAAAAGAGTTTGCAGAAAGAGAACTTGAGCCGATAGCTGCAGATGCAGAGAAGGATGGGAAATATCCGGAAGAACTGCTGAAGAAATCAGCAAAATATGGATTTGGCGGAATCACGATCCCAAAGGAATATGGCGGCGCAGGCGGCGATTATAAGTCACTTGCAATTGTAGTAGAGGAATTTTGTAAAAAAGACGCCTCTGCCTCCTCCCTGCTGATGAGCAATTCCCTGTCAGGGGCTCCCTACTTATACTATGGAACGGAAGAACAAAAGCAGAAATATTTAAAGCCTATGGTGCTGGGAGAAGCCATCGGTGCGTTTGCACTGACTGAGCCGGGAGCTGGTTCCGACTCAGCAGCTACTCAAACCACCTGTCTGTGGGATGAGAAGCAAGGCTGCTATATCTTAAATGGACGAAAGTGTTTTATTACCATGGGGCCAGTTTGTGATTACGCAGTGGTATTTGCAAAATCCGACTTAAAAGCCAAGGGAACACGGGGCATCAGCGCATTTATCGTAGAGGCAGCATGGGAAGGCTTTTCCCGGGGAAAGACGGAAGAGAAGATGGGAATGCACGCTTCCGTTACATCGGATCTGATCTTTAATAATGTAAAGGTTCCCAAGGAAAATTTGTTAGGTGAGGAAGGCCAGGGATTTAAGATTGCGATGGGAATTCTGGATGCAGGACGGGTAACAGTAGCTGCTCAGGGCCTTGGCATTGCAGCCGGCTGTCTTGATCTGGCAGTCCAGT
Organism: Lachnospiraceae bacterium; assembly: GCA_022796475.1. Taxonomy (GTDB): domain Bacteria; phylum Bacillota; class Clostridia; order Lachnospirales; family Lachnospiraceae; genus Caccovicinus. The sequence continues at coordinate 13,433 of JAAWIS010000015.1, read as the reverse complement.
ATTCCAAGGAAAGGGTACAGTTTGGCAAACCTATCTGCAAGCTGCAGGATGTGGCATTTAAACTTGCAGATATGGCCACAGAGGTACAGGCTACAAGGCTTTTGGTCTACGATGTGGCAGACCGGCTGGATAAGCATGAGAAAGTAACCATGCAGGCGGCTATGGCAAAATATAAGGCAGGCGAAACTTGTAATTCCGTTGCATATAAAGCCCTTCAGATTCACGGCGGATATGGCTATATGCAGGATTACGCCATTGAGCGGATGACCAGGGCGGCAAGGCTGGTTTCAATCTATGAGGGAACTTCAGAAATTCAGAAACTTGTTATTTCCGGAAATTTGCTGAAGTAAGAATTGTGAAGGCAACAGGTGAAAGAAAAATAATTCACTCATACATGTCTGTACCCTGTAATGGGGTGACTTGTAATGCTGCGAAGTGTGCACAGAATGGAGGAAAGGATGAAAATATTAGTTTGTGTCAAACAGGTTCCGAATACCAATGAGGTAAAAATCAATCCCAAAACAGGAACATTGATCCGGGATGGTGTGGAAAGCATTTTAAATCCCGATGATGATAATGCATTGGAGGCAGCTCTCCGGATTAAGGATGCCAAGGAAGGAACGACGGTCACGGTTATTTCGATGGGGCCGCCTCAGGCAGCAGAAGTTCTGCGGGAATGTCTGGCCAAGGGAGCTGACGATGGGATTCTTTTAAGCAGCCGGGCATTTGGCGGGGCAGATACCTGGGCAACTTCCAATACAATTGCAGGAGCAATCAAAAAAATAGGCGGCTATGACCTTATTTTTGCCGGCCGCCAGGCAATCGACGGCGATACGGCACAAGTAGGGCCTCAGATTGCAGAAAGGCTGGGAATTCCTCAAGTTACTTATGTAGAGGAAGTTTTAAAATGGGATGACAAAACGCTGACAGTCAAGAGGCAGTTAGAGGATGGATATGAAATTATTGAAATCCCAATGCCTTGCCTTTTGACTGCAGTGAAGGAGTTAAATATACCGAGATATATGTCTGTAAAGGGAATTTATGAGGCATATGAAAAAGAAATTACGGTCTGGAATGAACATGACATATTAGTAAAGCTTGATGAAATCGGCATTAACGCATCTCCAACCAAAGTATTCCGTTCGTTTACTCCAGAGCCAAAGGGAAAAGGAATGCTCATCGAGGGAACGCCGAAGGAAGCAGCAGGAAAAGTAGTAGAGGAGTTAAAGAAGAAACATATTTTGTAGGAGGTAAGATATGGCTGTATTAATCAGTAAGGACAAATGTAAAGGATGCTCACTTTGCGTAAAGGCCTGCCCATTTTCCGCGATTGACATGGTGGAGAAAAAAGCTGTGCTGAATGATAAATGTACCATGTGCGGCACGTGTGTAGAAGCCTGTAAGTTTGGCGCGATTACGAAGGAAGAAGAGGAAAAGGGAGCTGATCTGTCGGCTTATCAGGATGTGTGGGTATTTGCGGAACAGAGGGCAGGCGTGATTACTCCGGTAGTATTTGAATTATTGGGAAAGGGCCGCGGCCTTGCCTCTGATATTGGAGGAGTTAACCTTTGCGCCGTCCTGCTGGGGGAGAACCTGGGGAATATGACGGCACAGCTTTTTGAGGCCGGGGCAGATATTGTATATACGGCTGAGAGCAGCCTGCTGGCAAATTATACATCAGATGGCTATACAAAGGTGATTTCTGAAGCGATCAATGAATTTAAGCCGGAGATCGTGCTTTATGGGGCAACCCATATTGGCCGTGATCTTGCACCCAGGATCGCGGCAAGGGTGAATACCGGCCTGACAGCCGACTGCACGAAGCTGGAAATTGACCCGGATACCAAGGGAATCCTACAGACCAGGCCGGCATTTGGCGGAAACCTGATGGCAACCATTAAATGTCCGGATCACAGGCCTCAGATGTCTACTGTAAGACCAGGCGTTATGGAAAAAGCACCTGCAGTAAAAGGGCGTACCGGGAAAGTGATTCCGGTTACCTTAAACCTTCAGGAATCGGATATCCGCACAAAGGTGCTTGAGATCGTAAAGACAGCAAAGGATCTGGTTTCTCTGACAGATGCAGAAATTATTGTATCCGGCGGGGCTGGCTTAGGAGATGCTTCCGGGTTTGAGCTGATCCGCAAATTTGCAGATAAAGTAGGCGGCGTGGTAGGCGCATCCCGGGCGGCTGTAGATTCTGGATGGATTGACCATTCCCACCAGGTTGGACAGACTGGAACCACAGTAAAGCCTAAAATTTATATTGCATGCGGAATATCCGGAGCAATTCAGCATCTGGCAGGAATGCAGACATCAGATGTGATTATAGCCATCAATAAAAACCCCATGGCTCCAATTTTTGATGTTGCAGATTATGGGATTGCAGGAGATTTGTACCAGGTGATTCCGGAGCTGATGGAAGCATGGGGGTAGCAGAACTGCTGAAAACGGCAGTCTGATTCTCAAAAACGGATAAAGACGTTTATAAAATTTATAAAAAATGAAAGAAAAAGGAGGAGCAATATGCCGAAGAGATTGGATGGAAAAGTAGCACTGGTAACAGGGGCGGCAAGAGGCTTAGGAAGGGCCTATGCCCTGCGCCTGGCAGAACTGGGGGCGGATGTAGGCGTTATTGATATCGATCTGAAATCCTATAAGGATTTTAAGGGAGAGGCTGACCTGCTGACTGCAGAAACCACTATGGATGAGTGCCGCGCCCTTGGAGTAAAATCTGCCGGAGCTGAGGCAGATATTACAAAACGGGAAGAAGTGTTTGCGGCAGTGGCACAGATAGAAAAGGAGCTTGGCCCAATTGACATCGTAGTCTGCAACGCAGGCGGCGGGATGGGCGCTCCCGACGGAAATAAAGCCAGCCAGTTAAACTGGGAACAGTTCTACGCCGTGACAGAACGGAATTATTATGGTACGGTATATACATGTAATGCAGTAGTGCCTGGCATGAAAGAAAGAGGATACGGCAAAGTGGTCAATGTAATCTCTGTAGGCGGGCTGGTGGCAAACAGCGACGGAAGCTATGCCCACTACGCATCTTCAAAAGCAGCAATCGCACAGTACACCAAGCTTCTTGCCCAGGAGGCAGGACGCTATAATGTGACGGCAAACTGTATTGCCCCAGGATTTATTGCAACTGGAAGGCTGGTTGAAAATTATAAGAAGGCCGGTGAAGGAACGTTCCTGCGCAATGTCGCCATGAAGCGTTTCGGAACAGTGGAAGACTGTGCAAATGTAATCGAATTTTTGGCAACTGACCTTTCTTCCTATGTGAATGGGGCAGTTATTGAAGTTACTGGCGGCACAGTGGGCAGAATGATCATGAATGAGCCGGCAGAATGCTAAAAGGTACAAGCCAGCAGAGTGTGTCCGGAAAAAACGGACACGCTCTAACTTGGACATTATATTGTTAATAATATAACAAAACAGAACATGAAATCAAAAAGGAGAAAGATATATGAATCGTTGGGAAAAATTAGAAAAGAAACCGGCGCCATTGTTAACGAAAGAATTCGGCCCGTTAAGCGGAATCCGCGTATTGTTAAATGGTTCTGTAGTAGCGGCTCCTTTTGCCGCTACCATGTTAAGTGATTTCGGCGCAGAGGTGATTGCGCTGGAAAGGCCTAAGGTAGGCGGTGACACTGCAAGGCATCAGCAGCCTCAGATTAAAAATGGTGAGAAACACATTAGCGGTTCCTGGATGCAGAATGCCCGCAATAAGCTTAGCTTTTCTCTGGAAACGAATTTAAAGAAGGTTCCGGAGTCAAAAGAGATTTTTCTTTCCCTGATTAAAAACTGTGATGTATGGATTGAAAATATGGTTTGGATCGACAAGCTGGGCATTACAGATGAAATGCTTTTAGAGGTAAATCCAAGGCTGGTTATCTGTCATGTAAGCGGTTTTGGAACACCAAAATTTGGCGGTTTGGAACGGCACTTAAACCGCGCCTGCTACGATCCGCTGGCACAGGCTGAATCTGGCTGGTGCCTGCTTCAGGGATTCCCGGACAAGCCGCCTTACTATGCTCAGCAGTATATTGGCGATTATTTATCCGGCTTGTTTGCAGTAAACGGAATTTTGATGGCTCTGCGCCATGCAGAGCAGACCGGAAAGGGACAGGTAATTGATTCTACCCTGTGCGAAAGCTACATGAGAGTGATGGATGATAACTTTACTTTATGGGGTGAGGCAGGCATCCAGAAGCAAAGACAGGGAATCAAGCAGAACACCTATCAGCCGGCAGGCATTTTCCCAACAAAGGACGGCAAGTTTATTAATCTGGGGGCATACGGAAAAGGTTCTTATGAGAAGGTAATGAAAGGCTTTGGCTTTGACCTTGAAAAATATTCCTATGAGGCAGCAGGCGGAAGCAAAGAAGCACTGGAAAGCGATCTTGGCAAGGAACTGGATCAGAAATTTGCCGACTACTTTATGGAGCATACTGCACAGGAAGCCATCGATATCTTAATTGACAACCGGATCGGGGCAGCCGTAATCAAAAATTGTGACGATGTGATGAAAGAAGAGCACTGGAAGGAAAGAGGCGACTGGGTATCTTACCAGGATCAGACTCTGGAAAAGGAAGTTACTGCCTTTGGATTTGCTCCCAAGCTGTCTGAAACTCCAGGCCAGGTGTGGAGAGGCGCTCCAAAGCTTGGACAGGATACCGAGGAAATTATGAAGAAGCTGTTAGACTATACGCCAGAGGAAATTGAGGCACTGAAGGGCAAAGGCGTTATTGACTAATGTATGGCATAACCGTGTCAGTACACCAGGGAATCTAAGGGGTTACTGCATTGGGGGAGTTGAAACAGGGATAGGAGAATACCATGAAGTGGGGTTTAAAAATGTGCAGTGAAGATAAGAACGTGTTTTTTGAACATACATTCTGCCAGATTTTCCATAAAACTGCCATGGAATATCCGGATAAGATTGCTGTAGAAAGTGAATCCCGTTCATTAAGCTATCAGGAATTAGATGAATACAGCAATTTTCTGGCAAGGATCCTGGTTGGAAGCGGGGTAAAAAGAGAAGAGTTTGTCGCCATCCAAACAGGAAGAGATGTGGAAACGATTATCGGAATACTGGCTGTTTTAAAAGCAGGGGCCGCCTATCTTTATATCGATGAAAGCTATCCGGAGGCAAGGCGGGAGATTATGCAGCGCGAATGCCAGTTTAAGGTTACGCTGACCAGGGAATATTTTGAAAATCTTGCCTGGGAGCGGAGAGCAAAGTTTTTTGACCGTTCCAAAAGGGAGGAGTTGGCTGTGATGATTTATACTTCCGGTTCTACTTCTGCCCCTAAGGGAGTGATGCTGGAACACCGAAATATTATGGCTTCCATCAGCAATATGGATCGGCTTGGCTTAAACCAGAATGATAAGTTTTGCGCATTTGCAAGCTTCGGCTTTGTGGCTTCTGTATACGATGTGTTCAGCACCCTTCTGGTAGGGGCAACCCTGGTAATTATTCCGGAATACAGAAGAAGGAAGATCGATTTGATTACTCAGTTTTACCGGGAGAAAGGGATCACAGTTACATTCCTGCCGCCCCATATGGCAATGAAGCTAATGCAGTGTGATGATTCCCAGTTTCATCTGCGGCTGCTTTTAGTGGGCAGTGAGCCGGTTAGAAATTTGCAGCCAAAAAGTTATCAAATTATCAACACGTATGCTGCTTCGGAACTGTGCGGAGTTATTACCCTGTACGAAATTACCAGCAGTGAAAAATCCTATCCTATCGGCACATTTAACCCAACCATAAAAGGTTATATTGTGGATGACAAAGGAAATCTGACAAAACCTGGGGAAGAAGGGGAGCTGTGGCTTTCCGGCCCTCAGGTCTGCCGGGGATATTATCAACGCCCGGAAGCAACAAAGGCTCAGTTTATCGAAAATCCCTTTCCTCATCCGGAAGGATTTGAACGGGTGTTTCAAACGAGAGATATCGTTTGCCTGGCAGAGGACGGCAATCTGAGATACATATGCAGAAAAGACAATATGTTTAAGATACGGGGTTTCCGGGTGGAATCCGGGGCAGTGGAAGTTGCTATTTTAAAATGCAGTTCCATTAAAGAGGTGGTAGTAAAAGCATTTGAGGATAATGGTGGATGCAACATTCTGTGCGCTTACTTCGTTGCAGAGGAACAGATTGATGTAAAAGAACTGAAGCGGAAGCTGAAGCAGATTATTCCTTATTATATGGTGCCTACCGCCATGTTCCAGTTGGAGCGTTTTGTGCGAAATGTCAATAACAAGATTGACAGGCAGGCACTGAAAGCTCCAAAGGAACTCAATGACTATAAGCTTTTAGAAACCTTATATTAGGAGGAAGAATCATGGGAAAAACAAATATCAGCCACATTCTGGTAGTAGGAGCAGGGGTAATGGGCAGCGGCATTGCTCAGGTTTTTGCAGCAAATGGTTATCAAACGGTTATGGCAGATTTAAAGGAAGAGTATCTGGAAACGGCTGTAAAGCGAATTGAGGGGAATATTGACGGAATGGTTGAAAATGGACTGGCTGATGAGTCTTACGGCCAGACCGTAAAGGCAAATTTAAGTACCATAGTGAACAGCCAGATTCCGGAGTATGCCTCCCGGTTTGATCTGGTAGTGGAAGTTATTTTTGAGAATAAAGATGCAAAACGGGATTTATACAAACTTCTGTCTGATAACTGCCGGGAGGATTGTATCTTCGCAAGCAATACTTCCGGAATGGATGTATTTGGCGTAACCCAGGATGTATTAAAGAACCCGGAGCGGTTAATTATCACACATTGGTTCAACCCGCCCCATCTGATGAAGATTATTGAGGTGGTAAAGGGGCCGAAGACCTCCGATGAAACGGCTCTGGCTGTGCGTGATTTGCTGGAGGCATGCGGGAAGAAACCTTCCGTATTAAATAAGTTTATGCCAGGATTTATTGTAAACCGGATGGCAACAGTAATTTGTCGTGAATTATACTATATGATCGATCAAGGCTGGGTTTCCCCACAGGATGCAGAAAACGCTTTAAAATACACCGACGGACTTCGGTGGAGCTTTGAAGGCCCTCTGGAGCTGTGGGATTTCGTAGGTTTGCAGATTCCCATTGCAGTGGCGGCTGATGTTCTCCCAACTCTTTGCAACAGTACCGATAAGATTCCTTATGCGGATAAGCTGATTGCAGAAGGAAAAACCGGAGTTCGGGCAGGAGAAGGCATGTTAGGCAAATATCCGGCGGATGTGGATGGATATATCAAAAAGAGAAATAAGCGGATTGTGGCTATGTATAAGATGATGAACCAGTTTGAGGAAGAAAATAAATAAGGGAACTCTGATAGGGAAGCCTGAAAGGCAGAACCCGGCTTTTTTCACTAGAGAATGTCTGGTTCTGCCCTTTTGCATTACATAATGAAAATCTATGGAGGTACGGTTGATGTACAAAATCTTAAAAGCAGAGAAGCTGGCAGATAAGATTTATCTGATGGACGTAGAGGCGCCACGGGTAGCAAAAGGGTGTCAGCCAGGAGAATTTGTCATCGTAAAAATGGATGAAACGGGGGAGCGGATTCCCTTAACAATCTGTGACTATAACAGGGAAAAAGGGACAGTAACCATTGTGTTTCAGACAGTGGGGGCTTCTACCTTAAAGATGGCATCCCTCCAGGCAGGAGATGGGTTTCAGGATATTACCGGTCCCTTAGGGCGGCCTTCTGAGTTTGTGTCTGAAGAGCTGGAAGAGGTGAAAAAGAGAAGCTATTTGTTTGTGGCAGGAGGAGTGGGCGCAGCTCCGGTATATCCCCAGGTAAAATGGATGAAGGAAAAGGGCATTGCTGTGGACGTGATCGTGGGGGCGAAAAGCAAAGAACTGGTGATCTTAGAGGATAAGATGAAGGAAGCGGCAGAACACCTTTACATCACCACAGACGATGGTTCCTATGTGAGAAAAGGCATGGTAACAGATGTAATTCAAGATCTGGTAACTGTACAGGGGAAGCATTACGATGTCTGTGTGGCCATTGGCCCCATGATTATGATGAAGTTTGTCTGTAAATTGACTAAGGAGCTGAATCTTCCCACCATTGTCAGCATGAATCCCATTATGGTAGACGGAACAGGAATGTGCGGGGCCTGCTGGTTAAGCGTAGGGGATCAGGTAAAGTTTGCCTGTGTGGACGGGCCGGAGTTTGACGGCCATCTGGTGAATTTTGACCAGGCCATGAAGCGTCAGCAGATGTATCGGACAGAAGAAGGACGTGCCATGTTAAGGGTGCAAGAAGGAGATACCCATCACGGTGGATGCGGACAGTGCGGAGGTGACAGGTAATGGATGTGTTAAAGAAAGTACCGGTGCGGGAGCAGGATCCGAAAGTCCGTGCTTCCAATTTTGAGGAAGTCTGTCTGGGATATGGAAAAGAAGAGGCAATGGAAGAAGCTTCCAGATGTCTGAAGTGCAAACAGAATGCGAAATGTGTAAGCGGCTGCCCGGTAGCCATTAATATTCCAGCCTTTATTAAAGAAGTGGAGGCAGGGGATTTCTTAAAGGCGGCAGAGATTATTGCAGAGGCCTCCGCACTGCCGGCAGTGTGCGGACGTGTATGTCCCCAGGAAAGCCAGTGTGAAGGGAAATGTATCCGTGGAATTAAGGGCGAGCCTATTTCCATCGGAAAGCTGGAGCGATTTGTGGCGGACTGGTCCAGGGAAGCAGGATTTGTTCCGGCGAAACCTGAACGCACCAACGGAAAAAAGGTAGCAGTAATCGGTTCCGGTCCTGCCGGATTAACCTGTGCTGGTGATCTGGCAAAGCTTGGCTATGAAGTGACCATCTTTGAGGCTCTCCATGAACCAGGCGGCGTACTGATCTACGGAATTCCGGAGTTTCGTCTGCCAAAGGACACCGTAGTCCGCCACGAAGTAGAAAATGTAAAAAGGCTTGGCGTAACCATTGAAACGAATGTAATTATTGGAAAGTCCGTTACCATTGACCAGTTGATGGAAGAGGAAGGCTTTCAGGCAGTCTTTATCGGTTCTGGTGCAGGTCTGCCTAAGTTTATGGGGATTCCTGGGGAAAACGCCAACGGCGTATTTTCTGCCAATGAATATTTAACCAGAAATAACCTAATGAAAGCCTTCCGACAGGACTACGATACTCCGATTATAGGCGGGAAGAAAGTTGCGGTAGTAGGCGGCGGAAATGTGGCTATGGATGCAGCCAGAACAGCTCTGCGCCTAGGAGCCCAGGTGCATATCGTGTACCGCCGTTCGGAGGCAGAACTTCCCGCCCGTGTGGAGGAAGTCCATCATGCGAAAGAAGAAGGCGTAATTTTTGACCTGCTGACAAATCCGGTAGAGATTTTAACAGATGAGAACGACTGGGTAAAGGGAATGGTAGTGCGGAAGATGGAACTGGGCGAGCCGGACGCTTCCGGAAGGAGAAGGCCAGTTGAAGTTCCGGGATCAGACTTTACAATCGAAGTGGATACGGTGATTATGTCCCTTGGAACGTCACCTAACCCATTGATTTCCTCCACTACAGAAGGTTTGGAGATCAATAAGTGGAAATGCATTATTGCAGATGAAACCAATGGCAAAACAACAAAGGAAGGTGTATACGCAGGCGGCGACGCTGTGACGGGAGCTGCTACGGTAATTCTTGCTATGGAGGCCGGAAAAGCCGGGGCCAGAGGCATACATGAGTATTTAAAAAACAAGTAATTGTTTCGCGATCAGGATATTGGTCAAAAATAGTTTACTTTTAAAATAAATTAAACAAAGATCAGTCAAAAAAGATAGATGGAACAAGAGAATCAGAAAAATTGGCGGCAGGAAGACAGGATTCTTCCTGCCGCCAGCATCATTAAGCAGAAATCTGGTGTATAAAGTAAAAACATGTCTGAAACAAATCTTAGCCGGAAGGATGAGATTTACCGGGCAGCCTTTTTTTCTGAGCGATGGGTAAATAGTTTCATTGCTTCTGCAATTATTTCATCGCTGATCCCAGAATCGATTTCTACTCCCTTAATCTGAGGAATACGGGTTACTAATTCTTTCTGAACAAGATTTTTCGCTGTATCATCAGCAGAAGGACATCCGGAACATTCCCCTAACATTTCAATCCATAAGATGCCCTCTTCATCCAAATCCACCACTTCCATATCTCCGCCGTGGTTGGAAAGCTGAGGACGTACAAAGAGATTTAGTACAGCTTCTATGTCTTTTCTAAGTTCTTCATTCATAATAGATACCTTCCTTAATTATTAAAGATTATACCAAGGTTAAAAGGATTCCAAGGGTTACGGCCTTTTGTTGCTTAAATTTAAAGCCATGGCAGCCGCCGCATAACCGGTTAGGACGGCAAATGGAACCACGTAAGAGCCGGTAACAGTAAGCAGGGTGGTAGAAAATTTGGCCAGGATAGATGCGGGCATGATGGTCAGCAGCCCAAGGCTTAAATTTTGTGCATAGTATTTATTTCCGTAGAAAGCGGTAATGAATACGGACACCACATTGGTATTGCCGCCGTAGCTAAGGCCGATAGCGCAGAATCCCAGAAGGCAGAGTATGACAGAACCGGTGAAAGCAGCTCCCAGGCACAGGATATTAGCGGCGAGAGTTACGATTCCTACATATATCATACAGGTCTTCCTTCCAAAACGGTCAAAGACGGATCCGGCGATGATACGTCCAAAGCCGTTAAAAATGGACAGAACGCCCACGAAAAGCCCGGCAGCGGCAGCAGTTGTTCCCACCGAAATGGAGAAATCTTTTGCAAAGCTGATAACAGAGCTGCCGCCAGCACCTAAAAGAATCATGGCGGCGAAAAATTTCCAGAAGGAAGGACGGGCAAGCATTTGGCTTGTGGTCATATCGGTAGTTTCAAACTCTTCTTTTTTAGAAGCCGCTGCATTTGGTTTGGGGAGATGATCATTTGGCCCCGGAAGGCGGATAAGAAGTCCCATGAGAATCAGGAGAACTCCGGTGCAGACAGCCAGTAAAAGGAATACCATTCTCCAGCCGAAGGATGGACTTGCCATAAGAGAGGATGCAAGGTTTCCCAGAATTAAGGTACTGGCTCCAAATCCCATCATCAGACATCCGGAAGCAAAGCCTTTTTTATCCGGGAACCATGCGCCAAGGACAGCTAAGATCACATTGTAGGCGATCCCAATTCCCAGTCCGGCTAATACGCCGTAGGTGATAAAAAGGGAAACTACACTGCCGCCGCTTAAACGGGAAGTGAGGAAAAATCCGGTAAATACAAGAATTCCGCCTAGTATAACAGGAATCTTAGGGGAAAACTTTTTCATCATAAATCCTCCGGCGATACATCCGATGCAAAATAAACTGATGGTTATGGTGTAGTTGGTAGCCAGATCCCCGGCGCTCCAGCCGAATTCATCGGCAAAAGCACCTTTTAAGATGGACCAGCCGTAAATAATGCCGGCAAACAACAGGCATATTGTGCCGAAAACCAGCAGGATCCAACGAAAATTACCTGCAGAATCCAGGCGGGCAGAAGTTTTTTCATTCTCCATATCTATATTCCTTTCGCTTTGTGTGACAGGGAAAAGCAAATCCCCTCTGCTAACTTTGCGGGATAGCAAAGGGGATTTTGTGCTGCTTATCTTACTGCTTATTTTGCTGATTTTTTTGCTGCAGCCATGGCATCGAATCTGGCAAGCATTGCCCTTGGGGTAGCCGTATGAGCGCTCCGCTCATATCTAGGACATTCTTCATATCCGGGAAGCCCTGCCAGGTATTTTGCAATCTTCTTTAACTCCTCCAGATCGTAGCGGCTCATCATAGTGATGGTTTCCATTAACGGGGAACCGCCGCCGTGTACGCCGGCTACCGCCTGGGCAGCTTCAAAGGAATCGCACAGTTTGTTTTCCATCATGCGCATAACCCGATGAGTATCTTCTGCACTGTAGGCCGGATTGCGGCGGATATATTTATTGCAGAGCTCAGCCGTTTCAGGAGCAAAAAAGCTTTCCTCAGTGGGAAGGGATGCACATACGCCGCCAGTTAAGTCAGCTAACGTTTCGTACTCATGGTAGATATTGTGCCCGGCAAGACGGCGCCCGGCATTGGTTAACACTTCATCAGGAACCCACTGACCAGAGGGGAACTGGATTGCATGGTGTGCGGATGCTTCCCCGGCAGCGAATACCAGCTCTGCAGTCTGGATGATATCACACAGCTTTTCCCTTACGTGAGATTCTCTTGCAATATCGTTAACATCAGCAACAAGAGCAGCCTGGGAAGCGATTACTTCCGAAACAGCGGTCTTGCATCCGGTATAGGAATGACGGTGATAGTGGGCAAACATCAGCGCCAGATATCCGGCATAGCGGGGAACTCCTTCATTGTCCCGGCCGCACATAAATACACGGTCATAGGGAACGAAGCAGTCATCAAAAATCGTAAGGCTTTCTACATCGCCGATCTTTGCGAAGGGGGCCTCCAGATGGCTTCTCTTGTGGTGAAGTCCCGGAAGTGCCATCAGCTTAACGCCGTCCCAGTCGCCTGGAAGTGCGAATGCTACAGCATAATCAGCGTCTTCAGGAGCCATGAACTTAGTGGGGGTTACAATAATCTCATCTACGTATGGAGCATTGGAGTTGCAGATCTTGGCGCCCCGGACGATAATGCCTTTGCAGGGCTTTCCATCTACGCCGATACCGTCTACATCAGTTTCTACTACATGGACAAAAGAGTCCGGATCCGGCTGCATATAAGCACGTTTGTATTTGGGATTGCGGGAACCCTTTACATCAGTCTGTGCACAGTTGCATACCAGATCATACTTTTGGCAGTACTCAATATACTTTAATAATCTCTGGTGATATTCGGTGCCGCAGGCCTGGTCACAGTCGTAGCTAACCGAGTACAGGGCATTCATAGCATCTGTACCCATACACCGCTGCATACATCCGCCTACACGGTGGCAGATCAGGCGGGTCATTAGCTGCTTCTTCAACAAATCTTCCTTGCTGTGATGGATATGAGTGCAGCGGTTAATCTTTTCTCCGGTAATATGGGAAGTGGTTACACATACATCTTCATAATCCGGATCATTTGCCGTGTCATAGCACTGCTTCATCACATAAGTTCCGCCTACGATCCAGTCGGCTAAGTCCCGTTCCGGGCCTTGCTTTCCGTTGGAACGGTCAACACATTTCCCATTTAAGTATACGTTGGGTTTCATTTTTAATAATCTTTCTTTGTACTGTTCGTATGTGCCGATTGCCATAGTTTGTACCTTCCTTTTCACTTTATTATTTTAAACTACTTATTTATTGTCTTTTTTAGCTGTGGCTGCAGCGTCAAATTTAGCAAGCATGGCCCTTGGGGTAGCCGTGTGGGCGCTCCGCTCATATCTAGGGCATTTCTCATATCCGGGAAGCCCTGCCAGGTATTTTGCAATCTTCTTTA
>JAAWIS010000014.1 GCA_022796475.1 Lachnospiraceae bacterium | reverse complement strand
TTTGGTGCTACGCTCATACCATATATTGTTATTGCAAATAAATTTGCACATCAATATATGGTATAGAGCGGGTGCATCGCACCCTTTTGACACCCTAATTTTTATAGGAAATTGCGTCCTATAAAGCAAAAACCCTCCAGGGAATGCGCACTTCGCGCCTAAGGAAACTGTCTGCTGACGCAGACGCGCTCCGGCGAGGGAGTCCGGTGATTCTTTATTTAAAAAAATTTTACCATAAATATATCGTTCTGAAACGTATAGAAAGTATCAGGCTGATAACAGAAGGGATACTGCTATGGAGGAAATGCTGTTTAGGAAGAATATAAGACGCATCTGCCAAAATGATAAAGAAGGGCTGCGGCAGATTTATGAGGAATATTGCCCTATGATTTATTCTGTAGTTTGGGAGATTCTTCAAAACAAAGAGGATGCAGAAGATATTACTTCAGAATTTTTTATCCGGCTGTGGGAAATTGCGGATACGTATTATTTAGGAAGAGGGCACCGCAGGTGGATGATTACGATTGCCCATAATATGGCGATTGACTATCTGCGGAAGAAAAGGAGGGAGGTTCCAACAGAGGATATGCAGGAGCCTGTTGATTTTAGACAAGTTTCCTGTGAGGAACAGCTCTGCCGTAAAATTAGCCTGGAACAGGCGATGACAGCTTTGAAGCAGGAGGAAAGGCAGGTTGTTAATTTAAAGATTATGGGTGAACTGACTTTTCGGGAGATAGCAGAAATCCTGAAAAAGCCCCAGGGGACGGTGGCTTGGTGCTATCAAAAAGCAATTCGGAAATTAAGGGAGGCGCGGCTATGAGGAAGAAGCAGTTAGAGCAGGAATATCGGGCATGGAAGCGTCAAAGCACACCGGATCTTTGGGAACGGATTGAAGGAGAATTGAAAGCAAATCCCAGAAGGTTTGACGAAACTAACCTGGCAGAGAGGGATAATAATGCACAATTAACTATAGAAGATGCTTCCGAAAAAACAGGGCAGATACCAGCTTATGGGAACACAAAAAAATGGAAAAACGGTGATAAAAAATCGGGAAGAAAAAAGAAGTACTACAGCGGAGCGGCTGCTGCAGCCGCAGTGATTATTTTGTACACAGCCGTTTCCGGGTGGCAGATGGGAACTGGCTTAGAAGAAGACATGGCTGGCGGGGGAATAAAACTGGAGAATACAATTCAGATAGAAGAGGATCTGCAGGCAGGAACCCTTCCGTCTGAAAACCAGGAAGAGAATAAGAATGGCGGCCAGTTCCTTGAACTGAAAGAAAAACAGTTTTTAGCCCTTCCGAAAGATGCTGTAACTGTGCCGGAGGATTCCAGCTACTTTTCTGAGGCAGTGCTGGGAGATACGGAACTGTTATGCAGCGGAAAAGTGGAAGACGTATCGTTGGAATATGATGAAAATGGCAGGGCTGTCAAAGTAGTTTATCAGCTTCTTATGGATCAGATTTATTATGCTGAAGATTATATCAGCAGTCAGGGCAGCATTGTCATTACAAGCCCGATTGTAAAGGCAGAGGGAGATGAGGTTTATATTTTATATCAGCTTCAGAAGGAGAGCAGCTATCTGCTGCCTTTGCAAAAACAGGAGGGAAACTGGGAATTAATCTATCCCTTTGCACCCCAAATCCAGGTAACAGGTGATGAATCATATCTGTTTCATTCCGGATACATCAGCTTGGTAAATCAGGAAACAGAAGTAGTAGCAGGAAGCCAGGAAGGAACGAATGATTATTTCTATGATCGCATGTTGCTGCGTCAGGACGAAAATTTTCCTTCGGAATTCCTTTCGCTGGTAAAAGAACAAATGGGAAAAAGAGTAAAAAACTAAGGAGGAATATAAAAAAGCCGGCAAAATTAATTTCTTAACCGTATGCGCTGACTGAACATTTTAAGGAGGATAGGGATTATGAAAAAAAAGAACACAGAAAACAAAATTGGAAATTGGATGGCAGTGAGGGGGAGAATAGGGAGAAGCATACAGGGAGGTGTTTTGCCTGTGACCATTACTGCCAGTATCCTGTTAAGCGGCTGCGGCGGATCGTCCGGAGGTTATGAAACTACAGTTGCAGCTTGCACCACAGAGGCTAGAACTGAAGCTGCCATATCAGGGAATGGGGAAGAAGGAGGGAGCTATGACTCTTCTGGACAGCAAAAAAACTCCATGGCAGAGCAGTATCGGGATGCTTATGGGCAGGATGCCCGGAATACAGAAGAGTATGCCTACATCAAAGAAAATGGATATCATACGGTAGCACAGGCTCCTCTTTCTACTTTTTCAGTTGATGTAGACACAGCTTCCTATGGAAATATCCGGAGAATGATTCGAAGCGGTGTCAATATCCCGGCGGATGCTGTGCGGATCGAAGAAATGATTAATTATTTTGACTACGACTATCCGGAGCCGGAGGGGGAGGATGCATTTTCTGTTACTACCGAATATTCAGCCTGCCCATGGAATGAAGACAGCCGTCTGCTGTTAATCGGCCTTCAGGCAAAGGAAATTGATTTTGCAGACCGTCCGGCATCAAATTTAGTATTTCTGCTGGATGTGTCCGGCTCCATGTATTCGGATGATAAACTGCCTTTGGTGCAGAAAGCATTTACTATGCTGTCAGAGAACTTAGACGAGAGAGATAAAATCTCCATTGTTACGTATGCAGGTTATGAAGCAGTGGTATTGGATGGGGTTTCAGGCACGGAAAAAGCAAAGATTGCTGCTGCGCTGGAAGATTTAGAGGCAGGCGGATCTACGGCCGGGGCTGCCGGAATCCAGAAAGCTTATGAACTGGCCCAGAAACATTTTATTCCAGGCGGGAATAACCGGGTAATTTTAGCAACAGACGGCGATTTAAATGTAGGCATCAGCAGTGAGAGCGGTTTAACCCGGATGATTGAGGAAAAGAGAAAAAGCGGCGTTCATTTGTCTGTCCTTGGAGTTGGAACAGAGAATATTAAGGATAATAAGATGGAGGCACTGGCAGATAACGGGAATGGAAATTATAACTACTTAGACAGCATCTACGAAGCGAAAAAGGTACTGGTAGATGAAATGGGCGGAACATTAATTACAGTGGCAAAGGATGTGAAGATCCAGGTGGAATTTAATCCGGAACAGGTAACGGGATACCGTTTAATCGGATACGAAAACAGGCTGTTAAGCCAGGAGGATTTTCATGATGACCAGGTGGATGCCGGGGAAATTGGAGCTGGTCATACAGTTACAGCACTTTACGAAATTATCCCAAAAGGCAAGGAAGAGGGATCCAAATTAAAATATCAGTCAACAGGAACAACAACAGGGAGCAGTGAGCTTCTTACGGTAAGCTTACGTTATAAAGCGCCAAATGGAGATATCAGCAAGCTTTTGGAATATCCGGTAGAATCCGGAAGCTTCCGGGAAGAAGCGTCTGAAAATCTTACCTTTGCGGCAGCCGTGGCAGAATTCGGCATGGTGCTGCGAAACAGTGAGAATAAAGGAACAGCAAACTTTGACAGTGTGATGGCGCTGACAGAGTCCTGCATCAGCAGGAACTCCGATGACTATCGGAAAGAATTTTTAGGTCTGGTGCAGACGGCTGCAAAAATGAGATAGATTTTAAAAGGCTTTCTCTGCTTTGAACAGATTACGGATAAGGATTTTTCTGGTTGTATAACTGTTTAAAATTTGTTATAATAACCCCAAACCGTTAAAGAATTGCCGGCAAATGAAGGATAGATGCAGCGGTTTGGGGCAGAGAAGCTTCTGTCATTTTGGCGCTGCAAGGAGGATTTATGACCAGAAGAGAGCTGAGGGAACATTGCTTTAAATTATTATTTGGCGCTGATTTTTACCCGGAAGGGGAACAGGATGTACAGTTGGAGAATTATTTCCTGTCACCGCCAGAGGATGAGGATACACCGGAAGGGAAGCAGGAAATCCTTCATAATGTGGAACTTGGAGAGGAAAACAGCAGAGAGGTAAAGGAACGGGCCAGAGCGATGATCCGGCTGATTCCGGAATTGGATTCCCGCATTAACTGTGTGGCGGAAGGGTGGAAGACGAAACGGATCGGAAAGGCGGAGCTGGCGATTCTTCGGCTTGCCATTTATGAAATGAAATATGACGAGGAAGTTCCGGAAAAAGTAGCGATCAATGAAGCAGTTGAACTGGCGAAACGGTTCGGCGGAAAGGATTCCTCTGCTTTTATTAATGGAATACTGGCTAAATTGGTGTAGTTATGGCTGGAGGAGTATATACCGTATCTCAAGTAAATGCATATATAAAAAATATGTTTGTACAGGATTTTGCACTGAATCGGATTTCTATAAAGGGAGAAGTTTCCAACTGCAAATACCATAGTTCCGGGCATATCTATTTTACGTTAAAGGATGGAAAGGGCACATTATCTGCGGTTATGTTTGCCGGGCAGCGGATGGGCCTTTCTTTTCGGTTAGAGGAAGGACAGCAGGTGGTAGTTTCCGGTTCTGTGGATGTGTATGAGCGGGACGGGAAGTACCAGCTTTATGCCAGGGAGATTAAGTTAGACGGTATCGGAGATTTATTCCGGAAGTTTGAAGCCCTCCGTGATGAATTGGAAGAGATGGGGATGTTTTCCGGGGCCTACAAGCAGCCGATTCCCAGATTTGCCAAAACGGTAGGGATTGTAACGGCCCCTACAGGGGCGGCAATTCGTGATATTATGAATATCGCTTCCCGGAGAAATCCTTATGTGCAGCTTGTGCTGTACCCGGCCCTTGTCCAGGGGGAACAGGCAAAATACAGCATTGCAAAGGGAATTGGGACGCTGGATGCGATGGGACTGGATGTGCTGATTGTAGGCAGAGGCGGCGGCTCCATTGAGGATCTTTGGGCGTTTAACGAAGAGATTGTGGCCAGGGCAATTTTTGACTGTGAAACTCCTGTGATTTCTGCTGTGGGACATGAAACCGATGTAACCATAGCAGACTATGTGGCGGATTTGCGGGCGCCTACCCCTTCGGCGGCAGCAGAACTGGCGGTATTTGACTATCGGCAGTTTCTGGCTGATTTATCCGGATATCAAAATGGGCTTTTAACTGCTGTGGATCGGAACCTGCAGCGAAAAAAAAGCTGCCTGGAACAGTACAGGCTGAAGCTAAAGCTAAAGGATCCTGCTTATCAGTTAAATGAAAAGCGGCAGAGGCTGGCAGATTTGGAAGAATGTATGGAACGGGCAATAAATGGAAAACTTAGAGATAGGAGATACCAGCTTGGCCTGCTTGCAGGAAGACTTGAGGGCTTGTCACCGCTGGAAAAAATAAGCAAAGGCTTCGGATTCCTGACAGATGAAAAGGGGAAGCGGATCACCAGTATCAAGCAGGCAGAACCGGGGGATGTTATGGAAATTCGGATTCGGGACGGCCGGATCCGTGCAGACATAACGAAAGTATGGCCTGACGGCAAAGCTTTGTAAGGCTTTGAAGAAGGGATTCCGTATTTTTACCGGGATGGAACATGCCTGAATCGTATTTAAGGAGATAGAAAAACAAATGGAAAAGGAATATGCCGCCAGGACAGAGGAGATAAAAGAAGGAACCAGCAAGTCTGGAGATCCTTTGCCTTCAGAAGAAAATGATTCAGAAGAGAAAGGCACCATTGAGCAGACTTTTGAAGAACTGGAGAATATCTTAGAAATTTTGGGAGATGATGATCAGCCGTTAGAGGAAGCGTTTCGCTGCTTTGAGCGGGGCATGAAGCTGGTGAGAAGCTGCACATCCCGGCTGGATCAGGTGGAAAAACAAATATTAGTGTTAAATGAGGGAGAAGAAAGTGGATTTTAAGAAGGTATTAGCAGAGCGGATCCAGGAAATACAAGAGGTGATAAACGGTTATCTGCCCCAGGAAACCGGGTATCAGAAACGGATTATGGAAGCGATGAATTACAGCATGAACGCAGGAGGGAAGCGGATCCGGCCTCTTTTAATGATGGAAACCTGCAGGCTGTTAGGCGGAGATATCCAGGAAGCAAAGCCCTTTATGGCAGCGATGGAAATGATTCATACCTCATCCCTGATTCATGATGATCTTCCATGTATGGATAATGATCCGTACCGGAGGGGAAAGCAAAGTACCTGGGCAAAGTTTGGGGAGGATTTCGGCGTATTAGCAGGAGATGCTTTAATTGTGGAAGCATTTGGAGCGGCAGCGAAAGCTTTTGAAACTACCAAATTTCCGGATCGGGTTGGAAAAGCAATGGGGATCCTGGCTCAGAAAACTGGAATCTATGGAATGATCGGCGGCCAGGTGGTAGACGTTCAGTTGACAGATCAACCGATTTCCAGAGAAGAGATGGATTTTATTTACCGCTTGAAAACAGGAGCTTTATTAGAGGCATCTATGATGATCGGTGCTGTGCTGGCCGGGGCAGATGAGGAGCGTTTAACGTTAGTTTCCAGGATTGCTCTTAATGTAGGGATTGCCTTTCAGATTCAGGATGATATCCTGGATGTGACCAGCAGCCAGGAAGTCCTTGGGAAACCCATAGGAAGCGATGAAAAAAACTGCAAAACAACCTATGTTTCCTTAGAAGGGCTTCCAAAAGCCATAGAGGAAGTAAAACGGCTTTCCGATGAGGCAATTTTACTTCTCCGCTCCATCGAATCGGAACATGAATTTTTAGAACAGTTGATCGTGATGTTGATTACCAGAGAAAAATAATCGGGAAAGTAAGGGCAGGATTATGATTTTAGAGCAAATTCAGGGTGCGGATGATGTGAAAGCCTTAACTTGGGAAGAACTTAATATACTGGCACAGGAAATCCGGGAATTTTTAATTCAGAGGATCAGCCGCACAGGAGGCCATCTGGCCTCCAATTTAGGCGTGGTGGAATTAACCATAGCCTTGTTTCTGGCATTTGACCTGCCCAAAGATAAAATTGTCTGGGATGTGGGACATCAATCTTACACTCATAAGATCTTAAGCGGAAGGCGGGAGCTGTTTGAAGGGCTTCGCCAGTATGGAGGCTTAAGCGGATTTCCAAAGCGGAAGGAAAGTCCCTATGACGCATTTGATACCGGCCATAGCTCCACTTCTATTTCGGCAGGCCTTGGAATTGTTCAGGGGCGGGATCTGCTAAAGGAAGATTATGCCGTTGTTTCTGTAATCGGAGATGGAGCGCTGACTGGAGGAATGGCGTATGAAGCATTAAATAACGCTGCCAGGCTGAAACGGAATTTTATCATTGTGCTGAATGATAATAATATGTCAATCTCAGAGAACGTAGGCGGAATTTCCAAATATTTAAGCGGCATCCGCACTGGAGATGGCTATAATGATTTAAAGAAAAGCGTAGTTTATGCATTAGAGCGGATTCCGGGCGGATCCCAGATGATTGAACGGATTAAGCGGACGAAAAACGGAATCAAACAGCTTGTTATCCCGGGAATGCTGTTTGAAAATATGGGGATTACTTATTTGGGCCCAGTGGACGGCCATAATATCCGGATGCTCCAGAAAACCTTTCAGGAAGCGAAAAAGCTGGATCATGGGGTGCTGGTTCATGTGATTACGCAAAAGGGCAGGGGATACGGGCCGGCAGAGAAGAATCCTGCCAAATTCCATGGAGTGGATCCCTTTGATACTGCAACTGGAGAGCCTTTAAAAGAAAAAAAGTTTCCCAGTTATACGGATGTATTTTCCCGTGCTTTATGCCGCCTGGCTGGAAAGGATGAGCGGATTGTGGCGATTACGGCAGCAATGCCTGATGGGACCGGACTTGCAAAATTTTCCAAGCGGTTCCCCAAGCGTTTTTTTGATGTGGGAATTGCAGAGGCTCACGGAGTTACCAGCGCTGCTGGAATGGCAGCGGCAGGGTTAAAACCGGTGATTGCTGTGTATTCCTCTTTTTTGCAGAGAGGGTTTGACCAGATTGTCCATGATGTCTGTATCCAGGAGCTTCCAGTGGTATTTGCTGTAGACAGGGCTGGACTGGTGGGAAGTGATGGGGAAACCCACCAGGGAATTTTTGACTGCAGCTATTTAACCTGTATTCCCAATATGACAGTGATGGCGCCAAAAAACAGGTGGGAGCTGGAGGACATGCTTGCGTTTGCATTTCAGCTTGGAAAGCCTGTGGCAATCCGCTATCCCAGAGGGGAAGCTTACCGGGGCCTTCGGGAATTTAGAGCACCGGTAGAATACGGTAAGGGTGAGATTTTATATGACGACAGCAAAACCGGGGAAGGGAAAGAGCAGCAGCCAGACAGCAGAAAAGAGAGTGCAGATATCGTACTCCTGGCAGTAGGAAGCATGGTCAGCACTGCAGAGCATATCCGGGAAAAACTGATGGCAAGAGGAATCCGGTGCAGTTTGGCAAACGGCAGGTTTATTAAGCCGTTTGACCGGGAACTGGTAGATGTTCTGGCAGCAAGGCATAAGGTATTTGTGACCTTGGAAGAAAATGTGCTTCAGGGCGGCTTTGGCCTGGCGGTAGCGGATTATGTCCACAGTCATTTTCCAGAGGTCCGTGTGTTCCAGGTTGCGCTTCCGGATGCCTATGTGGAACATGGGAATGTAAGTGTTTTGCGGGAAAGTTTAAGAATTGACAGTGATTCTGTGATTCGTTCTATGGAAGAACATGGTCTGCTTTTATCTCATAGGAAAATACATCCTATGAGATAAAACCCTCCGGGAGGAAGCGCACACAAACGCAGAGGAAACTGCCGCTTAAAAGCGTCGCGTTTGCGGCGCAGAATCCCGGATGCGGGATTCTTATTTACTTCATAGGAAAATACATCCTATGAGATAAACCCCTCCGGGAGGAAGCGCACGCAAACGCAGAGGAAACTGCCGCTTAAAAGCGTCGCGTTTGCGGCGCAGGAGTCCGATGAATCGGACTCTTTATTCTATAAAGTTTCATAAAAATAATTGGAAAAATATTACAATATGTGCTAAGATAAGGGAGAACCCATGAAAGAACGATTGGATCTGCTTTTAGTAAAGCGAAATCTGGCGGAATCCAGGGAAAAAGCGAAAGCGGTGATTATGGCCGGGATTGTTTATGTGGACGGGCAGAAAGAAGATAAGGCTGGAACCGTTTTTGAGGATACAGCAGAGATTGAGGTCCGGGGAACCGGATTAAAGTATGTGAGCCGGGGCGGGTTAAAGCTGGAAAAGGCTATGGTTCAGTTTGGCTTAGAGCTTACAGGCAAGATCTGCATGGATGTAGGCTCCTCTACAGGAGGATTTACAGATTGTATGCTGCAGAATGGAGCAGTAACCGTATATGCTGTGGATGTGGGCCATGGGCAGCTGGCCTGGAAACTGCGAAATGATCCTCGGGTGGTCTGTATGGAAAAGACGAATATCCGCTATGTAACAAGAGAAGAAATTCCGGATGCCATTGACTTTGCCTCTATCGATGTATCCTTTATTTCCCTGACAAAAGTGTTAGGGCCGGTAAAGGCTTTATTGAAGGAAAACGGACAAGTGGTTTGTCTGATTAAGCCCCAGTTTGAGGCTGGCAGAGAAAAAGTAGGGAAAAAGGGCGTGGTTCGGGATCAAAAGGTTCATCTGGAAGTGATTCTGATGGTAATGGAGTACGCGTTATCAATTGGCTTTGAAGTGCTGAACCTGGAATTTTCTCCGATTCGGGGACCAGAGGGCAACATTGAGTATCTGCTTTATCTGCAAAATCACAGAGAAGGGGAAGTGTTTTCTCAGACTTTTACAGAAGCTGCCAGAGTGGTGGAGGAGTCCCACAGGATATTGGAAGGATAAGATAAGATGCGATCATTTTACATTGTGACGAACCCCGGAAAGGAAGGGGCGGCTGAAACGGCAGCGGAGATTGGGGAGTACCTTCGCTTACGGGATGCCCGCTGCCTGATTCAAAGTTATGGGGATATCCGGAATGGAAGATATACAGAAGCATCCCAGGTGCCCCAGGATACAGACTGTGTGATTACCATTGGCGGCGACGGAACGTTAATTCAGGCAGCACGTGACCTGGCAGGCAGGCGGATTCCCTTTATTGGGGTAAACAAAGGTCATCTGGGATACCTGACTCAGGTAAATGACCGGCAGGAAGTGAAAGGGATGCTGGATGCACTGCTTGAGGGCCGCTATCGCCTGGAATCCAGGATGATGCTGTCAGGGCAGGTGGTTCGGAAAGGAAGAAACATTTTTCAGGATATTGCCCTGAATGAAATTGTATTAAGCCGGAAGGATGCTTTAAAGCCACTTCACTTCCGAATTTTTGTAAACGGAGAATTTTTAAACGACTATACGGCAGACGGCATGATTTTTGCAACGCCTACCGGATCCACTGCTTATAACCTTTCGGCAGGAGGCCCTATCGTGGCGCCAGGTGCAAGAATGATGATCTTAACGCCTATTTGTTCTCATGCCTTAAATGCAAGAAGCATTGTTCTTCCAGAGGAAGATCATATTACGATTGAGATTTTGGATGAGGGGCATATGGCGGCTTTTGATGGAAACCTTGGTGATGAGGTGAAAAAGGAAGACCAGATTATTATTCGGCGTTCCAGACTTGACACTGTGCTGGTTCAGCTAAAACAGGTATCCTTTCTGCAGAATTTAAGCAGTAAAATGGCAGGGATTTAGTGCGCTGCCTGGAGTGCATGCTCTGGCGGAATTCGGATACAGAACGGAGGGAAACATGAAGGTAGAACGTCACAGTAAAATTGTAGAATTAATCGGAAAATACGAGATCGAAACCCAGGAAGAACTGGCTGATTACTTAAACAAGGCCGGCTTTAATGTGACCCAGGCCACAGTGTCCAGGGATATCCGTGAACTGAAATTAACAAAGGCGCCTGCCGAAAGCGGAAAGCAGCGGTATATGGTACTTCAAAATAATGGAAATTTCAGTGATAAATATATCCGGATCCTCCAGGATGGTTACTTAAGCATGGATATGGCTCAGAATATTTTAGTTATCCGGACCGTTTCCGGTATGGCGATGGCAGTTGCAGCCGCACTCGATGCAATTCGTTTTCATGAAATTGTAGGATGTATTGCCGGCGATGATACGATTATGTGCGCTGTCCGCAGCGTAGATGATACTATTTTAGTAATGGATAAAATCCGCAAGCTTCTTCATGGGTAACAGGATTATATGGCAGGCAAAGGCCTTATGGAATACTCAATGAAAAGAAAGGGAGGGAGCCGATGCTTCTGGAATTGCAGGTAAATAATCTGGCCTTGATTGAACAGGCTCAGGTTGAATTTGGAGAGGGGTTAAATATCCTTACAGGTGAAACAGGTGCAGGAAAGTCCATTATTATCGGATCAGTAAATATGGCATTGGGAGGAAAGGCTTCACGGGACAGTATCCGTCAGGGTGCAGACAGCGCCTTTGTCCAGCTTTTATTTTCTGTAGATACCAAAGAGCAGAGAGAGGCGTTAAAAGCCTTGGAAATTGAGCCGGGAGAGGATCAGACACTGATTATTTCACGTAAGATTACCCCTTCCCGCAGTATAGCAAAGATAAATGACGAAATGGTAACCACAGCAAAATTAAAACAGGTTACCAGCCTTTTCATTGATCTGCATGGGCAGCATGAAAACCAGTCTTTCATTCATATCCAAAAACATCTGGAAATTCTGGACGCTTATGCCAAAAATCAGGTGAGTCCCTGGAAAGAAAAAATCAGTCAGGAATATAAAAATTATCAGGCTCTGAAAGCCCGTCTTTCTTCCATGGAAAGCGGACAGGAAGACCGCCTTCGGGAGGCAGATTTCTGCCGTTTTGAGATTGAAAGCATTGAGCAGGCAGCCCTTCGGGAAGGAGAGGAAGAAGAACTGACAGCCAGATACCGAAAGCTTTCCCACGCCCAAAAGATTATGGAAGGCTTGTCAGAAGCGTATGAAACACTGGAAAATGAAGAAATTACAAGAGCTGTGCGGGCTGTGGATCAGGTTGCCGGATTTGATGAAGGGTTAATCCCCATCCGGGATCAAATGTATGATGTGGAAGCGCTGATGAATGAACTGAACCATTCTGTGAAAGAATACATGGATCACTGCTCCTTTGACGAAGGGGAATTTCGGCAGATAGAGGATCGTCTGGATGTGATACACGGGCTTCAGTCCAAATACGGAAACACCATTTCAAAGGTTCTTCAGGTACTGGAAGAAAAAAAGAAACGATTGGAAGAACTGGAACACTTTGATGAAATCAAGATGGAATTGGAAAAAAATCTTGAAATATCCAGGAATCAATTAGAACACTTATGCACAAACTTATCGGATATCCGGAAAGCAGCCGGAAATGAGCTGGCAGAGCGGATGAAAGAAAGTTTAATTGATTTAAATTTCTTAGATGTGGCATTTGTAATGGATTTCAGAAGACTGAAAGACTATACCAGGGAGGGATTTGACGAGGCTGAATTTTTGATTTCTACTAATCCGGGGGAACCGGTAAAGCCCTTAAGGGCAGTAGCTTCCGGCGGGGAGCTGTCCCGGATTATGCTGGCGATTAAAAATGTTTTAGCGGATACGGATGAAATCCCAACCTTGATTTTTGATGAGATTGATACTGGTATCAGTGGGCGGACTGCCCAGATGGTATCTCAAAAGCTGAATGCAATCGGAAAAAAACATCAGGTTATCTGCATCACTCATCTGCCGCAGATTGCATCTATGGCAGACAGCCATTATGAAATCAAAAAATCGGTTCAGAAGGGAAAAACAGCTACCAGCATCCATCGTTTAAAAAAGGAAGAGAGCGTTTATGAGCTGGCAAGGCTGCTGGGCGGTGCAAAAATTACTGAGGCAGTTCTTGAAAATGCCAGAGAGATGAAAGAACTGGCAGAGCGGTCAAAATAAGTCGATGCTGGTTTGAATTGAAAGGATTATAAAACATGAAATGAAGAATACTATTCGTGTAAGCAGACCGCCTTGCACGAAAAACCATACCAGATAGAAAAGGCAAATTTTTAAGAATAAATTTCTTATATCAATTACAGGCATATGCTTACAAACTCGTGGAAAGAATAACGGATAAGCGTTGTTTCAAATCCGTAAGAAACTGAGGAGGTAAGGATATGCAGGATATCAGACAGGATGGCAGGAAGCCGGACAGAAAAAAGAAAAGGAGAAAAAAGCACTATCTGCTGCGGATGGGCACATTTCTCCTGCTTTTATCTCTGGGGGCTTCCTATTTTTATCTGAACCGGATTGTTCCGGATCAATTGAATATTGTAGCTGGGGAACAGTCAGAGATTTTGTTTCCGCTGCTGTTTCAGTCCACATTGGAAATGAAAGATGCAGAGGTTTCCCTGGGAAACCAGTCTGAAATCCCCTCTAATCAGATTCGGATTTCCGGAAACCGTCCATTTCAGATGGTAGGCACAAAAGAAGGAAGCTACCAGATGGAAGTGAAGCTTTTCGGCCTTCTGAAAGTAAAGGATGTCCAGGTTGACGTAGTGGATGAAAGCTATGTGATTCCATGCGGAACGCCTGTGGGGATTTACTTAAAATCAGACGGAATCCTGGTAATCGGAACTGGAACACTGACAGGGGCAGACGGGATGGATGTGGAGCCGGCTTACGGGATTCTTCGCTCTGGCGATTACATTGAGGCAATCAATGGAAAGCCCTTAACCAAAAAAGAGGAGCTGATGGAGGCTGTGAACCAGGCCGGGCCAGGCCGGGTAACGCTTAAAATACGCCGTGGAGAAGAAGAAATGACGGTATCCATGAATCCTGCAGAAGACAAGGACGGGATCTACAAATTAGGAGCCTGGGTCCGGGATGACACCCAGGGGATCGGAACGATGACGTACCTGGATTTAAACGGCAGGTTTGGGGCGTTAGGACATGGGATCAGTGACAGCGACATTGGCGGAGTGGTGGAAATCCAGGATGGTGCGCTATATGAAACCCAGATCCTGGGAATTGAGAAGGGATCGTCTGGAAATCCAGGCGTAATGAGCGGAGTGATTTATTATGGGCCTGGATCCCGGCTGGGGGAAATTGATGCCAATACAGAAACGGGTATTTTTGGCACAGCAGGGAATAACTTAATATCCCGGATTTCCGGCGCTCCGATTCCTGTGGGCTACCGTCAGGATGTAAAAACCGGCCCGGCGCTGCTTAGAAGCAGTGTGTCCGGAACGGTGAAAGATTACCAAATTGAAATTCGAAAAGTAGACTATTCCACCAGCCATAGAACGAAAAGTATTGTATTTGAAGTAATAGATGAAGAACTTCTTGGCCTGACTGGAGGAGTGATTCAGGGCATGAGCGGTTCCCCGATTATCCAGGATGGCAAGCTGATCGGAGCTGTCACCCACGTTTTTGTGCAGGACAGTACCAAGGGATATGGGATTTTTATTGAAAATATGTTAAAACATTAATATTAAGAAAGCGGTTTGTTTTTGCAGAGCGGTAATCTCTTTGATGCTGCTCTGTTTTTTGTGACAGCTCAGTGCTGCATCGCTGAGCTGTGGGAAAATATCTGTTGATGCAGACACACTCCAGAGCCGGTAGGCCAGATTCTTTTGATAGTAAATTACCTCCAGCTTTACCGAAAACGCAGAGTATTCCAAAATCTCCGAAAGCCTTAGGCCTGATAAATTCTCTTGCACATTTATATTAAAAGTCTTAGAATAAAAAAAGAAAAACAATTAGGAGGAATGAGAATGAATGTACTTATGCTGAACGGAAGCCCCCGCCAAAATGGAAATACCTATATTGCCCTTCATGAAATGGAAAAAATTTTTGCAGCTCAGGGGATTGAAACGGAGATTATACAGGTGGGAAATCAGGGGATCCGAAGCTGTGTGGCATGCGGTTCCTGTATGGAAAAAGGAGCTTGTGTATTTGATGATTTGGTTAATTCCATTGCGCCTAAATTTGAGCGCTGTGACGGCCTGGTAGTGGGGAGTCCGGTGTACTATGCATCAGCGAATGCTACGCTTGTGGCATGCTTAACCCGCCTGTTTTACAGCACCCATTTTGATAAAACCATGAAAGTGGGAGCAAGCGTTGTGGCAGCAAGACGGGGAGGATTGTCTGCTGCTTTTGATGAATTAAACAAATTCTTTACGATTTCCGGAATGCCGGTAGCATCAGGCCAGTACTGGAACAGCATTCATGGAAGAACGCCAGGGGAAGCTGCGCAAGATGGGGAAGGGCTTCAGTCTATGCGGACGCTGGCAAGAAATATGTCATTTTTAATGAAGAGCATTGCCTTAGGAAAAGAGCAGTTTGGACTGCCAGAGAGAGAAAAACCAGAAAGGACCAGCTTTATCCGTTAAGGAGGAACCATTCATGAATGAAGCACAATTCATCCGCCAGACGGTAAAGGAAAAAGCTGCTGAAATAACAGGAATTAGCCAGGGCCTGTGGGAGTATGGAGAGCCTGGCTACCAGGAAGAGAAAAGTGCAGAACTAATTAAAAATGTGCTGAAGGCAGAAAATTTCCAGGTGGAATCTGGCTTAGCCGGAATTCCAACAGCCTTTCGCGGCCGCTTTGGAGCAGGAAAACCGGTTATCGGAATTCTGGCTGAGTTTGACGCCCTTCCAGATTTAAGCCAGAAGGCGGGAGTTGCACAGCGCTGTCCTATTCCCGGGAAGCAATTCGGTCACGGGTGCGGCCACAATGCCCTTGGAGCTGGAGCAGTGGGAGCGGCGATTGCAGCAAAGGAGTATTTGAAAGCGAATTCACTGCCTGGAACGATTGAACTGTATGGATGTCCGGCAGAGGAAAGCGGATTTGGCAAAGTATTTATGGTGAGAGCCCATTGTTTTGATCACCTGGATATGGCTTTTAGCTGGCATCCTGGTGATAAAAATAGTTCTATGTCAGAGCGGACGCTGGCTTATTACCAGATAAGATTCGACTTTTTAGGGATATCATCTCATGCAGGAGCTGCCCCTGAGCTTGGCAGGAGCGCGCTGGATGCCTGCGAATTAATGAATGTTGGCGTAAATTATCTGCGGGAACATGTGATTTCCAGCGCAAAAATCCATTATGCGTATTTGGACAGCGGAGGAGGGGCTCCTAATATTGTACCAGCTCACAGTTCGCTGCTGTACTTTATAAGAGCGC
Source organism: Lachnospiraceae bacterium (assembly GCA_022796475.1). Taxonomy (GTDB): domain Bacteria; phylum Bacillota; class Clostridia; order Lachnospirales; family Lachnospiraceae; genus Caccovicinus. Next base: position 40,936 of record JAAWIS010000014.1, on the reverse strand, counting down.
CAAAACTGACGCAGTGCAAAGAGATTCTGGAACGAATTAAAAAAATTGCAGAAGGGGCTGCTCTGATGACAGAAACAACAGTTTCGATTCATCTCCTCGGAGGCTTAAATGATACAATTCCAAATCCTACTGCATCTAAGGTGCTTTCGGATGCGTTTTTGGAAATGGGGCCCCCTGAATTTGGGGAACCTGAGTTTCAGATTGGAAGGGAGTTTCTGGATGCCATGCCAGGCGAACAGCGGGAACGGGTAATCCGGTCAGGTGCAGAGAGAAATAAAATCAGCCGGGAAGCATTTGCCAAAGCGCCGCTGGATACCGTGATCCAGCCCTTTGCCCTGAAGATGAGAAATGGAATGCTTACGTTCTCTACAGATGTGGGGGATGTAAGCTACTGTGTTCCCGTAGGCCAGCTTATGGCAGCAGTAGGGATACCGGAAACCGGGCTGCATACCTGGCAGTTTACTGCCCAGGCAGGGAGCTCCATCGGCGATCAGGCGGCGCTGGCAGCAGCAAAGGCTATGGGACTTGCCTGCGTCCATGTTTACGAAAATCCAAAGCTGGCTGACCAGGCAAAAAAGGAGCTTTTGGAAGAAACTGGAGGAATGTATCTCTGTCCTGTGCCGGATGAGGTACAGCCGCCGAAGTAAGGGAACTTTTTACTACTTTGGTTCCTTTGCCTACTAAGGGCATCTACATTTTTTATAACCGGATGATCCGGATACTGCAACAGAGGTATGATTAAAGCAGGCTGTTTTGTGGGGAATTGTAAAATTCCTGACGGGCAGCCTGTTTTGCGTATTTTAGGAGTTCTTGCGGGATTCTGTTGTCAAGGGTTTTCCGGCAAATTTTTTTGTTTTCCATAATAAACTGACAGCACAGGGCACTTGTGGCATAAATCCAGCTTCCTTTGTCGAATTATGCGATGAGAATCCATTGCGCGTGAGAAATCCCACCGTCTATAATGACTTATTGAAGGGAAAGAAAGCGGCTCTTGCGCAGATTGTGCCGGTTCATGCCAATCTGCAGAGTGAGGGCCGCTTACGTTTCCCCTGGAAGTAATAGAACGGCAAAAGGAGGAGTTAATATGGGAGAGTTAAACATTGCGATTGCAGATGATAACCCGCAGACTTTAGGGAGATTACAGGAAATTTTAGAAGCGGAAACTGATTTTTCTGTAGTAGGAAAGGCGGAAAATGGGGAAGATGCATACAATATGATTATAAAAACCGGACCAGATGTGGTACTGCTGGATGTGATAATGCCACGGATGGACGGGATAGCAGTAATGGAAAAAGTAAGAAAAAATAATACACTGAAGAAGATGCCGGCTTTCATTATGGTGACGGCTGCCGGAAGTGAAAACATGACGGCAGATGCGTTTCGGATGGGAGCCAATTATTATGTTATGAAGCCTTTTTCAAGGGAGATTATTGTCGATAAAGTCCGAAGAGTAGGGAGGTCCAAGGAGAAAAATAAAGAGAGGGAAAAGCAGCGTACCGTAAAGCCGTATATGGATAAAGAAGAATATATGGAGCAGAATTTAGAGAATGATGTTACTCATATGCTGCATGAAATCGGAATTCCGGCGCATATTAAAGGATATCAGTATTTGAGAGATGCTATCATTATGTCAGTAGAAGATCATGAAATGCTGTCTTCTGTAACAAAGATTTTATATCCTGCCATTGCCAAAAAGCATCAAACCACAGCAAGCCGTGTAGAAAGGGCAATCCGGCATGCGATTGAGGTGGCCTGGAGCAGAGGACGCTTAGAAACCATTAACGAACTGTTTGGCTATACAGTCAGTACCGGAAAAGGAAAGCCAACCAATTCTGAATTTATTGCATTGATTGCAGATAAGATTCGTCTGGACTATAAAAGAATGTAAAAATAACAAAAATTGACAGAATTATTACGTGGAAAAAAAGAAAAAATGTTATATCCCAAAGCAAAAAACTTGAGAATCTACTTCCTAAAAAGGGAAAAGTATTGTATACTATGGTTATGAATGTTCGAAAGAGAGTAGCAAGGGAGGTTTTTTCATGAAAAAGATATTATTCGTAGCATCAGAAGCAGTTCCTTTTATTAAAACGGGAGGCTTGGCGGACGTGGTAGGTTCCCTTCCCAAGTGCTTTGATAAGGAATATTTCGATGTGCGCGTGATGATTCCCAAATATCTTTGCATTAAAGAGCAATGGCGCAATGAGATGCAGTATGTAAACCATTTTTACATGGAATATTTGGGCCAGGATCGCTATGTGGGAATTTTGCAGTATGTTTATGAGGGCGTTACATTTTATTTCATTGATAACGAAAGTTATTTCTGCGGATATAAGCCTTATGGCGACTGGTATAATGATTTAGAGAAGTTTGCATTTTTCTCAAAGGCGGCCCTTTCTGCTCTTCCGGTAATCGGTTTTCAGCCAGATGTGGTGCACTGCCATGACTGGCAGACTGGTCTGATTCCAGTCCATTTAAAAGATAAATTCCATGACGGCCCATTTTTTGCCAATATGAAATCCGTAATTACTATCCATAATTTAAAGTTCCAGGGTGTTTGGGATGTAAAAACCATTCAGCGGCTGGCTGGACTGCCGGATTATTACTTTACGCCGGATAAGCTGGAAGCCTATAAAGATGGAAATATGCTTAAGGGCGGAATTGTGTTTGCAGATGCGATTACTACAGTAAGCAATACTTATGCTGAAGAAATCAAGATGCCGTTTTACGGAGAAGGGCTGGACGGGCTGATGCGGGCACGTTCCAACAGCCTTCGGGGAATTGTAAACGGAATTGACTATGACGATTTTAATCCGGAAACGGATCCTCATATTGTTCAAACCTATAATGCTAAAAACTTCCGCAAGGAAAAGATTAAAAATAAAAAAGCGCTGCAGGAAGAGCTTGGCCTTCAGCAGGATGAACATAAGTTTATGGTGGGGATTGTATCCCGACTGACGGATCAAAAGGGATTGGATTTAATCCAGTGCGTAATGGATGAAATTTGTACAGAAGATGTGCAGCTTGTTGTGCTGGGGACGGGAGATGAGAAGTACGAGAACATGTTCCGCCACTATGACTGGAAATATAATGACCGGGTATCTGCTCTGATATACTATTCCGAACCGATGTCCCATAAGATTTATGCAGCCTGTGATGCATTTTTAATGCCTTCATTGTTTGAACCATGCGGACTAAGCCAGTTAATGGCTCTTCGCTATGGTACAGTGCCCATCGTCAGGGAAACGGGCGGATTAAAGGATACTGTAGAGCCGTATAATGAATACGAAGGCAGAGGAACTGGTTTTTCCTTTACTAATTATAATGCCCATGAGATGTTAAACAGCATACGCTATGCAAAGCATGTATACTATGAGAAAAAGCGGGAGTGGAATAAAATTATTGACCGGGGCATGGCGCAGGATTTCTCTTGGCATACTTCTGCCATGAAGTATCAGGAGCTGTATGACTGGCTGATTGGGTATTAATGATGAGAAGAATAAAGATATTAAATCGTGAGGAAAGAGGAGCGGCGGCCCGTTGGGCCGCCGATACCACGTGGACAGAACAGGAGCGGTATCTGGAGGATCCGGGCTATATGGAGTGTGTATCCGATATCTTAAGCCATCCCGTGTTCCAGTCCATGGAACAGTATATTCAGCATGGATCTACAAGCTGCAGGGCCCACTGTATTCAGGTTTCTTATTTAGGCTACCATATTTGCCGCAAATTTGGCTGGGATTACCGAAGCGCAGCCAGAGGCGGACTGCTTCATGATTTGTTTTTGTATGACTGGCATACCCACGCCAGGGAAACCGGAAACTATTTTCATGGATTCACCCATCCGAGAACAGCCCTGAATAATGCGAAAAAATATTTTAACCTTTCAAAGGCAGAGGCAGATCTGATTCTGTGCCATATGTGGCCGCTGACTCCTATCCCGCCTAAATCGATGGCAGGAATGTCAGTTGTATACGCCGATAAGCTGTGCAGCCTGACAGAAACAGCTTTGCAGCTTAGAGGATGGTTTGCAGTAAATTTTCTGTATCAAAGGAAAATTTTATAATGGCTTCAGCGGGAGCAATAGCTGGAGATATTTTAAATTCTTTGAAAGGCTTTTTACAGCTTAATGAAACAATACATGTATAAACTCTCAGAGTTTCACCAGATATGATGCAGACAGCACACTCGTGTCTTGACACGTTTACAGTTCGTCAAATGACTTGCCTGAAAGTAAATGTGTCAGACACGCTCTAGCAGAAAATCAGCCTCAAAATCAGGTACTGAAAAATTCCGAGAGTACACATGTAAGGAAAGGAGGAGAGGAATGAGCATCTGGCAGCGGATTCTGGGAAATCAGGTATTGGTCAGTTCCGTAATGGGCTGGACAGCGGCCCAGATAATAAAAACGATAATTGATTGCATTCTAAACAAAAATTTTAATGCAGAGCGGCTTTTTGGTTCAGGAGGAATGCCTAGTTCCCATTCCGCAACCGTGTGCAGCCTGACTGTGGCAGCCGGGCTTTGCTATGGCCCAGATTCCTTTGAATTTGCTGTCAGCTTTGTATTAGCCATGATCGTAATGTATGATGCAATGGGCGTCAGAAGGGAAACCGGAAAACAGGCAAGGCTGTTAAACACGCTTCTCCTGGAAAATCCTTTAAAATTAAGCGGCGAAGTACTGCAGGAACGGCTGAAAGAATACGTAGGCCATACGCCGCTTCAGGTATTTGCAGGAGCAGTTTTGGGAATCGGAATGACCTTTGGAATCGATCATTTTTTCTATTAAACCAATGGGGATATGGTCAGAGGCAAAAGCAGCTCATGTTGTGCCTGTATGATAAAGCAGACGGTTTTGCCTTATGAAAAGGCGGGAAAAGGTCTGAAAAGATAAATTGAGTAAAAAAACGGAAAGCAAGTTGTAAAAAAATGGAATTTTTACCTTGCTTTTTTTCTATTTATATGGTAGTCTTTACAATAAGAATTGGAAAAAACAGGAAAATAAAATAAATCCAAGAAGTGTTTGACATTTTTAGGGATCTATATTATAATCAAAATACGAACATTTGTTCACGTGGAGGCGCATATGGAAAAAGATGAAAAATTAAAAGCATTAGACGCTGCAATTACACAGATAGAAAAAGCATACGGAAAAGGCTCTGTAATGAAGCTGGGGGATTCCAAAACCAACATGAATATTGAAACGGTTCCCACAGGTTCCTTAAGCCTGGATATTGCACTGGGCTTAGGCGGTGTGCCTAAGGGAAGGATTGTAGAGATTTACGGGCCTGAGTCCAGCGGTAAAACCACAGTTGCCCTTCATATGGTAGCAGAGGTACAGAAAAGGGGCGGGATCGCAGGATTTATCGATGCTGAGCACGCGCTGGATCCGGTATATGCAAAAAATATTGGCGTAGAGATTGATGAACTTTACATATCTCAGCCGGATAATGGAGAACAGGCTTTGGAGATCACGGAAACCATGGTACGGTCCGGTGCAGTGGATATTGTTATTGTAGACTCTGTGGCTGCATTGGTTCCGAAGGCAGAGATTGACGGAGATATGGGTGACTCCCATGTAGGTCTTCAGGCCAGGCTGATGTCTCAGGCTTTGCGGAAGCTGACTGCAGTGATCAGCAAATCCAACTGTATTGTAATTTTTATCAATCAGCTTCGGGAAAAAGTTGGCGTGATGTTTGGAAATCCGGAAACTACCACAGGAGGACGGGCTTTAAAGTTTTATTCTTCTGTGCGGTTGGATGTGCGGAGAGTGGAGTCCTTGAAACAGGGCGGTGAGATAATTGGAAACCATGTCCGCGTCAAAGTAGTGAAGAATAAGATTGCCCCCCCATTTAAAGAGGCAGAGTTTGATATTATGTTTGGCAAGGGGATTTCCACAACCGGCGATATCCTGGATTTGGCAGTTAAGGAAAATATTGTAGAAAAAAGTGGCGCCTGGTACGCTTACAAAGGTATGAAAATTGGACAGGGCCGTGAAAATGCGAAAAATTACCTTCAGGCCAATCCAGAGATCATGAACGAGGTGGAAAAGAAGGTAAGGATTCAATTTGGCCTGCTGCCAGGGGAAGAGGAGCAGACAACAGAGCACCAGGATAAAAAGGCAGAGAAAAAGGAAGAGAAAACAGGCAGACGTTCCATAAAGGAAGGGAATCCGGCACAGGATCCCCAGGATGAACTGCAGGGGCAGAATAAGGCAGCTCTTATCACAGAGGACGCTGCCGGACATCTGTGATGGTCGTTTCCGTTGTCCGCCTGGATCAGAAAAGGAGCAGGGTTCTGTTTGATCAGGACCTTGCCCTTGTTTTATATCCGGAGGACATACGGAAATTTTCGATCCGAGAAGGAAGGGAACTGACAGAGGAAGACTATGAACGGCTGCTGAATCAGGTCTTAAAGCCAAGAGCCAAAGAGAGGGTGCTGAAAACCCTTATGGTTTCAGATAAAACAGAAAAACATCTGCGTAAGCTGCTTCAGCGGGAGGGGTATCCTAAGGAAGCAGTAGAAGCATCTATTTCTATGGCCTTATCCTACCGCTATATTGATGATTCTGCTTATGCTGCCCGGTATCTGGAAAGCTGCGGCAAAAAGAAAAGCAGGCGGCAGCTAATGTGGGATATGCAGAAAAAGGGATTTTCTAATGAACTGGTTCAGGAACTTTTAAGGGAGCATCCTGTTGACGAAAAAGAGCAGATCCGAAGTCTGTTGGAAAAGAAAGGATATTGCCCGGGAGAAAAGCTGGATCAGAAAACTTATGGCAAATTTGCAGGCATGCTGGCTAGAAAAGGATATTCCTATGAAGCGGTTTCAGCAGTTTTAAAGGAATCTTCGCTAATATTCGACTGATTACATCAAAAAATCCTTGAGTTTTTTTAGAAATTGTTCAAATTGTCCGAATAGAATGGAAAACTTTTTAATACACTTGACATAATACCGAAAAGCGTTTAAAATTATATTTGTTGTATCCGTACAATGAAAACTAAATAAGGAGGTGCTCCTGTGTCACCGTTAACAGCATTGATTACGTTAGTTATCGTTGCTCCTATTACCTGGTTTGTGGCCATTGCTTATCATAAAAAGACCTATGAAAGCAAAGTTGGTTCCGCAGAGGAAAAATCCCGGGAAATAATAGATGAAGCGTTAAAGGTAGCAGAGACAAAGAAGCGAGAAGCTCTCCTGGAAGCGAAAGAAGAGTCCTTAAAGACTAAGAATGAGCTGGAAAAAGAAACCAAGGAAAGAAGAGCTGAACTTCAGCGTTATGAACGGCGTGTATTGAGCAAAGAGGAAAACGTAGAAAAGAAAGCGGATACCCTTGAAAAAAGGGAAGCGAGTTTACAGCAAAGAGAGGATACCCTGAATAAACGAAGTGCAGAGGTTGATGCACTTTATGATAAGGGGATACAGGAACTGGAGAAAATTTCAGGACTGACCTCCGAACAGGCAAAAGAATATCTTTTAAAATCTGTTGAAGACGATGTAAAACATGATACTGCAAAATTAGTTAAGGAACTGGAAAACAAAGCAAAGGAAGAGGCAGATCGGAAGGCAAAGGATTACATTGTGACTGCCATTCAGCGATGTGCGGCAGATCATGTTGCCGAAACTACTGTATCTGTAGTACAGCTTCCGAATGATGAGATGAAAGGCCGGATCATAGGACGAGAAGGCCGTAATATTCGTACATTGGAAACGATGACCGGTGTGGAACTGATTATTGACGACACCCCGGAAGCCGTTGTTTTATCCGGGTTTGACCCAATCCGAAGAGAAGTGGCAAGGATTGCATTGGAGCGATTAATCGTAGACGGACGTATTCATCCGGCTAGGATTGAAGAAATGGTAGAAAAAGCACAGAAAGAAGTAGAATCCATGATGAGGGAGGAAGGGGAAGCCGCTACATTAGAAGTAGGTGTCCATGGTATTCATCCGGAATTGGTGAAGCTTCTTGGAAAAATGAAATTTAGAACCAGTTACGGCCAGAATGCATTAAAGCATTCCATTGAGGTAGCCCAGCTTTCCGGGTTATTGGCTGCTGAAATGGGGCTTGATGTGAGGGTGGCAAAACGTGCTGGTTTGTTACATGACATTGGGAAATCCGTTGACCATGAGCAGGAAGGGACTCACGTACAGTTAGGAGTGGAACTGTGCAGAAAATACAAAGAGTCGGCAACCGTAGCAAATGCGGTGGAATCTCACCATGGCGACGTTGAACCTCAGAGTTTAGTTGCCTGTATCGTACAGGCGGCAGACACGATTTCTGCTGCCAGGCCGGGCGCAAGAAGGGAAACTCTGGAAACATATACCAACAGATTGAAACAATTAGAAGATATTGCAGTTTCCTTTAAGGGAGTGGACAAGTCTTTTGCTATTCAGGCAGGACGGGAAGTTCGAATTATGGTAATTCCGGAACAGATTAGCGATGATGATATGGTATTGCTGGCAAGGGATATATCAAAGCGGATTGAAGATGAACTTGAGTATCCGGGACAAATTAAAGTAAATGTAATCCGGGAATCACGGGTTACGGATTACGCAAAGTAAGAAAATTAAGAAGCTTTATAAACGGAAGGGTTTGTAGAGCTTCTTTTTGTATCATTGGCTTTATAAGAGGGAATGACATGAAAAATATTGGATTTATCGGAATGGGAAATATGGGGAGCGGGATTTTAAAAGGGCTGCTGAAACACAGGTTTGATCCGGCAGCGCTGTTATTTACGGATGTAAGCCCGGAAAGATGTGAAATAGTTACAGCAGAAACGGGAGTTGAAAGCGTTTCCTCCAATGCAGCATGTGCAGCGGCAGTTTCGTATTTGGTGTTAGCCATAAAGCCTCAGTATTATGAAACGGTATTAGAAGAAATCTGCCAGGAGCTAACACATGATCCGGTGATTATCTCTATTGCACCGGGGAAAACTATAGCGTATTTGAAGGAAATGCTGGGCCATGAAAGACGGATTGTACGTGCAATGCCGAACACTCCGGCGCTGCTTGGAGAAGGCATGACAGGAGTTTGCTTTGATCCGAAGGAGTTTTCAGAAGAGGAACGTAATTTGATAGCCCAATTTTTTCAATCTTTCGGCAGAATGGAAATAGTAGATGAGAGCCTTATGGATGCAGTAGTATGTGCAAGCGGCAGTTCACCGGCTTACGTTTATATGATGATTGAAGCTTTGGCAGACAGTGCAGTGAAATGCGGACTTTCAAGAAATCAGGCATATAAGATGGTAGCTCAGACTGTATTAGGAAGTGCCAGGATGGTGCTGGAAACGGGGATGCATCCGGGAGAATTAAAGGATATGGTGTGCTCCCCTGGAGGAACTACCATAGCTGCAGTGGAAGCATTAGAACAGTGGGGATTTCGCAATTCTCTGATGAAAGCTACAGAAGCCTGCTTTCAAAGATGCAAATCCATATAAGTTTGGCTGTTAGATAAAGGAGCGCCAAAGGGAAATGCCAGGGAATTTTAAAGATAAAAGAGGAGGGGCAAATGATGGATGAGAAGAAAAAACAGCAGCAGGGGGATCTGGCTCCGGTTATCCGCAAAGGGCGGATATTAAAATACCAGGGAACGATTTTAAAAATCTATGAGGATCAGGTTGTTGCAAATGGACATGAGTGCAAATGGGATTTTATCCATCATGACGGGGCTGCTGCCGTGATCCCTGTTACAGAAGAGGGACAGATTCTGATGGTTCGTCAATACCGAAATGCGTTAGATCGGTTTACTCTGGAAATTCCGGCAGGAAAATTGGATGATCCTAAAGAGCCTACTTTGGCCTGTGCGTCCAGGGAATTAGAAGAGGAAACTGGCTATCGTTCAAATAATATGGAATTTTTATTAAGTGTGAATACAACAGTTGCATTTTGTGACGAACATATTGATATTTACCTTGCCAGAGATTTGGTGCCCAGTCACCAGCATTTAGATGAGGACGAAGAGATACAGGTGGAGCGCTGGGATTTGAAGGATCTGAAAGAATTAATTTTTGCAGGAAAGCTTACGGATTCCAAAACCATTGCGGCGATTCTTGCGTATGCGCAGAAATACTGCTGATGAAAGACAAGGAATACGGTGCTTCTATCATAAAACAGGAATGAAAGCAAGGCCATTTTGCATAAGCTATCCATAAGAAATCCAATGCAGGAGGACTTTTTGGAACAGACAGCAGAGCGGATACAAATACAGCGGGTACAGGAAAGAGGAAACAGGGAAGGATACAGAAAAAGAGTGTTTCTGATATGCTTCTTTTTTGGAGTTGTTTTGGGGACAATCATAGGGAATCTTGGGTTTTTGGAACAATCAAAGTTTGCAGGAGGATTCAGTTACGAAAGGGAAAACGATATAGCGGATGCTCCATTCATATTTGGAACCCCTGTGCAGAATAGTTCCTGGAGGCTGCAGTCTGGCAGCCTGGAAAAATTTTTATATATTGGAAAGCAGCGCATGGAGGAAGGAATGGCGATATGGCTTTTCAGCTTAACAATCTGCGCCGTTCCCCTTTTTTGGATTTTAGCAGTTTATCTTGGATTTTCATTGGGCTGGGTAGTTGTGTGCTATACGGTTCAATTAGGGATTATGGGACTTGCCGGATTTTTTTTGTCATGTTTTCCGCAATGGCTGTTTTACCTGCCAGCCTGGTATCTTTTTATCTGGCAGGGACTGAACCGTCCGGCCCGGCTCAGGATGATTCCTTCCCTGCTGGCTATTGGATTTTTTTGCCTGGGGGCTGGTGCAGAAGCTTACTGGAATCCCGTTTTTTTGCGGTTAATTTAATTATGTGGAAAAACAGAAAAATTTGTTTGATTTTGTTGATATTTGTAGATATAATAATATAAAACCTGTTTTGGCACTGTCTTACAAAAGTTTTGTGTACGCCTTCATGTAAGTGATATGGGATGAATTGGATGAGGAATGGATTATGTTAAGCGATATATCGGACTTTATAGAATACTTAAGAGATGTGAAAAAGACATCGAAAAATACAGAAGTTTCCTATCGAAGGGATTTGCTTCAGATGTGTGCGTACCTGGAGGGGCTTGGAATCCGGGAAGCCGGAAAAGTAACAAAAACCAGTTTAAATTCCTATGTGCTTTATTTGGAACGGGAAGGGAAGGCGACTACTACGATATCACGGATGCTGGCGTCAATGAAAGCTTTTTTTCATTATGAATTCAGCATAGGGAATATTAAGCGGGATCCGGCGGAGCTTTTGAAAGCGCCTAAAATTGAAAAAAAGGCGCCTACGATTCTTACAGTAGAGGAAATAGAAGCTTTAATGGCTCAGCCGGGAGGACGAAATGCCAAAGAGATTCGGGATAAGGCTATGCTGGAACTTTTATATGCCACCGGAATCCGGGTTTCAGAGCTGATTCATCTGGAACTTCAGGATTTAAATATGCAGGTGGGATACATTACCTGCCGGGATGAGCAGAAAGAGCGGATGGTTCCTTTTGGAAAGGGAACAAAGAAAGCGCTGGCTGATTACCTGGCGGAAAGCCGCCAGATTCTGCTGAAGGGAAAGGAATCCCCCTGGCTATTTACTAACTGCAGCGGACAGGCTATGAGCCGCCAGGGATTTTGGAAAATTATTAAATATTATGGGGATAAAGCAGGGATTCAGAGTGATATTACGCCTCACAGCCTTCGTCATTCGTTTGCTGCCCACTTGCTGAGAAGCGGTGCAGATATTCATGCAGTTCAGGCTATGCTGGGACATTCTGATTCGGCTACAACCCAAATGTATACGGCTTATTTTGGCAGCAGACAGGCGAATACAAGAATTCTGCGTTAAAGAAAGCCTGCTTGTGGACAGGCTGAAACGGCAGGATCCGATTTCTGAAAATACCAAGAAATCAGATCCTGCCGTTTCAGCCATTTTTTGTGCTCCTATGAAATAAAAACACTCCAGTGTCAGCCTTCGTCAGGCTGGACTCTTTGTCTTCATTGAGGAAAATAAAGTTTCGATATAAGCAAGAATCAGCGGGGCTACGCCTTTTGCCTCATTCTTTACAATCGGTTCCCGCATATAGTATTCAAAGGTGCCTTCCCGCATTTCTTTATTTCCCAAGCCGGCTACCAGGCAGATCCCTCCTAGCTGAAGTTCGCCGTTTTCTTCTGACAGATAGGTATTGCAGATTCCCTCAAAAGCTTTTTCTCCATATTGGAAATAGTAAGAATCTAAAAATCCAAGGCGGACACTTTTCATAATGGCATAAGCAAAAATAGCAGAGCCGGAAGTTTCCAGGTAGTTTGGCTTAATTCCTCCGCGGTTGACTACCTGATACCACATGCCAGTTTTTTCATCCTGATAGGGAAGCATAGAAACAATCAGCTCTTTATAAATTCGGTTTAGCTCGGATTTTTCCATAGCAAGGGACGGAGGCATAATTTCCATGGTATCAATAAGGGCCATGGCATACCAGCCCATTGCCCGAAGCCAGAAATTATCAGAAAGGCCGGTTACTTTATCGCACCAAAACATTTTTCGGGTTTCATCGTAAGCATGGTAATAAAGACCGTTTCTGGTATCCCGCATCAAGCTGTAAACGTTTGCGAACTGCTGGTAAGAATCGGCACAGTTTTTACATTGGTTATATGTTACTTCGTACTGCATGTAAAAGGGCTGTGCCATATAAAGCCCGTCCAGCCAGATTTGATTAGGGTAAATCATTTTATGCCAGAAATTTCCCCTGGCTGTCCGGGGCTGATGGAGTAACTGGCTGTAAACCGTATCAATGGCTTTCCGATATTTTACTTTTCCAGTTAATTCATATAGATCAAATAAGGTCTTTCCTGCATTTACGTGATCCAGGTTATACTCTTCAGGGCGGTAGGATAAAATAGAACCATCATCTTTTACAAAATAGTCAATAAAATCATCCGCAAACTTCAGATACTGCTGATTATGTGTAATATGGTACAGTTCAATAATTGCCTTTATCATACAGCCATCCATATAGTTCCAGGTGGGCGGCTTTCCGGCGCGGATGTTCTCTAAGTTCCAGATAGGCGCCTGGGGGGTGCTTTTTTCCAAAAGCTGATTGATATAACGATCCAGAATATCCATGGGTAATCGATTCCTCTCTTTATTTTTGGTATGCCGGAGAATTTCAGATTAAGGGATGTCTGAAAGGCAGTGTTCAAACACTTTTCAGGAAAAGTCCTTTTGCCAGATTCCCGGTATGCCAGAAAACGGTTCGCTGTCTAACAGCAATCAAGTAACGGGTAACATAGTTTCAGCAACTTGATGGGGGCCGCAGACTGTTTTTTATTGACAGGCTGTAAAAAAGCGAAACCATTCGTTACAGAATGCAATTGCTGTTTACAGATAGCTTAACATAAAATCATCAAGAAAGGAATTGGATATAATATATAAAAAAATAGTTTAAACATATACAATATAAACAATTGACATATGAATAATACAATGGTATGATGATTTTACAAGTTTAAACATGCATGTTTGCTTAATAAAAAACAATTGCAAACGTTTTTAAATGGCAAATATGCATAATTTTCAAAAAGTAAATGCAAACCTTTGCAATTTGCAAAACAATTAACAGAATATTGGTATATCCAATTATCTTATGGAAGGGCTCAAAGCAAATTGGAAAGAAAAGCACAAAAAAGAAAGGGAGATGCATTATGAGAAAGAACATCAAAAAAGCAACATCATTGGCGTTAGTAATGGTTATGGCTGCTTCTTTGGCAGCCTGCGGCGGCAGTCCTGCTTCTGGAGATGGAGGCGGCTCAAAGGAATCCCAGGCTTCGGGAGAGGGAAGCGGCGATTCAGCAGGCGGCGATGTAACCTTACGTTTTTCTTGGTGGGGGGGCGATTCCAGGCATGAAGCTACAGAAAAAGCGATTGCAGCTTTTGAGGCTAAGAATCCTAATATTCATGTAGAACCAGAGTACGGCGCATGGTCTGGCTGGGAAGAGAAGCAGTCCATGAATATTATTGGCGGAAATGCAGCCGATGTAATGCAGATTAACTGGAACTGGATCGATTCTTACAGCCAGGGCGGAACTACGTTTGCGGATCTTCATCAATACGAAGATGTGTTGGATTTAAGCCAGTTTCCAGCGGATTCCATTGGACAGTGTGAAGTGGACGGAAAACTGATGGCAGTTCCGGTTGCCATCACCGGACGTGTATTCTATTGGAACAAGACTACTTTTGATGAAATCGGAGTAGACTTGCCTACTGATGAAGCTTCTCTCCGTGCAGCAGGTCAGGCATTTGAAGCATATGATGCAGATTATTATCCGCTGGCTCTTGGAGAATATGACCGGATGATTTTCCTGGTTTATTACTTAGAATCCAAGTATGGCAAGGCCTGGGTACAGGATGGACAGATCCAGTACAGTGAAGCAGAAATTCAGGAAGGTCTGGATTTTATAACCAGTCTGGAACAAGATCATGTAATTCCTACTTTGGCTGTCATTGCAGGAGATATGGCAGATTCCCTAGATAAGAATGCAAAGTGGATTGACGGCAAGTATGCCGGGATTCTAGAGTGGGATTCTTCTGCTTCTAAATTCCGTCAGGCAATCGTGGAAAGCACCAATAAGCCGAATCAGGAATTTGTAATCGGTGAATTTTTAAAGTTTGGGGATCATGACGGCGGATTCACAAAAATTTCCATGGGATTCGCTGTGGCAGCAAATTCCCAGCATCCGAAGGAAGCTGCTATGCTGATTGAATTTCTGTTAAATGATGCAGAAGGCGTGGAGATCTGTGGGACAGAGAGAGGGATCCCAAGTTCCCAGGCAGCGTTAAAGATTATGGATGAGAAAGGTTTAGGAGATGCGCTGGTAAAAGAGGCAAATGCAAAAGTAGTTGGATTTTCCAAGTTCCCTCTGGATCCAAAGTTTGAACATAATGACTTAAAGGCAAATCCTGACGGCGTGTATTATAAGGTATTCGGTAAACTTAGCGCAGGGGAGATCGATTCTGCTACAGCGGCTTCTGATTTAGTAAAAGGAATTAATGAGTGTATGGGCAATTAGTCCTCTGCAAATCAAAAGGGACAAGAAAGAATCCTGTGCTCAATACCTTCAGGGGGAAATGCTATGAATGAATTATCCAACAAGCCATTAGCCCAAATGCCGGATTTTACAGAGAATGATACGAAATCAGGGGGAAAGGCGCATTACGGCCAGATTGTGGCCAGGTTTCAGGAGGAAGATTGTTCAAAGCTCAAGAATCTGGTGCATCTGATTGATACCATTGATCAGATGTCGCCAGAGATTTATGAACATTACAGAAGCCTCCAGGATTTATTCCGAGAACATATCCGGAGGCTTTTGGAATCTATCCGCCGCCCTGACGGCAGTTATCAGGCGGGAACGGAAAAAGAGTTGGAGCAGCTTACATACTGTATCAAAAAGGCCTGTGCAGATGGGACGCTGCTGAGGGAAAAGTACCAAGATTTACGTATTATAAAATAGGAGGTAATGTATGAATAAGAAAAGCGGGTTCTCAAAGTTTCTCTCAGAGAATATCGGATTCCTTTATATTGTTCCTTGGTTAATCGGATTCCTGTTATTTAAAGTGTATCCCTTCGGTTCTTCGCTGGTTTACAGTTTTACCAATTATGATCTATTTAACGGAATCAGTAAGTCCGGCATCATGAATTATCAGACCATTTTTACAGACAGCGATATTCTCCGTGCATTTGGCGTAACCTTTAAATATGCACTGTTTGATGTACCGTTAAAGCTGGCATTTGCATTATTTATTGCATATATCTTAAACTTTAAATTAAAAGGCGTGAATTTTTTCCGTACTGCATATTATATCCCATCGATTTTAGGCGGTTCCATTGCAATTGCAATCCTTTGGAGGGCAGTATTTAATACAGACGGTTTGATCAATGCAGTGATTAAAGCGTTAGGCGGCAATCCGATTAACTGGATGGCCAGCGCAAACGGAGCATTGTTTGTAATTGTACTCCTGCGGGTATGGCAGTTTGGGTCTGCTATGGTAATTTTCCTGGCAGCGCTAAAAGGGGTATCCCAGGATCTTTATGAAGCGGCATCTATAGATGGAGCGGGAAAATGGACCCAATTTTTCAAGATTACGGTTCCTCTTATTACACCGATTATTTTCTACAATTTAATTACTCAGCTTTGCCAGGCATTCCAGGAATTTAACGGACCGTTCTTAGTAACAAAAGGCGGACCAAACGGAGCCACTACGCTGATTTCCGTTTTGATTTATAATAATGCGTTCCTTCGCCACAAAATGGGCATGGCATGTGCCCAGGCCTGGGTTCTGTTTATTATCGTAGGCGTTATGACGGCAATTGCATTTGTAAGTCAGAAAAAGTGGGTGTATTATTCCGACGAAGATGGGAGGTAGATGGTATGACAAGAGAACAGAGAAGGCAAATTAGCACAGTTGTCCGCTATACGCTGCTGGTTGCAGTAGGTATTATTATGGTTTACCCCTTAATCTGGATGGTAGGCGCTACCTTTAAAACTAATTCGGAAATTTTTACCAGTGCATGGTTCTGGCCAAAGAATCCCGTATTTGACGGTTACAATGAAGCATTTAAAAGCTACGGTGGCAAGATTAACCTGATTACTTCTATGATTAATACATACAAGATTGTAATTCCAAAGGTAATCTTTACCATTATTTCAGCAACGGTTACTGCTTACGGCTTTTCCAGATTTGATTTCAAGGGGAAGGGATTGTGGTTTGGCTTAATGCTTTCCACTTTGTTCCTGCCTCAGGTTGTGCTCAATGCTCCTCAGTATATTATGTTTAACGGCTGGGGATGGACCAATTCCTATAAGCCATTGGTGATTCCGTCCCTGTTTGCGGCAGATACCTACTTTGTATTTATGCTGGTGCAGTTTTTAAGGGGAATCCCGAAAGAATTAGAGGAAGCAGCAAAAATTGACGGGTGCAACTCCTTAAAAACGCTGTGGTATGTAATTGTTCCTATGTTAAAGCCGTCACTGGTATCCTGTGCACTGTTCCAGTTTATGTGGACATCCAATGACTTTATGGGGCCATTGATCTACATTGCCGACATGCCTAAGTACACGAATTCCATTTATCTGCGTATGTCGATGGATGGAGATACCGGTTTCCAGTGGAACCGTATTTTGGCAATGTCCTTGATTTCTATTATTCCGTCTTTGGTGGTATTTTTCTTGGCTCAGGATTCCTTTATTGATGGAATCGCAGCAGGCGGTGTGAAAGGTTAAGGGCGATTGGTCTGCATGATCAGGAAAAATGCAGGGAAATAGAAAATTTTTTCAACTGTTCCAACGCTTTTTCGTGTTCCTGGACAGCATTTCGTTTCCTGCTTCGGGAAATAATTGAGAAGACAGCGGTGAAATATGAGAAAGATTGGCTTTGCTGACAGGCAGCCAGTACACAAAAATCATATTTTGCCGCTGCTTTTCTTTTTCATCAGGAGTTCCTGAAGGCAGGATTATTAGTTGCTGCTCATACCATGGCCAATCACTCTGCTGATTAGCCATGGGCCAGTACCGTTATGGGGCCAAAACATATGCCTCATCGCTCCAGCGGTTTTAGTTTGGCATATGCGGTTACGGCACAGGGCACCTGTAAACTGCAACGACTATCAGGATATTTTGGAATATGGTTCGATTTAGTATTGAATAACAGGTTTTCATGGATTAGAATATAGACAGAGGTTATAAAAATGAAGTTAAATGTGATTTTTAGGAATGCCAGGTGCGCTGTGCTGGAATGTATGGACAGCAGCATTTTTTATCTGGATCAGCCAGCAGAAGTTTTTGTAAACGGAGAAAAGAAATTTGATACAGATCGTGTGATTTTCAGCTTATATGGCCTGAATCCTCAGACTGTATATCATGTGGAATTAAAAAGAAAGGGAATTCTGTTAGGAGAAGCGTCATTTACTACCGGATATGAATTTGTTACATTAAATGTAAAAGAGTTTGGGGCAAAGGGTGATGGGGTAAGCGACGATACCCATTTTATTCAGGCGGCTATTATGGCTTGTCCGAAAAACAGCCGTGTTTTGATTCCAAAGGGAACCTACCGAATTACGTCCCTGTTTTTAAAGGATGATTTGAATCTTGAACTTGAAACAGGGGCAGTGCTTTTGGCTTTTACGGATCGAAACCAGTTTCCTGTATTTCCTTCAGTCGTACAAAGTTATGATGAAAGGGAGGAATATATTTTGGGAACCTGGGAGGGGAACCCTCTTCCAATGTTTTCCGGAATTATAACTGGCATAAATGTAAAAAATGTGGTAATCTATGGAGGCGGTATATTAGACGGGAATGCCAGTTTTGAAGAAGGAAACTGGTGGCCCAATCACAGAGTTATGAAAACTGCCTTCCGCCCAAGGATGATTTTTCTGAACCATTGTGAGAATGTTGTGGTTCAGGGTGTTACTGTGAAAAATAGCCCTTCCTGGAACATTCATCCATTTTTTTCTGATCATCTGCGCTTTTTGGATATGGAAGTATTGAATCCTAAAGTATCACCAAATACGGACGGTCTGGATCCAGAATCATGCAGGGATTTGGAAGTGGCAGGATTGTATTTTTCCCTGGGAGATGACTGCATTGCAGTGAAGTCTGGCAAGATTTATATGGGAAAAACTTACAAAACCCCGTCCCAGGATATCTGCATCCGTCAGTGCTGCATGAGGGACGGCCATGGTTCCGTTACTATAGGAAGCGAGATGGCAGGAGGCGTAAAGAATCTGATTGTAAAGGACTGTCTGTTTTTAAACACAGACCGGGGCCTTAGGATTAAAACCAGAAGAGGACGGGGAAAAGACGCTGTGGTTGAAGCAGTTTTATTTGACAATATCCGGATGGATCATGTGATGACTCCTTTTGTTGTAAACAGCTTTTACTACTGTGATCCGGACGGTCACAGTGAGTACGTAAAAAGTAAGGAACCCTTAAAAGCAGATGAGAGAACGCCGCGGATTCAATCCCTTGCTTTTCGGAATATCCAGGCAGAAAACTGCCATGTGGCGGCAGCGTACTTGTACGGTCTGCCGGAACAAAAAATCGGCCAGGTGAAAATGGAGCACATCCGCGTAACGTATGCGCAAGATGCGAAAGCAGATATTCCGGCTATGATGGAAGGCGTGGAGCCTATGGTGAAGCAGGGGATTTATATTAATAATGTAAAAAATCTTATTTTAAATGACATATCAGTGGAAGGTCAGGATGGAGCGGCGGTTACACTGGAAAATATTGAACAGATAGAACGTGGGTAGGCGTTGCTTTTGACAGAAATGGGTCACAGTTTGCACGAAAAAGACAAAAATTATTGTTCCACCATACGTTTAAATCCTGACAGAACGATACTGCCCTTTTAGAGGGCAGCAGCAGGAACAGAAATGAAACAGATAGTTTGTATGGCAGAAAGAGGGAGAGGTTGTGGCTGTTACAATTAAAGATATTGCAAAGGCAGCCGGTGTTTCTTATTCTACAGTTTCAAGGGCATTAAATGGAATTGGTTCAGGAAATAACGAAAGGCGGCAGAAAATTATTAAAATTGCGGAAGAAATGGGGTATATGCCAAATCAGGCGGCAATCAACCTGAAATTAAGCCGTTCTTATAATATAGGCCTTTATTTTTCCACCATCAGCAAGATGTCGTCACCCTTTGTACTTCATGAAGTGCTGATGGGGGTGTACAATATTACAGGAAGCCAGTATAATGTAGTGGTAAAGGGAATTGATATGCATAAGCCAGGGAGTTTAAATCCCAGCTTTTTTGACGGGATCATTGTTCTGTCCCAGAGGAATGAAGATATTTTATTTATTGAAGAGGTTCATGAAAAAGAAATTCCCATGGTAATCATCTGCCGTACCGTCTTTTATGATGCTCCTAATGTAACAACAGACGAAGCGGAGGCCATGGGGAAGGCGATGGATCTGCTGCTCCAGAACGGCCATCGGAAAATTTGTGTCATTGAAGGCAATGCAAACTTAGATTCCACAAAGGAGCGCCGCAGGGGATGGAGAGTATCCATGCTGCGGCATGGCCTGGATCCGGATAAGATTCCGGTTTATCAGGGAAATTACCGTTATACCAGCGGTTACCAGGCAACCCATCAGATTCTGGAGAAAAAAGAGCTTCCTACGGCGATTCTCTGCTTTAATGATGAAATGGCTTTTGGAGCAAGAAATGCCATTTATGAGCATGGGCTGAAGGTGCCGGAAGATATTTCTTTAGTAGGTTTTGATAACTGGGATTTGTCCGGTTATGCAAATATGCGGCTGACTACAGTAGAGCGGAACATGGGAGAAATTGCAAAGGAAGGAACAAGAGTGCTGCTTAGGAGGCTGGATGAGGGGATTATTGACAACAGCAGAATTTATCTGGAAAACAAGCTGATTGTGCGGGAAACGGTGCGGGATTTAAACGCCGGATCGGTTTGCTGAAAATGTTCTGACGAAAAAGGAGGAAGTATGATGAAACAGGTAGAAGACTATGTAAGAAGCATACCGGATTTTCCGGAACCTGGGATTATTTTTCGGGATGTGACCACAATTTTGCAGGATGCTGACGGACTGCATCTGGCTATTGACCGACTGCTTGAGATGGTAAAAGATTTGGACTTTGATTTAGTGGTAGGGCCGGAATCAAGAGGATTTATCTTTGGAGTTCCGGTAGCCTATGCGCTGCATAAGGGGTTTGTCCCTGTACGGAAAAAGGGGAAGCTTCCCTGTGAAACCATAGCTGCAGAATATGATCTGGAATATGGAAGCGCAGTGATTGAGATGCATAAGGATTCGATCCAGCCAGGGCAGAAGGTCGTGATTGTGGATGACCTAATTGCTACCGGCGGAACGATTGAAGCGATTACAAAGCTGGTGGAGCAGTTAGGAGGCCAGGTGGTAAAGATTTGCTTTGTGATGGAGTTAGCAGGTCTGAAAGGACGGGAAAAGCTAAAAGATTACGGGGTAGATTCTGTTATTGTTTATGAAGGGAAATAAGCTGGCAGAAAGCCGATGCAGGAAAAGGCATCGGCTTTTCTATTTAGGAAAAGGAGTATAGTTATGATTAAAATTTTAACAGTTATGGACAATGAGGTGTCAGGAAATCAGGGGTTAAAAGCATGTCATGGACTGTCTTTTTATATTCAAAAGGATGATGTAAAATTTATGTTTGATTTTGGGCCGGGGCCGGAAACCTGGGAAAATGCAAGAAGGATGAATGTTCCCTTTAAGGAGATTCAATACGGGGTTTTCAGCCACAGCCATTATGACCATAGCAGCGGCTTTTTATGGGCGGAAGAATATGGGATGACAGGGGCTGCGGCTGTTTATGGAGCAGAAGATTCTTTTTTCCAGGCCAAGTATTCAGCAGAAAAGGGAGGAAGGGGAGGAAATGCCTATACCTATATGGGATGCGGCTTTTCAAAAGAATATGTTGCATCCCGCGTCAGCCAGGCCCTGGTATGCAGGGACAGTTTAAAATTGGCCCATGGGTGCTGGGCGGTAGGAAATTTTCAAAGAGATTGTTTGTGGGAGCAAATTCCTGGGAAATATGTAAAGGAAGAAGGTTCTAAGATGGTGCCGGATTTATTTGAAGATGAAATCTGCCTGGCACTAGAACTGCAGGAGAAAGAAGATCCAAATAAAGATTTAGACAGAAAAGAAAATCCGGATAAAAAAGAAAATGGCCTCGCTCTGATTGCAGGGTGCAGCCATCCTGGAATCGTGAATATGGTAAAAACCGTGGAAAAACGGCTGTCTATGCCGGTACGGATTGTAATTGGAGGGATTCATCTGATGCATGCAGATGATGAACGGATTCAAAAGACCGTAAGGGAACTAAAGGCTATGGGGGTTAAGGAGGCGGCTTTTAATCACTGCTCTGGCAGCCGGTTACAAGAGATTCTGACTGTTAATGGAATGAAAAACATTGGTCTGAAGACAGGGGATTGTCTGTGTTTGTGACTTTTACTTGCTTTTTTTGACGAAAAAAACTATAATGTGTAATAAATATGCTGCAAAACCGTTACGTTTATTTTAGATGGAGAGGACAGGGAGGTATTCAAATGGCAGAAAAAGATAACAGGGAAAAACTGGATATCGAACTGGAAGCACCGGCTTCATTTACCAGTCCAGGAACATTATATGCAGATTTGATCAAGGGAATACGCAGATATCACCCCTCTGATGATATCAGTATGATTGAGAAGGCATACCAGATTGCCGATGAGGCTCATAAGGAGCAGAAGAGAAAATCAGGAGAGCCTTACATTATCCATCCATTATGTGTGGCTATTATACTGGCAGATTTGCAGATGGATAAGGAAACCATTGTGGCGTCGATCCTTCATGATGTGGTGGAGGATACGGTAATGACATTAGAGGAGCTTCGGGATGAGTTTGGAAGCGAGGTAGCGCTGCTGGTAGACGGTGTTACCAAGCTGACACAGCTTTCCTGGTCAGCAGATAAGGTGGAGCTTCAGGCAGAAAACTTGCGGAAAATGTTTTTAGCTATGGCAAAGGATATTCGCGTTATTCTGATTAAGCTTGCAGACCGCCTTCATAATATGCGTACATTACAGTTCCAGACACCGGCAAAGCAGAAGGAAAAGGCCAGGGAAACTATGGATATTTATTCGCCCATTGCCCATCGTCTGGGAATTTCAAAAATTAAGGTAGAATTAGATGATTTGTCTTTAAAATATCTGGAACCAGATGTGTATGCGGATCTTTCAGAAAAGATTTCCCTTCGCAAAGATGCCAGGGAGGATTTTGTAAGCCAGATTGTAAGCGAAGTTAAGCAGCATATGAAGGATGCTGATATTGTGGCGAAAGTTGACGGAAGGGTAAAGCATTTTTTCAGTATTTACCGAAAGATGGTAAATCAAAATAAGACGCTGGATCAGATCTATGATTTGTTTGCCGTCCGTATTGTGGTGGAATCGGTAAAAGACTGTTATGGGGCACTTGGAGTGATCCATGAACTGTACAAACCGATTCCAGGACGTTTTAAAGACTATATTGCAATGCCAAAACCGAATATGTACCAGTCCCTTCATACAACTTTAATCGGAAGCAGCGGCCAGCCCTTTGAGATACAGATCCGCACCTTTGAAATGCACCGGACAGCAGAATTCGGAATCGCCGCCCATTGGAAATATAAAGAAAGCGGAAGCGGCCAGGTTGCGGCAGGAAGCGAGGAGGCAAAATTAAGCTGGCTCCGTCAGATTTTAGAGTGGCAGCGGGAAACCGATGATTCGAAAGAGTTTTTAAATTTAATTAAAAGCGATCTGAATATGTTTTCCGATACGGTTTACTGCTTTACTCCTTCCGGAGATGTAAAGGATCTGCCAAGCGGTTCAACTCCCATTGATTTTGCATACGCGATTCACAGCGCAGTGGGAAATAAGATGGTAGGGGCCAGGGTAAACGGAAGACTGGTGAATATTGACTATGAGATTCAAAACGGAGATCGGATTGAAGTCATTACCTCACAGAACTCAAAAGGTCCAAGCAGAGATTGGCTGAAGCTGGTAAGAAGCACACAGGCTAAGAATAAGATTAACCAATGGTTTAAGACAGAGCTAAAGGAAGATAATATTATCCGCGGCAAGGATATGATAGATCGGTACTGCAGGACAAAGGGGATAAACTTTTCCGATATTAGCAAACCGGAATATATGGAAAAGGTAATGAGCCGGTATGCATTCCGGGACTGGGATTCTGTGCTGGCCTCCATCGGCCATGGCGGCTTAAAAGAGGGCCAGGTAATCAATAAAATGCTGGAGGAGCGGGAGAAGAAGCGGAAAAAGGATATTACTGACACGAATATTCTTCATGAGCTGACGGATATGACGGGAAAGCCGCCTGAAATTTCCAAACGGTCCAAAAGCGGCATTGTGGTAAAAGGGATCCATGATTTGGCTGTGCGTTTTTCTAAATGCTGCAGTCCGGTTCCGGGAGATGAGATTGTAGGATTCGTAACCCGCGGACGGGGAATTTCCATACACCGGACAGACTGCATTAATATGCTGAATCTTCCGGAGGATGAGCGTTCCAGGCTGATTGACGCGGAGTGGCAGAAGGCAGAAACAGACAGTGCAAGCGCCACATACAGTACGGAAATCAAAGTGTATGCTAACAACAGGATTGGTTTGTTTGTAGATATTTCGAAAGTGTTTACAGAACGGCAGATTGATATTACATCGATTAATGTCCGGACCAGTAAGCAGGGAAAGGCTACCATCACCATGGCTTTTGATATTCATGGAGTAGAGGAATTAAACCGCCTGACAGAAAAGATACGCCAGATTGACAGCGTGCTGGATATTGAACGTGCTACAGGCTGATCCATAAAGAGAAGAAAAGATTGATAATTATGACTCAGAAGGGCTTTCCGGGTGTTCCGGGGAGCTTTCCCTGTATCATAGGGAAAGCTGCATTCTGTGTCATCTGCTCTCTGAGGATATGAGGATAAGATAAAAGAGGAGAAGAAAAATGGGAATGTTAAAGATAATAAGACGTGTAATTGGCATGATAGGAACAAATTGCTACCTTGTGTTTGATGAAGATACAAAGGAATGTGTGATAATCGATCCGGCGGATAATGCCCCGTTTATTTTAAACTGGTGCAGGGAGCTTTCGGTAACTCCTGCGGCAGTTCTGCTGACTCATGGTCATGGAGATCATATCAGCGGGGTTCCCGGTTTTTTAAGAGCTTTTCGGGTTCCTGTGTATGCAGGAAAAGAGGAGGAAGCTCTTTTGTCAGATCCTTCCTTAAATCTTTCCGCCAATTTAGGAGAACCGGTATCGATAAAAGAAGCTTGCTGGTTAGAGGATAATCAGGAGATTTCCATGTTAGGGCGTTTGTGGCAGGTGATTTCCACGCCAGGTCATACACCAGGAAGCGTCTGCTATTATCTGGAAAAAGAAAAGGTTCTTTTTTCCGGTGATACCTTATTTTGTGAATCTTATGGAAGGACTGATTTCCCGTCAGGAAGTTCCAGAGCGTTAACCCGCTCCATAAGAGAAAAGCTGTTTATTCTGCCAGAGGATGTGAAGGTATATCCGGGGCATGAGTCGGAAACCACCATTGGACATGAGAAGAGGTATAATCCATTATCCGAATACAGAGGATTTTAACCAGACAGGAAGAGGAGAATGGACATATGGTTATCAAACTGCAGTTGGAGGACGGCGCATTTGAGCAGGATATCCGGGAACTACTAATGGCTTTTTACCCGGGAGCGGTTTTTCAGTATGAAAATCAAGGTTTTCCTAAGGGAAAAGGAGAAAAGGAGTCAGAGCCGGATTTCATTGTTTCCGGACGGTTTTTGGAGGAGAAAAGGAAATATGAGCTGAAGGCAGACAGGAACCGGAAAAGGGAAACAGAGGAAAGTGTCATAACAAAAGCTGGAACAATGCCGGAATGGGAAATAGAAGGATTTCGTCCTGTGATTCAAAAAGGACTCAGGGAGGGACTGGAAAATCAGCCCTTTTCGATTGATGTTTCAAACCGCACGGATACGAAAAACAGGATTAAGCGAAGGCTGTATTTCCTTTTAATGCTTGATACCAGAAAGCAGCTTCCCTGGGGGGCGTTAACGGGAATCCGTCCGGTTAAGATACCGGAAGGGAAGCTGGCGGCTGGCTGGGATGAAGAGAAGATTTCTTCTTTTATGGAAGAGAATTATCTCACAGGAGAAACCAAGCGGCGGCTAAGTATAGAAATAGCAAAGGAAGAACGGCGGCTTCTTAATAGGCTGGATTATCAAAAGGGTTATAGCTTATATGTGGGGATCCCCTTTTGTCCAACTACTTGCTTATACTGTTCCTTCACCTCTTACCCCATAGAAAAATGGAAGGATCGGCTGGAGGAATATCTGGACATTTTGGAAAAAGAACTGGCTATTGTATGCGGAGCGGTTCCGGAAAAGGTGCTGCAGACCATCTATATCGGCGGAGGAACACCTACATCCCTTCCGCCAAAGCAGTTAGAGAGGCTCCTTATGATGCTTTCCAACATGTTTCCATTAGAAACGGTAAAAGAGTTTACGGTGGAAGCTGGAAGGCCGGATAGCATTACCAGAGAAAAGCTGCAGATTTTAAAGGATTTTGGAGTTCATCGGATTTCAATTAATCCTCAGACAATGAATCAGAAGACTCTGGATTTAATCGGACGGCGTCATACGGTAGAACAGGTAGAACAGGTATTTTCAGAGGCCAGGGAAGCAGGGTTTGAAAATATTAATATGGATTTGATTTTAGGACTTCCGGGAGAAGAGGAAGAAGAGGTGAAGCATACCTTAGATCGGGTAATGGAACTTGGCCCTGAAAGCCTGACCGTTCACTGTCTGGCCCTTAAGCGGGCAGCCAGACTGAACTTAGAGCGGGAGCAGTACCGCCATTACCATATGGCTTCCGGTGAACAGATTGGAATCCTGGCAGGCCTTGCAGAAGCCAGGGCGCGTTGGATGGGAATGGTTCCCTACTATCTGTACCGCCAGAAAAATATGGCCGGGAATCTGGAAAATATAGGGTACGCATCCAAAGACAATGGATGCCTTTATAATATTCTGATGATGGAGGAAAAGCACACCGTAATCGGATGCGGCGCCGGAACTACAACGAAGGTTGTAATTCCGGAAGAAAACCGGGTAGAGCGAATAGAAACAATTAAAAATATTCAGGAATACCTGCCCCGTTTCCAGGAAGTGCTAGATAAAAAGCGGAAGTTTCTCCAGAGTTTCCGCTGAATGGAAGGCTGTGGAATAAAAGTGCTTGCAAATTCATCAAAGTAAGGTAAACTATAAGATTGAAGCATCAAAATGAAATGGAGAAGAAGCAATGGCATTGAAGAAGAAGCCGGTTTCCGGCATGAGGGATGTCCTGCCTGCTGAAATGCAGATCCGGGACTATGTGATGAATCAGATTAAAGAAACTTACCGCAGTTTTGGATTTTCTCAGATTGAAACCCCCTGCGTGGAACATATTGAAAATTTAACCAGCAAACAAGGCGGGGATAATGAAAAACTGATTTTTAAAATTTTAAAGCGGGGAGAAAAGCTGGATGTAGCAGCGGCACAGACGGAAGACGATGTGGTAGACGGAGGGCTGCGCTATGATTTAACCCTTCCGCTTTCCCGGTATTATGCGGCAAATGCAGCCCATTTGCCCTCCCCCTTTAAGGCGCTGCAAATGGGAAGCGTTTGGAGGGCAGACAGGCCCCAAAAAGGCAGGTTTCGTCAGTTTGTCCAGTGCGATATTGATATTTTAGGAGATGCTACCAATTTAGCAGAGATTGAGCTAATCCTTGCTACCACTACGGCTTTGGGAAAAATCTGCCCGGATAATGGATTTACTGTCCGGATAAATGACAGAGGGATTTTAAAAGGGATGGCTGCTTTTTGCGGATTTCCTGGTGAATCCTGGGATTCTATTTTTATTACCCTGGATAAGATGGATAAGATCGGAATGGAAGGGGTGAAAGAAGAGCTTTTAGAAGCAGGGTATGGCAAGGAGCAGGTAGAAAAGTATATCAGCCTGTTTTCTGAATTTGGCGCTGATGCAGATAGTGTCCGCCGGATTGGGGCGCTTTTAACAGAGGCAAATGCTCTGGAGCCTGAGATTTGGCAGGGACTGGCCTACATTATGGATACTGTGGATTCTGTGGCAGAAACCAAGTTTAATCTGGCGTTTGATCCAACACTTGTGCGGGGGATGTCTTACTATACCGGCACCATTTTTGAGGTTTCTATGGAAGGATTTGGCGGCTCTGTGGCAGGCGGGGGACGTTACGATAAAATGATTGGAAAGTTTACTGGAATGGAAACGCCTGCCTGTGGATTTTCTATCGGATTTGAACGGATTGTAACCATTTTAATGGATCAGAATTTTACAGTGCCCGGAAGCGATACAAAGAAGGCTTATTTGTTTGAAAAGGGAATTGGACAGGAAGTTTTAAACCAGATTATCCGGGAAGCTTCCAAAGAAAGAGCAGAGGGCGTACAGGTTTTAGTGGTCCAGATGAACAAAAACAAAAAATTCCAGAAAGAACAGCTTCAAAAGGAAGGGTATGAAACATTTCAGGAATTTTATAAGGATGCATTAAAAAGATAGTACAAAAAGGAGAATTGAATCATGGCAGAATCAATGACAGGTCTTAAGCGCTCCCATCGGTGTGGGGAAGTGTCAGAAACCAATATTGGACAGGAAATAACCGTAATGGGATGGGTTCAGAAAAGCAGAAATAAAGGAGGAATTATCTTTGTGGATTTGCGGGATCGTTCCGGCCTTCTGCAGATTATCTTTGAGGAAAGCGACTGTGGCGCCCAGTATTTTGCAAAGGCAGAAAAGCTGAGAAGCGAGTTTGTGGCAGCAGTAACCGGACAAGTGGAACTTCGTTCAGGCGGGGCAAATCCAAATTTAAAAACAGGAACGATCGAAGTCCGGGCAAAAAGCCTGCGGATCCTGGCAGAATCAGAAACACCGCCATTTCCGATTGAGGAAAATTCAAAGACGAAGGAAGAGCTGCGGTTAAAATACCGTTTTCTGGATTTAAGAAGACCAGATATCCAGAAAAACCTGATGATTCGAAGCCAGGCAGCTATTTTAACCCGTGCTTTTTTGGCTCAGGAAGGATTTTTGGAAATTGAAACTCCGACTTTAATCAAAAGTACACCAGAAGGCGCCAGAGATTACCTGGTTCCCAGCAGGGTTCATCCAGGCTCCTTTTATGCCCTTCCCCAGTCGCCTCAGATATTTAAGCAATTATTAATGTGCTCAGGCTACGATCGGTATTTCCAGCTTGCAAGATGCTACCGGGATGAAGATCTGCGGGCAGACCGTCAGCCGGAGTTTACTCAGATTGATATGGAATTATCCTTTGTAGACGAAGAAGATGTAATGGATGTAAATGAACGTCTGGTACAGAAACTTTTTAAGGAAATCTGCAATACAGAAATAAAACTTCCGATTCCAAGACTGACCTGGAAAGAGGCTATGGATCGGTTTGGATCCGATAAACCGGATATGCGTTTTGGCATGGAGCTTGTGGATGTGTCAGAAACGGTAGCTGACAGTGAATTTGCTGTATTTAAGAATGCCCTGGATCATGGCGGATCTGTAAGAGGTCTGTGTGTAAAAGGACAGGCAGGAATGCCAAGAAAGAAGATTGATGGGCTGGTAGAGTTTGCGAAAGGTTACGGCGCTAAGGGGCTGGCTTATCTGTCAATACAGCCAGACGGTTCCTATAAATCATCCTTTGCCAAGTTTATGACGCCGGAGCAGTTAACCAGTCTGGCTTCTGCCATGGGAGGAGAACCGGGGGATCTTCTGCTGTTTGCAGCAGATAAAAACAGCCTGGTTTACAATGTTTTAGGCGCCCTTCGGCTGGAGCTTGGAAGGCAGCTTGACTTAATTCCGGAAAATAGCTGGAAGTTTGTATGGATTACCCAGTTCCCGCTTTTGGAGTATTCTGAGGAAGAAAACCGCTATGTGGCGATGCATCATCCGTTTACGATGCCGATGGAAGAAGACCTGCCGCTTTTGGATACGGATCCGGGGGCAGTGCGGGCAAAGGCGTATGATATCGTGTTAAACGGCACGGAACTTGGAGGCGGATCGGTCAGGATCCATCAGGCCGATATCCAGTCAAAAATGTTTCAGGTCCTTGGCTTTACACCAGAAAAGGCACAGGAGCAATTCGGATTCCTGCTGGAAGCTTTTAAATACGGAGTGCCTCCTCATGCAGGACTGGCATACGGCTTAGACCGTGTGGTAATGTGGATGGTGGGGGCTGACAGCATCCGCGATGTGATCGCATTCCCCAAGGTAAAGGATGCATCTTGTCTGATGAGTGAAGCTCCGGCTCCAGTCGATGAAAAACAGCTTGTGGAGCTGGGGATTGAAGTGAAAGCGGAAGATTCTCCAGCAGAAGCAGAAGAATAAATGTAGAAAGCGGCATTATGAAACAGAATATTGATTTACTCCATGGAAGGATCCTTCCCTCGCTGACTGCATTAGCAGTTCCTATTATGGCCACATCTCTGGTGCAGACAGCTTATAGCTTAACAGATATGGCCTGGATAGGACGGGTGGGAAGCGGGGCTGTGGCGTCTGTGGGATCGGCGGGAATGTATACCTGGCTTTCTTCCGGCCTTGTGACCATAGCGAAAATGGGGGGCCAGATTAAAGCGGCTCATTCCATTGGGGAAGGAAAGCTAGAGGAGGCCGGAACTTATGGAGCAGGGGCAATTCAGCTTACGCTTTTGCTTGCAGCAGCGTTTGGAGGTATTGTAAATATATTTGCAGGGCCCTTAATCGGTTTCTTCGGACTCAGCAGCCCCAAGATTATAGCAGACGGGATTACGTATCTGCGGATTGCCTGCGGTTTGATTGTATTTTCCTATTTGAGTCAGACGTTAACGGGGCTTTACACAGCATCAGGAAACAGCCGGACTCCTTTTGTGGCCAACTGCATTGGCATGGGAGCTAATATCCTTTTGGATCCAATCCTGATTTTTGGAATCGGGCCGCTCCCAAGGCTGGAGGCGGCAGGGGCAGCTATTGCCACAGTAACCTCCCAGGGGATTGTGGCTATGGTCCTTCTTTTAAAAGCCAAAAAAGATGAAGTGCTGTTCCCCTATATCCGGATTTGGAGAAGAATTCCTGCCAGGTATTTTAAAGTTATGGTCCGAATCGGATTTCCAATGGGGGTGCAGAACATGATTTACTGCATGATTTCCATGGTTCTGACCCGGTTTGTGGCAGTTTGGGGAGATGATGCAGTGGCAGCCCAGCGGGTAGGGAGTCAGATTGAATCCATATCCTGGATGACAGCAGAGGGCTTTGGAACTGCCATGAATGCCTTTGTTGGACAAAATTTCGGCGGAAGGAAGTATGACCGGGTAAGGCGGGGATATAAAATTGCAGCAGCCATTGTGTGCTTGTGGGGAAGCGTTACCACAGCAGTTTTGGTGTTGGGAAGCCGTCCTGTATTTTCTCTGTTTATTCAGGAACCTCAAGTGATTCCTTTGGGAATGGACTATCTGACTGTTTTGGGCTTTAGCCAAATGTTCATGTGTATCGAACTGATGACAGTAGGGGCATTGTCCGGACTTGGGAAAACGTTCCAATGTTCCGTGATCACCATTGTTCTTACCTCAGCCCGCATTCCGCTGGCAATTGTACTTGGCGGCGTATTAGGATTAAACGGGATCTGGTGGGCCTTTTCTATTTCCAGCATTGCGAAAGGGATTGTATTTTATCTTTATTATATGGGAGTGCTCCGACGGCTTCCATAAGTGCTGTTAAGGCTCATAGCATTTTTAGATTGGTATGGTTTTGGAATACAGAATGAAGCCGCAAAATAAGGAACAGAGAGGAAAATTTTTAACAAGTTCGTTTTAACAAGTTTATGCAAAATAGGTATGGACGAAAAGCAGATTTTATGAGAAAATAGGACCAGGTATGATGTGATAAATTTAACAAGCTGCCAAAAGGCAGAAGGATATCACTGCTATACAATAACACTACATATTTGAAA
Source organism: Lachnospiraceae bacterium (assembly GCA_022796475.1). Lineage (GTDB taxonomy): Bacteria > Bacillota > Clostridia > Lachnospirales > Lachnospiraceae > Caccovicinus. The sequence continues at coordinate 9,395 of JAAWIS010000014.1, read as the reverse complement.
GGAGTTTTAACACATGATTTATTCAAAAGAAGTTGAAGAGATGTGTACTGTAGCACAGGGCGTACATCATGGCTGTGCTCCGATCCCAGAAGAAGCAAAATGGGTTCAGGCTAAGGAAGTAAAAGATATTTCCGGTCTGACACACGGCATAGGCTGGTGTGCTCCTCAGCAGGGTGCCTGCAAGCTGACTCTGAACGTAAAAGAAGGCATTATTCAGGAAGCATTGGTGGAAACCATTGGATGTTCTGGTATGACTCACTCCGCAGCTATGGCAGCAGAAATTCTTCCTGGCCTCACCGTTATGGAAGCATTAAATACCGATTTAGTGTGTGATGCAATTAACACCGCTATGAGAGAGCTGTTTTTACAGATTGTTTACGGACGTACCCAGAGTGCATTCTCTGAAGACGGACTTCCGGTAGGCGCTGGCCTGGAGGATTTAGGAAAAGGTCTGCGCAGCCAGGTTGGAACCATGTACGGAACATTAAAGAAAGGTCCTCGTTATCTGGAAATGGCAGAAGGCTATGTAACCGGGATTGCCCTTGATAAGGATGATCAGATTATCGGTTACAAGTTTGTAAGCCTGGGCAAGATGACTGACTTCATCAAAAAGGGCGATGACCCCAACACTGCTTATGAAAAAGCTTGTGGACAGTATGGCCGTGTAGAGGATGCTGTTAAGATTATCGACCCACGGAAAGAATGATAAAGGAGGACGTGAAAGATGGCTTTATTTGAATCATATGAAAGACGTATTGATAAAATCAATGGCGTATTAAACAGCTATGGCATCGCTTCCCTGGAAGAGGCTGAGAAAATTACGAAAGATGCCGGTTTAAACGTGTATGACCAGATTAAGAAGATCCAGCCAATTTGTTTTGAAAATGCCTGCTGGGCTTATACCGTAGGCGCAGCTATCGCAATTAAAAAGGGCTGCAAGAGAGCAGCAGACGCTGCTGCAGCTATTGGCGAAGGATTACAGGCATTTTGTATCCCAGGTTCTGTTGCTGATACCCGTAAAGTTGGTTTAGGACATGGAAACTTAGGAAAGATGCTTTTGGAAGAAGATACTGACTGCTTCTGCTTCCTGGCAGGCCATGAGTCTTTTGCAGCGGCAGAAGGCGCTATCGGTATCGCTGAGAAGGCAAACAAGGTTCGTAAAAAACCTCTTCGCGTTATCTTAAACGGTTTAGGCAAGGATGCGGCTAAGATCATTTCCCGTATCAATGGTTTTACGTTTGTAGAAACGGAGTACGATCCTTACACAAATACAGTAACGGAAGTTGAGCGGATTTCCTATTCAGAAGGCCTTCGTGCTAAGGTTAACTGCTACGGTGCAAACAGCGTTCCGGAAGGCGTTGCTATTATGTGGAAAGAGAATGTAGATGTTTCCATTACCGGAAACTCTACCAATCCAACCCGTTTCCAGCATCCTGTAGCAGGTACATATAAGAAGGAAAGAAATGAAGCAGGAAAGAAGTACTTCTCCGTAGCTTCCGGCGGCGGCACCGGACGTACCCTGCATCCAGACAACATGGCAGCAGGCCCTGCTTCCTATGGCATGACGGATACCTTAGGCCGTATGCACTCTGACGCACAGTTTGCAGGCTCCTCTTCCGTTCCGGCTCACGTAGAGATGATGGGTCTGATCGGAGCAGGAAACAATCCTATGGTTGGCATGACTGTGGCTGTGGCAGTTTCGATTCAGGAAGCGGCTGAGGCTGGGAAGTTCTAAGTAAAAACTGAAAAAATCTGATTTCAGGGCATTCCAGACGTTCTTCTTTTGTCTGATATGCCCTGATTTTTTGTGCTGCTTGATATGATAAACTAAAATTAACAACAAAAGCATTTTTACGAAAAGCATCCAACTTACACAAGATATAGTTATTCGTCATAAGTTACATCCTCATCCGCATCCATACTATTATTGTAGATACACAAGCCACCGTTTAAAATCTCCTTTGTCATCTCACGGGTTCTATCTTTAGAAATATGAGCGATTGTTCCTGACATATTAGAAGAATACCCCTCCGTATCCTTTAAAATAATATAGGTATCCAAAATACCACTTAGTTCTTTATACGCTACTCGCCTGCCTATATACAAATCTTCTTGTTTTAACATAACAATACCTCCAAATCACGACAATCCCCAGCTTTAATAAAATTATAATCTATTTCTTGCAAATTGTCAAATTTTCTGACAATTCAAAAATTGGCAATATCAGAAAGGTTCGCATAAGCCCCACAAGATGTGGATGACAAAATTGTGAAAAAGATACCATATAAAATTTTTTCATAATTCGCTCGACAAATCCGATGGAATATATTATAATTAGAATAATTCTAAATTAAGGATGATGACCAGGTGAGCAAATACGGGGAGCAAATATTTAAATTAGTTCAGGAATCCAGCGGCCATATGACAGCAGAACAGCTTTTTTTAGAACTGAAGAAAATAGAACCAAAAGTGGTGCAGGCAACGGTATATAATAACTTAAATGTTTTGTGCCAAAAGGGCCTGATACGAAAAATGTCTATAGAAGGCTCCCCTGACCGCTATGATAAGATCCAAAAGCACGACCACCTTGTATGCCAAAATTGTGGCGCATTATCTGATATTAATTTTGAAGATTTGACCAGGAACCTGGAAGATCAGCTTGGAGAAGGGATTCTGTTTTATGATTTAAAGGTATTCTATCTCTGTCAAAAATGCAGGCAATCTGGGATTAAAAGCAGTGCAGGCGATTCTGAACAGATGCCCCTGCCGGGCAGGCAGAGCATCAACTCACAAAATCAGACACAAAGAAACTCTGAGAGCACATATAATTAAATAGAAATATTAACTATAAATATATTGTATTAGGAGGAAAAATATGAAAACAACAAAGTATGCAGGAACACAGACAGAGAAGAATCTGGAGGCGGCATTTGCAGGAGAATCTCAGGCAAGAAACAAGTACACTTATTTTGCTTCCAAAGCGAAAAAGGAAGGATATGAGCAGATTGCTGCTCTGTTTTTGAAAACAGCCGATAATGAAAAAGAACATGCAAAGATGTGGTTTAAGGAGTTAAACGGAATTGGCGACACGAAGGAAAACCTTGCGGCTGCTGCAGACGGTGAAAACTATGAGTGGACAGATATGTATGAAAATTTTGCCAAGACGGCAGAAGAGGAAGGATTCGCTGATCTTGCCGCAAAATTCAGACTTGTAGGCGCGATTGAAAAGCACCATGAAGAAAGATATCGTGCGTTGCTTAAAAATGTGGAAACAGCAGCAGTATTTGAAAAGAGTGAAGTGAAGGTATGGGAATGCCGCAACTGCGGACATATCGTGGTAGGGACAAATGCTCCGGAAGTTTGTCCTACCTGCAATCATCCGCAAAGCTATTTCGAAGTTCATGCAGAGAATTACTAATGTAAGAATCAAAAGCAGGAGAAATAAAAGAAATATTCTGCATAATGAAATATGCCGAATTAATGAAATGGGGCTGTCGCATTAAGAAAGATGATACAAGATAAGCTAGTTTGAAACATCCTTCCATACTATATCTTGTATATGTTTTACTTAGTGCGACAGCCCCTGTTTTCGTTCTTTACCTTAGTGTGTCTGAAAACTCATTCCCGCCATCTGCACCTGTGCTTGAATATTGATTCCTGCTGCGCCAGAGGACACGGAAAGGCTTATTCTAAACTTTTTGTTTTGGAATCTCCCCTTTGATCCGCTGGCGGAGAAAGTAGGAAACCAGGAGGGAGCAATATGTTAGTGCAAAGCCCCAGGCAATGGGATTTGCGTAGCAAATTCCTGTAAAGCCGAAGGAAACAACTGACAGCCAGGCTCCAACCGATCTGCCAAGGAGCTCGCCGATTCCGCTGATAACGGCATGGATACTGTAGCCCATTCCCTGCAGTGTGTTGCGCAGAATCATAAGACTTCCGTGGATGCAAAATAGTGTACTAATGGAACCAAGATATTGGACAGAAAGCAGGGCAGCCTGGCTTGAACTGGTTCCGAGAACGATTTTCGTGAAAAAGCCTTTACCAAAGAAAATTACAATCCATGCAGCGGCACAGTAGACTAGCTGGATTGTGATGCCGGATTTTATGCCTTCCCAGATACGGTCATAACGCTTGGCTCCGTCATTTTGGCCGGCATAAGTTGCCATTCCCATACCTACAGATTCCATAGGCAGCGTAAACATTTGCCGGATTTTTTCTCCGGTGGTCTGGCCAGCGATAGCGGCAGTTCCTAATGTGTTGATTGCACTTTGCATAACGATAGCGCCAATAGCAGAAATAGAATATTCAAACCCCATAGGAAATCCGATTTTACATAATCTGCTTATATGATTCCCGGAAACCCTGCGAAGTCCCACGCTGTCATTTAACAAGTCGGTTTTCCGAAGAATCCAGGCTAAATTCATCAGCCCGCTGAGGAAAAGGCTGAAAACAGTAGCAAGGGCAGCACCGGATACTCCCATGGAAAAAGGGACGATAAACAGATAGTCTAAAATTATATTAATAAAACTGGACGCCAGCAGAAAGAAGGTAGGATGTCTGGAATCTCCAGTGGCACGAAGCGCTCCGGCACAGAAATTATATAAAATAGAAGCCGGAATCCCCAGGAAAATGATCCGGATATAGCAAAGTGCATCTGAAAAAATAGTTTCCGGAGTTTTAATATTCTGCAGCAGCAAGGGGGCCAGGGCGAAGGTGCCTGCTGTTATAATAGTACCAAGAAAAAGACACAGCCAGATACCATTCCACAGATACCGTTTTAATTCCTGGGAGTTCTCAGCGCCGACTTGCTGAGCAAGAGGAATGCCGAATCCGATACAAATTCCCTGAACAAATCCTAAGGTAAGGAAATTAAGAGAATATGTAGTGCCAACGGCTGCCAGAGCATTTTCACTGATAAGACGGCCTACCATAATGGTGTCCGCAAAGGAATAAAGCTGCTGAAATAAGGAACCGATAACCAAGGGGGCAGAAAAACGTAAAAGCTGTTTCAGAGGGTTTCCGGAAGTTAGCTGGATAGTTGCTGTTTGGTTTGCCATATTGTTACCTCCAAATTGTTGCAAAGCCAAGTTGCTTTTATGTATCATCATTATATAATTGACGTTCCTGTTTGTAAAATATATAATAACAATATTATTATAGTTTTTGTGAGGGATATCATGACATTTGACCAAATGCATTATTTTTGTGCGGCAGCAGAACTTGGAAGTTTCAGCAAAGCGGCTTTGAGTGTTCATATTTCCCAGCCAAGCCTGTGTATTTCCATCCGTAAGCTGGAGGAAGAATTGGGAGTTAAACTGTTTCTGACGAATAAAAAAGGAGCCGTATTAACAGATGCAGGGCGGATTTTCTTTCAGGATATTCAAACGATCCTGACACAAACCGATTTGGCTGTTACGCATATGCGGCAATTCTCCCAGCGGGATCGGGCAGAAGTCCGGATTGCATATACCCATTCTCTGGCAGATGCTTATATTCCCAGGCTTTTGCGGGAATTCCTTCTGAATGAAGGAAAGGGGTGCAGTATTTATTCTGATGAGATGCCCAGCGCTCAGATTGCCCAGGGGTTAAGAGAAGGACACTTTGATATTGGGTTAGGTTCTCAGATTCCTTCTGATCCGGAGATTGAACAGATTCCAATTCTGTATCAGAGATTTTGCCTTTTGGCACCTGAAAATGAAAAGGAAATTAACCGGTTTGAAAATCAGGAGGAATTTGGAGCGGCGCCGTTAATCTGCTACAGAAAAGATTATCCCATTTACCGTCAGCTAACAGGGCTTTTTGATACTTTGAATATAAAGCCCAATATAATTTATTTTGGGTATAGTGAAGGAGCAATTGCCCGTCTGGTAGAGCAGGAGATAGGAATTGGGATCATTGCTGAAATTGAAGGGTTAGAGCGATACAAAGTAAAGATTGCCTATCCTGGCTGGCTGACTGGAGGACGCAATCTGTATTTGATGCGCCGACGTTTTCGGGTACTAAGCGCTGCGGCCGGAATGCTGGAGGAGCGGATTTTAAAATCTGCTGATGCTGAGAAAAACAAACATAATTCACTTTGAGGCAGTTGCTTGCTTATGGAGATATATGCTATAATCTCCACAGAGATGATTCGGAGTCCAGCAAAAGCGAGTGTACAAAGAAATAGCATAGTGTGTGCTTTTTCATCTCAGAATAAAATATATTGTGAATGGAGAAGGAGAAGACAGAGGAATTATGAGTGCTTATGAATCATGGCTAAAATCAGAGAAAGATTGGATTGGTGTATACTGTAAAAAGGTGATTAAGCAGACGGTTATTTTGGTGATACCAGCGGTTTCGATTTTTATGGCAGTTCTTACTGGCGCACTGTCAGCTACAGACGGCGGTGGAATGCCTGTTATTATGGAAGGGGCCATGGGCGGCTTTTTCTTAGGACTTATTATTGGCCTCCTTTATCTGGCAATTATGCTGCCGTTTATGCGGCCAGGGCGATATGTTCGGAAAATTAAGTCCAGCGTTAAGGGATTTTCTGATACAGAAAAGGAGCTGTTGGGGCAGGAAATGACAAAAGCCAAAGAAAGTCAGATAATTTCCTATGCACAGAACGGGCCAAATTCCAAACAGACTCCGGCAAGGTTTATTGTAACTCCTAATTTTGCTTTTTTAGCAGGCAGTTATCCATATTCAATTGTGGTTAAGAAAGGGGATACGGCCCAAATACTGGGACGGGAAGAGAGAAAAACTGCAACTACACGGCAGGCAAAATCCAAAACGATTCATCATTTTACCCTGTATAGCATCGGTTTTTATCAAAAAGGACGGGCGGAGCGGGGGCTGGCAAATGAAGAACTGCCAGATGAAGCAATGGGCTTTTTTGACCGTTCCATACGGGATCGGGCATTAGGATTGCTGGATCAATACTGGGCATTGGATGGAGAGCTGAAATAATAAATGCAGATAATAAATTGAAAAAGACCTGTAGATTCAGGCTAAGGATTTGACTGGGGAGCGCATTTTTGCTCCCCTTTAAAAATGGACAGCAGCAGAAACAAGATGTAAAGGATTATATTCCCAATTCTATTTTATTGTTTTACTTGAGTGTTTTTAATTTGAGTGTTTTTATTTTCTAAGTTATTTTCCGTTTCTGAATTTTAAGTTTACATAAATTTTGAAACTGTATCGATTATTTGTTCAGGATTTCATTTTTTCTTCCTCCATAATAAACTCTTTTTCTATCAAAAGCTTTTGTTCCAGTCTGCGGCAATATAACGTAACGGATACAGTGAAAAAAATTTCCAGTGCACTGCTGACAATTCCGGCAGCCAGAAGAAGGGCGGCACTGAATAGGATTATTAGGAACAGGCCTGTTTGATAAAGCCGGAACTGATCAGGCATTTTCTGAGATAAGTTCCAGATCAGTAAAATCAAAAAAAGAGCCAGACAGACGGCGGCTAAAAAAGCAAATATTACATGCAGGAACGATTTTAGGGGAAACTGGTTTGGCAGGTATGGTGTGGTGATTGCAAAGGTCAAAAGCAGCAGGGCGGAGGGGATAAAAAAAGTTCCTTTCGGAGGAGGGATTACATATCCGGAAATCATCTGAAGGATAACAAAAAAATAAATGCCTACCAGCAGACCCCAAAAGGCGAATGCATGCTGCTTTTGAAGCCCATTTCCAAGAACAGAAAAATTTGTTGTAAACCAGTTGCTTCCTTTTACGAAATAAATGGTAAATCCCGGAATCAGCCAGTATGCGGCTAAATCCAAACATATATGGATGAAATCATGCCTGCTTTTATACATTGTAAAGATTTTATAATCCATAAGTTCTCCTAATATTAAATTATGTAAATGATAGAAGGCAGAAACTGCGGAGGAGCATATGATGTTTGCTTATCTATGAGGCAGGCAGAACACCCCTGTCTTAACCCCATTCTATTCAGACAGAACCCTGGCACGTAAGCGTAATTTTGCTGGCTAATTATAGTATGAAAGTGTAAATAAAAGAATATTCGGTAAAATAATGGAAAAAAACTGAATAAAATCTTGCATGAATCATTGAAACCGAGTATAATGGGCCTAATTTACACAAAATTTTACGAGGGAGGATATGCTATGCAGAAGTTGACAAATCAATTTATATCCAAAGTGCAGCAGTATTTGGAGCCAGAGCCGGAGTTTAATCTATTTGCAATTGGAGATTTGGAGCGGTTTGGCATGGAGGATCCGAATGTTTCCTGCTATACGGCAGATGATTGGTGCATTGGTATGGAGCTTCCGTACTTTATTTTGGATTACCGGGGAAATTTTCTGATATACAGCCACTGTGCAGATTATGATGCAGAGCAGGTGGGACGCTTTCTGGATGAAAAAAAACCAAGAAATATCAGCGGAAAAGATGAAATTGTAAGAAAGCTGCTTCCATATTTAAACAATAAAACGGCTAAACTTACTTATCTGGCACGGCTCAATGAAGTAACAGAACAACAGAAAAAGCAGTCTGGTGCATTAATGGAAAATGTAAGGAAGCTGACACAAAATGACATTCCAGAAATTTACAGCTTGTATCTGCTGATAGACGAATTTTCCTATACGTATCGCAACAAACCGAAAGAAGAATGTTTTGAAGATATCCGGGTTAATCTAACGGGACTTGGCAGAAGTTATGGGATATTTGAAAATCAGCAGTTAATATCCATTGCGCAGACTTCGGCTGAGAATCGTGCATCTGCCATGGTAATTGGGGTGGCAACTCATCCGGATTATCGGAAAAAAGGATATGCAAAAGCAACTGTTTTAAAGCTGTGCAGCGACTGCCTGGCAGAAGGGAAGCAGTTCTTGTGTTTGTTTTATGATAATCCTGAAGCAGGGACTATTTATCATTCCATCGGATTTAAGGATATGGGGATGTATACCATGCTCCAAAATCAGGAGGGGGAAAATAAAAGACAGTAAAACAAAGGAAGTGGTACAATCATCCATCCACTTTTCCGCTGAGGGCAATAGAGATAGAAAACAGACAGCGAGGCAAACGGCAAAATAAATGGAAAACAAAACTTGAAATGTAGCTGCATTTTTGATATACTTCTTCTTGTTATTGCGAAAGCTCAGCGCTGTGTCGCTGAGCTGTGTAAAAAATAGGGTCGCAAAGCGACATCTTCCATATTTAAAATCGGGGAATTCCCCGGACTGGTTCGAAAACTTCCCAGTATAAAAAACTAAGGATTGAAATGGAGGAAAAATACAGCACCATTGGTGCTTATTTGCCGTGTCCTTAGAAAGGGACACGGTTTTTTTTACTGTGAAAGCTTGGCGCCCCGTCGCCAAGCTGTGCGGAAACGGGGCCGCGAAGCGGCATCTTCCATGCCCGTTTTCTGCACATCCCCCCGGAGGGT
>JAAWIS010000013.1 GCA_022796475.1 Lachnospiraceae bacterium | reverse complement strand
AAACCGATCCGGGCCTTCTCATCCATCATGATCTCTTTAAATGCATAGTCTACTTTTGGTTTCATTAGGAACTCTGCCATCGGATATTTCCCTCATTTCTCTCTCTTATTCCCTGTATATTACTTTTTCTCATTCTCGTTGCTTTGTTTTAACTGCTCCTTACACGGACTTCCTTCCTAGACTTATTAAATAGTATAACATATCTGCCCTGTAAAAACCATGAAAAATCAAGTAGAATTTCTTAAATGCTGATAAAAAAACGCCGCAATCAATTCCTTTACATAAGGCTGGAAAAATTCTTTTGTTCCATGTCCTGCACCTTTTAAAATGTAGAAATCTGCCCTTTCTTCCATCCCAGCGTCTGCAATCGATTTGTAAAAATTTTCACTGATCTCACACGGAACCAGTGCGTCCTGATCCCCATGAAGAATCAGTATTGGGCACATTTCATTAGAAAGCACATAGGGCGGACTGGCCAGGCGGGCCCGCTCTTTCATGGTTTCAACCGGGCCTCCAAACAGCGCTCCTGCATGGGTATCTTCCACCCGTTTCCAACGGTAAGAGGGATCCTTTTCCATCATTTCAGCGTCAAATTCCATTAATTTCACTAAATCAACTGGCCCGAACAGATCACAGCATGCCTGCACATCAGAAGAGAATCCTTCCCACTCTTCACTTTCATAACAAGCTGAATTCATGGCCGCCAGCGCAGATAAGTGCCCACCTGCCGATCGGCCTATGAGCCCGATATGATCCGGATCAATCTCATACTCAGCCGCATGGGCGCGAAGAAAACGAAGAGCAGTTTTTACATCAATGATCTGGTCAGGGAAATGCCCCTCTGCACTGCTTCGGTAATACATAGAAGCTACCACAAAGCCGGCATCTGCCAAAAATGCCATTTCAGCTACCATTAAATTTTTATCACATCCCCGGTATCCGCCTCCCGGAACCCAGAGAATTGCCGGTTTTGGCAGTTTATCTTCATCCTCGTCATCTCTTCCCGCTGCAAGCCGCATTTCACTGTTTCCGTTTTGCAGCATAATGGACATCTTCAGTTCCATTTCGTTTCCATTTAAATCCTTTTGTACGGAATAAACAATATTATCAATAAAATTTATGCTTTTCCGTTTCCTTCCCGGCTCAATTACTGTCCTCATCCAGACAATTCCTCCTTCCGATTTCCTATTGTTTTAAAAGTTTTAGCTGTTGCCCTTCCTCGTTCTTTTTGCTTTTCTGCTTACAGCATCTTGTAAATTTTAATGTCCACCCCCCGGACGCCTTCTTTCGTGCTTCCTGACAGGCTGGCCACATAAACCCCATAATTCAGCCATTCATACTTTCCTCTTGGTGCATGGAAGGAAGGCCTGGTCTGGATTGTGGGATTCAAATAGTTATCCCCATGCTTATAGCCCAGATTCTCTATGGCAATATAAATGCCGTCGTCGGTCTGCAGCAAATACTTTGCAAATACGGTGCGGGAATGTATGGTATCCTCACAGTCGCCACCTTTTTCTTATTATTGATACCAGATCCATTAAGCTCAAACCTACTTCGCAAAAGGGATCGATACAATTTTCTCTAACCGCTTTTATATAGTTTTTTCTAATATAAATATGAATTATAAGTAATACTTGCAATTTTAATACTTCTCTACTATACTAAAAGTATCCATTGCTTTTTCAAAGAATTTAGCACTTTTTCACTGTTATTTTCGTTGTTATCCTTATTATAATGGTATTTTTTATAATAATCAATCGCGAAAAACCTATTAAAACTATTAGAAAAATCTATATTATATATTTTATTTTTCTAATACTAATGGAGGAAATGATGAACCGACGGCCTTATGAATATCTGATTACCATTGCCGAAAAAGGCAGTTTGTCCAAAGCAGCACAAGCACTTGGCATTTCCCAGCCTACCTTGTCGAATTTTCTTTCCGGCACGGAACGGCAGCTTGGCCATACTCTTTTTGATCGCAGCGGAAAAATACTGATCCCTACAGAAGCCGGCCTGATTTATTTAGAAACCTGCCGCCGAATTCTGGATGTAATGAGCCAAACCTATCATGCCATCACCAGCTTACATAACCAGTACACCGAATCGTTCCGGGTAGGAGTAACGCCTTTCCGGGGAAGCCAGGTGTTCAGTGAAGTGTTTCCCGAATTTTATCAAAAATTTCCTGATGTACGGATTGAACTGGCAGAAGGCTATATGGAAACCATGCGAAATGGTCTGGACAGCGGCTCTTTGTCCATGGCACTGGGGACGATTCTTTCGTCAGATATGGTACTCTACGAATTTTCCAGCCAAAGCAAAGAGGAGCTCCTTTTATGTGTTCCCAGCTATCATCCTCTGGCTGAATTTGGTTCTGATACCGGCCCCTTTTACCCCAGTATTGATATTCGTTCCTTTAGCGACACCCCTTTTGTGATGTGGGGCAGCCAGACTACCAACAGCCGGATGATTAAAAACCTCTTTCATCACAGCGGTTTCACCCCTACGATTGTATACGAAAGCAATAATGCACTGCTGCTGAACAGTATGTTACAGACTGGAATCGGCGTAGGATTTCTGCCGGCCAGCTTCTGTCTTCCGAAACAGAACCGGGTTTATTTTTCTACCACTCCTCCTCTTTGCAGCCTGGCGGGGGTTTTTTACCGGAAAGGCTATCAATTGTCAACAGCACAGCGGTATTTTGTCTATCTGATCACACGGCTTCAGGGAAAAAACAATTTAAACGGCAAAACCTATTTAAACACTTTGGCAAAGCAGATTGTAAATGAATTTGAATCGAAAGAAGGGATTCCATGGATACCAGACAATTAGAATATATTTTAGAAATCGCTCAGGAAAAAAATCTTTCCCGTGCTGCCGAAAAACTATTTATTACTCAGTCAGCCCTCAGCCAGCAGCTTGCTAAGCTGAAGAAAGAAGGGCTTCCTCCTTTATTTATCCAGTCCAAACGGGAAATGCAGCTTACTGATGAAGGCAAAATCTATGTAAACGGAGCCCGCGCCATTCTGAAACTGGAAAAAGACGCTATGGAGGCTTTACAAAATCTGTCCTCAAACCATATCCGCACCTTCCATATTTCTGTAGCTGCCTATTTAAAGCCCTTATTTTTTATGCAGGCTCTGCCGCGCCTGCGTCACCGTTTTCCACAGGCTGATATCCGCGTCCATGGTTTAGCGGCAGGCCAGGCCAGGATTTCCCTGGAAACCGGCCAAACGGATCTGGTGTTTTTTCCCACTATGAACCCTGCCCACGAATTATTTTCTTACACTACGCTGCGGGAAGATGAACTGGTAATCGCCGCACTTCCCCACCCATTCTGGAAATCTCTTCCAATATCTCTGCCGGAAGAAGGAAGTCACTTAAGAAACCTGTGCAGCCACGCGCTGAGCGCAAACGGCCTAAAGCCAGGTTATTACGCTGAAACAAATGATACTGCTGTTTCTCTCCACCTTGCCTTATCAGGAGAGTGCGCCGCCATCCTGCCCAGAAGCTGTATTACAGATCCGAAATTAGAGCTTCATTCCTTCCCTCAGCCATGTTACTTTTATATTGTGGCAGCCTGCCGGAAACACCAGCACCTTCCCCTGATCCGGGAAGCCATCCGTGAAATGGAAGAACTGATGTAATAAATTTAGTTGCTTTTCAAACCATGGCAAATCACTCCGCTGATTCGCCAAGAGCCAGTGCAGTGATAAGGCCAAAGCATATGTCTGTGGCCACAGGCGATTTTAAATAGGCATATGGGATTACGGTTCACAGGGCGCTGTAAACCTAACATAAATTGAATCAAATACGGACAAACAGCCGAAAAAAATTGTAAACTTCTTTCTAATGTGATACCATAGAAAGAAAATGGCTGTAATTGGCTTCTCAGCCGCGAAACGATTATAAATGCAAATGATACATACAGGAGGAAATTTTCATGAAACTTGTAACCTATCAGATTGACCGCTTTCCTGTTTCATTAGGTGTGGTAAACCAAAACGAAACGTTTATTTATCCTTTAAAGTCTTTTGAAATTGACTACAAAACTATGGAAGAACTGATTGCAAAAATCAGCGAAGGGGAAATGCAGCGAATCGCTTACGGAGCTTTGCAGGAACCGGATTCTGTTCCGGGAGCCGCCCCCTTTTCCGATGTGCGGCTTTTAGCCCCTATTCCCCATCCAGGGCAGGATATTATCTGTCTGGGAATTAATTATATGGCTCATGCAGAAGAATCCGCCCGCTATAAAAAGCAGACCTTTAACGGAGAACGGCCTTATGCCGTGTATTTTTCCAAACGGGCAAATGAAGCTGTAAATCCGGGAGGAAACATTTTAAGCCATGAAGATATTGTAGACAGCCTGGACTACGAAGCAGAGCTGGCAGTTATTATTGGAAAAGAAGCTAAGAATGTTCCTGAGGATCAGGTGCGAAATTACATATTCGGTTATACGATTTTAAATGACGTCAGCGCCCGGAATATTCAGAACCGCCACAAACAATGGTTTTTCGGAAAAAGTTTAGACGGGTTCCTTCCTATGGGCCCCTGTATTGTCACCGCCGATGGGATACCTTATCCGCCGGCCCTTTCCATCCAGTCGAAAGTAAATGGCCAGTTGCGTCAGGACAGCAATACTTCCCTGCTGATCTTTGGAATCGATCACGTGGTCAGCGAGCTTTCCAGGGGAATGACTTTAAAACCGGGAACCATCCTTTCTATGGGCACGCCTGCCGGAGTGGGGATGGGATTTGACCCTCCAAGGTTCTTAAAACCGGGGGATACGGTAGAATGCATCATAGAAGGGATTGGAACCCTTTCCAATCAGGTAGTATAAACCGTTTATTGAATCAGCCCCGCAGCCCAGGGCAGCGCCATGCTGACTGCCGGCAGATACGTTACCAGCAGCAAACCCGCTAAGATTGCACCATAATACATCAGCATATAAGGCATTACCTTTGAGAGGGATGTATTGCCCACCTTAATTGCAACAAACAAGGTATTTCCCACTGGAGGCGTAATATTTCCGATACATAAATTATAAACTAAAATCAGGCCGAACTGAACGGGATGCATGCCGAAAGCAGTTACCACAGGAAGAAACAGAGGGGTAAAAATAAGGATAGCCGGAGTCACATCCATAAAAGTGCCTGCTACCAAAAGCAGAAGATTCATGATTAAAAGGAGCAGGATCCGGCTGTCTGTCAGGCCTAACAGCGCTTCTGAAATCGCCTGGGGAATCTGGGTAAATGCCATCACCCAGCCTAAAATATTGGACACGCCAATCAGAAATACGATCATGCCGCTCATTTTGGCACTGTCAACTACTATCTTCCAAAAGCTTTTTATTGTAATATTTCCATAGCAGATTCCAAGAATCAGCGCATAAACTACCGCAATGGCAGAACCCTCAGTAGCAGTAAAAATTCCGGCAATAATTCCGCCGATTACCACAATAATCAATGAAAGAGAGGGAATCGCTCTTAAGGCAGATACGCCCAAATTCTTCCAGTCATACCTTCCGGCTCTCTGACCGTATCCCTTTTTCACTGCAATGAAAACTGCTACCAGAATACAGCAGGCCGCCCACAATATCCCGGGAAAATATCCAGCTAAAAACAGGGCGGCCACAGAGGTTCCGCCTGATACCAGTGAATAGGTAATTAATGCATTGGAGGGGGGAATCAGCAGGCCTGAAGGTGCAGAAGCCCCATTGGTTGCAGCGCAAAGAGCCTCGTCATATCCCTGCTCTTTTTCCCCTTCCATAACCATGCTTCCCACTGCAGCCGCTGCAGCAGAAGCAGAGCCTGAGATTGCCCCAAACAGTGCATTTGCTCCTACATTTGTCACCAGCAGCGCACCGGGAAGCTTCCCTAAAAGGGCAAGTACAAAATCTACCAGACGCTTTGCAATCCCTCCCTGATTCATTAAATTTCCTGCCAGCACAAAAAAGGGAATTGCAGTTAAGCTGAACTTACTCATTCCCACAAAGGTTCTCTGGGCTGCTGTCAGCACCGATACATCCAAAGGCACCGTCTTAAGGATTGCCGCCAGCGCTGAAATTCCAATTGCATATGAGATCGGAATACCTGCTGCTAACAAAAGAATCAGCACTGCCATAATAATCGCCAAGGACTCCATTGCCATCCCTTACACCCCCTTTTTTAAATTTGAATGCTTCCCGCTTTTGCCGTATGCTGCCCCACTTTGTTCCCGCTTCTGACTGCTCAAAAGCGCCGGGATGTTTCCCTGTAAAATATCTAATATATTCAGCACTGTAAAAATCATATTCAGCACTCCGCAGAGAGGCAGCACAAAATAGAAAATACCGATGGCAACTCCAAGTGAAGAAGTCATTTGTCCCATTGCCAGGGAAGTAATCTGAAATCCTCCATATAGCAGGATTACAGCAGAAAATAAAAATGCCACTGCTTCTGAAAACACAGCAAAGCCTGTCTGAACTTTTTTGGGCATCCGCTCTACCAAGGCGGGAATATTCATGTGGCCTCTTTCGCTGGTAACAAGGCTGGCTCCTAAAAGGGACATCCAGGCAAACAGATAAGAAACCAGCTCTTCCGACCAGGAAGAGGGATTCTTAAGAAGATACCGGGTTAAAACCTGCCAGCAGGTAAGGATTACCATAGCTAAAAAGCTGATTCCTGCAAGCCAGTTTAAACATTGTGTCAATACTGTTCTGAACTGCTTCATGTAATTACTCCTTATATCATCCATTATTTCCTTTTCCGGACGGATCCTGTTCTCTTTCTTTCCCAGCCTCTGATGGTTCTATATTGGCATCTCCTGCTGATGAAGGATACTGCTGATTGTAAGCCTGAATCGCTTCATAGACAGGCTTAAGCTGCGGGGTGCCGTCCAGTACCTTATGATGCAAAAGCTGGCAGGCTTCTACAAAAGGCTTCTGATCCGGATACAGAAATGTAACCTTCTGTTCTTCTTCTGCCCGTTTCTTTGCTCGTTCCACTGCTTTCACCCATTCTTCCCGCTCTACCCGGTTTACAATTTGAAACCCTTCTTCAAAAACAGCTTGTTCTTCTTTTGACAGCCCCTCCAGAAACATACGGTTCCCAATCAGAATATCCGGCACCATCTGATGCATATCATAAGAATAATATTTGCACACATCCCCATGGCCGTTATCTGTTAACGCCATTTCATTATTTTCTGCGCCGTCAATAATCCCTGACTGGAGTGCTGTGTACACTTCCCCAAAGCCCATGGGGGTGGCAGAGCCTCCTAAAAGCCGCATCATTTCAATATTAGTAGGCGACTGCTGAACCCGGATTTTCAGCCCTTTTAAATCCGCCGGGCTTTCGATAGGGCGATTAATTGTATAAAAATTTCTGGTTCCGGCATCCAGCCAGGTAACTGCCAAAAATCCGGCTTTTTTTGTAGAATCAAAAATCGGCCCGGTCACTGCCGGATCATCCATTACATGATGATAAGCCTGGGTACTGGCAAATAAATATGGAAGATTAAAAATCTCGTAATTTTTGCTGAACGTTTCCAAAATTGCATTGCTGGCCACACAAAAGTCAATGGCTCCTGTCTGGGTCAACTGAACCATATCCGTCTGCGAACCTAACAATTCACTGGGATATACCTCCACCACATACCGGTCCCCCAGATTTTCATTTACATAATCTTGAAATGCAGTCAGAGCAATGTGGATTGGATGGCTGGTGGACTGGTTATGTCCTATCCGGACAATCCGCCTTTTTGCCTCGTTTCCCATACAGCCTCCAAGGGTAAAGCAAAGCAAAGTCAGCAGAATACATAAGCAAATCTTGCGTTTATATATGGAATCTCCCATGGATAATCTCCTTTTCCCTTATCGTACTTCCGGAATCATTTCATACCCCGGCACATCTTTTTGAATCAAAATCCTTAAGAAACAGTATGGCTTTTTTTCTGCTTTCTATACACTTTTGCATGTTCCGCGAAACAGACCGCCTTAAAATCGGCATGTAAGCAGACCAAAAGGATTGCCGCAAAACATAAGCCCCGCAATACATTGGAATCCCTAAGGATTTCTTTCTATTGCGGCTGTGCCCTCAGCAGATATGGGAACACAGGATCCGAATCCGCTGAGGGCAGCAAGTTTTGCAGCAACCCCTTTTCATTTTAACTTCGGCCTTCTCTTAGTATTTTCTGAGCCTGAATCAGTACTGTGGGCAGCAAGGCGCAAATCAGCACCCCGCCAATCTCAAACAGCCTGAGATCCGATGCAGCAAATAAAATCTGCAGCCCTGGTACAAACAGCACTGCTGCCAAAAGCAGCACACCGGTTTCAAAGGCCATCACGCTGTAAGGATTGCTGCCAAATCCAAGCCATAATATGGAATGGGCGCTTCGGCAGTTAAACCCATGGAACAGTCTTGCTAATGTAAGCGTTGTAAATGCCATGGTTGTTGCCACTGCCTGTGGATTTCGGGCTAAATTCCCCCCGAATCCAAGCCCCGGCCCTGTGCCGCTCTCTAACCCCATCCGGAAGGCTGCCATGGTACAGACCGCAATTAAAAGCCCTTGGATCAGCAAATCTTTCAGGAAATTTACGTTTAAAATTCCTTCTTTCCCATTCCTTGGAGGCTGTTTTAACAGCCCTTCTTCCGCTGGTTCCATACCAATCGCAAGCGCTGGCAGCGAGTCAGTTACCAAGTTAATAAACAGCAGGTGTACAGGAAGAAATGGCATTGGAAGCATAGTAAAGGAGGCATACAGCACACAAAAAATTCCTGCCATATTCCCTGACAGCAAAAAGCCGATGGCGTTTTTAATATTCCGGTAAACATTTCTTCCATTAGAAACCGCTTTTATAATTGTGGCAAAATTATCATCTGCCAAAATCATATCTGCCGCGTCCTTGGAAACTTCTGTTCCGCTGCGCCCCATGGCAATGCCGATATCTGCTTTCTTCAGTGCAGGAGCGTCATTTACCCCGTCACCCGTCATAGCAGTAATCCTGCCTTTTTTTTGCCACGCCTCCACAATCCGAAGTTTATGCTGAGGCGATACTCTGGCATAAACGGAAATCTGTTCCAGCTTTGCCCCTAATTCTTTTTCTCCCATTTCATCCAGCTCCGGACCGGAAACAACAATTCCCCCCGGACCTAATATTCCCGCTTTCCTGGCAATGGAAGCTGCCGTAACCGGATGATCACCTGTAATCATTACCGAGCGGATTCCTGCCTCTCTGGCAGCCAAAACCGCCCCTTTCGTTTCCGGCCGGAGGGGATCGGATAATGCCGCCATGCCGATAAAAACCAGATTTTGTTCCCAAGTTTTCGGCCCAAATCCTGGCAGCGCCATTTCTTCCAGATCCGATTCTGGACGAAAGGCAAATGCCAGCACCCGCATCCCTTCTGCACCCCAATGCTGGTTTTGCATTTTAATCCGGCTTTTATCCGATTCTCTGATTTCCCGTATCTGTCCGCTGCTAAAAATCCGGTTGCAGCGGGGAAGAATCGATTCGAAAGCACCTTTGGCAAATACAATCTCACTGCCGGTTTCCGTATCCAGGCAGCACACGCTCATCCGCTTCCGGCTGGAATCAAAAGGCTGTTCTCCTTTTCGCAGGTATCGGTTTCTTGCTTCCCCTTCTCCTGCTTCTTCTGCTCCCCGAAGAAGGGCCAGCTCTGTAGGCTCTCCGTTTTCACCAGAAGCATTGTTAACTAAAGCCGCGGCCCTCCACAGCAGCTTCCTGCTTTCTGCCTCTTTCGTTTCCGCCAAATCTCTGCAGGCTTCCGGGCAGAAATCATAGTAAATTTCTTCTGCCTCCATTCGGTTTTGTGTCAGAGTTCCGGTTTTATCAGTACAGATAACTGATACACAGCCTAAACTTTCAACGGCTTTTAAATCTTTGATAATCCCGTTCTCCCCTGCCATCTTCCGGGTTCCCATAGCCTGAACTATGGTAACAATGGAGCCTAATGCTTCTGGAATTGCTGCCACTGCCAATGCGACGGAAAACATAACCGCCTCTAAAAGAGGCGCTCCCCGGTAAGTATCCAGCCAAAAAACTACCACGCAAACAGCCAGAATTCCTGCAGCCAGCTTGCCGGAAAACCGGTCTAAACTAATTTCCAGGGGAGTTCTTTTTTCTTCAGTTTCGTTCATTAACGCTGCGATTTTCCCGATCTCCGTATCCATTCCTGTGGCTGTTACGGCACAAAGCCCTCTTCCTCCTGTTATCAGTGTTCCGGCAAAAACCATATTCATTTGTGCTGCCAGCGGAACCTGACTGCCTTTAATCGCTGCTATGTTTTTTTCGACTTCCACAGACTCCCCTGTAAGAGAACTTTCATTCACCTGCATCTGTACCGTTTCCAAAAGTCTTCCGTCTGCTGCCGCCAGATCTCCTGTTTCTAATACAAGGATATCCCCTGGCACCACTTCCTCTGCCGGAATTCTCTTCTTTTTCCCTTCCCGGATCACTGCTGCCCAGGGAGCGGACAGCCGCCGAAGGCTCTCTAAGGATTTCTCTGCCTTTTGATGCTCTATGGTTCCCAGCACAGCATTTAACAGCAGCACTGCGCCGATTACGATGGAGCTTTCCCTGTTGTCCGTCATTGCAGAAACCACTGCGGCTGCAATCAAAATCCATACCAGCAAATCATTAAACTGGCCGAAAAACACCTGCCACCAGGCTTTTGGTTTTCGCTCTCTTATGGTATTTTTTCCGTATTGTTTCAGCCTTTCATTGGCTTCCTGCCTGGAAATCCCCTGTGCACTGCTTCCTAACTGCTCCAAAACCTGTCTGGCTGGCATCCGAAACCAATCCATAAAACACCGCCCTTCCGTCCCTCCTGTGGGCTCTCTGCTTTTTCAGACATCCTGCCCGGCTGTCTATCGCCTTTTCTATACATATTGTAGATTCGCTGGATTCAGAACGGAATTTTAAATCCTTCCTCTTTTCCCGCCGCGACTTTCGTGTTATCATAATACAATAACAGAAAGAAAGGATCCTTACCATGAAAAAAATAACAAGTTTTACAATTAACCACCTGGCTCTTCTCCCTGGCATTTACGTATCCAGAAAAGATCCCGCAGGGGATACGATTGTTACCACCTTTGATATCCGCATGACCCGCCCCAATTACGAACCGGTTATGAACACAGCAGAATCCCATACTATTGAGCATCTGGCAGCCACTTTCCTGCGAAACCACCCTCAATTTGGATCCAAAACCCTTTATTTTGGACCAATGGGATGCCGGACAGGTTTTTATCTGCTGTTAATCGGCGACTATGAATCACGGGACATCGTGCCTTTGATGAAAGAAATGTTTACCTTTATCCGCGACTTTCATGATCCCGTTCCCGGCGCCGCTGCCAAAGACTGCGGCAACTACCTGGATATGAATCTGCCCATGGCAAACTGGCTGGCAAACCGGTTTTTAACTGAGGTTTTAGAGCAAATCACGGAAGAACGGCTGATTTATCCAGATTAAAAAAAGGCGCTACAAAATAGGCAGCCCCTGCAATACAAGGAATCGATTTCTAACCATTCATCCCGATATATTACGGAGTTTCCCTATTTCATAACACCTCTTCTGACTGCAGCGGATTGTGCAGACCATGGAAGCACAATCCGCTGCGGCCGGTAAATTTTACTGTTTCGCAAAATATTTACTTATCTTTTTCTGCTTTCCGTCCCTTTCCTTTTGTTGGTTTTTTTCCGCCTTTTACAGCTTTTGACTGCTTTTGCCGTTCCAGCCATTCCTCACTTACCGCTTTTCCGATAAAGACCATAATCGTCCGCGGCGTCACCATATAAAGCTTCTGCTTTTCTAAAAATATTTCCTTTCCCTTAGGATAAAATCCGCCCTTCTCTTTTGCATCTGTATTTACCGCCACATGCCAAAATTGGCCCTTCGGCAGTTTGGGAAGTGAAAACTCGTGAGGTTCCCAATGCATATTATAGGCTACAAAAAAGGTATCATCACAGCTTCCATCCGGAAGGATCCCATACTTTCCGCAGTAAAGAATCCCTAACTGCCTGCGGAAATTTTCAAACTCTGGACACCACGCCTTTTCTCCGTGATACGATACGTCTGGCTGACCGCAGGACAAATAGTCCATAATCCTTGGCTCTTTCGGCATGTGAAACATGGGATGCGTCTTTCGGAACCCAATCACTGCTTTTACAAACTCCAGCAAATCTGAATTCTCCTCTGCCAGGTTCCAATTTAACCAGGAAATCTCATTATCCTGACAGTAGGCATTATTATTGCCTTCCTGAGAATTTCCAAATTCATCTCCTGCCATAATAAGCGGTGTTCCCTGGCTTAAAAACAGCAGCAGATACGCATTCCGCAAAAGTTTGCGGCGCATTTCCAACACCTTTTTTTTCTTCGTAGGCCCTTCTACTCCGCAATTCCAGGAAAAATTATAGTCGCATCCATCTCTGTTATTTTCTCCATTTGCCTCATTATGCTTTCGGTCATAACATACATGATCCATCAGTGTAAATCCATTAATATTGGCCATATAGTTTATCACACCGTGACTCTTTGGATTGTATCTGGTCCGGAAAGCCAGATTTCTCATCTGGCTCTCATCGCCTTTCAAAACCCGTTTCATATCAATAGCAAATCCGTCATTATATTCTCCAAGGCGCTTAATGTTCGTTTCCGGGGCTCCCTCCCAGTTCTGGGCAAACAGTTTTCTTCTGCTAAGGTAAGGATCCCTGCTAATCAAGCCGCTTGGATGAAAACCAATCAAATGAAAACCGTCTACATGGTATTCCCTGGCCCAGAACCGCAGCACTTCCAATACAAATACTTCTGTTTCCTGCCCGGAAAAAAAGAAATCCATTACCAGTTCCATCCCCGCTTTATGCAGCGCTTTTACCAGATTCTTAAATTCTTCTCCCGGGTGCTTTTCCCTTCCGGAACAATAGGACGCTTTCGGAGCACAGAACAGACCTGGAATAAATCCCCAATAATTAATCCGCCCGGAAGACTTTTTTTCTTTTTCGTTTCCGGCTTTCTTCAAATCCTCTGGCCGGCCTTCTTTTAATACGGCTGCCGGCAGAATCTGCTGCTCCATCACTTCCTGAAACTCAGTGGACGGAAGCAGTTCAACCGTAGTGATGCCAAGCCCCTTCAGATACGGAATCTTTCTTATGATTCCAGCAAATGTTCCTCTTTCTTCTTCCGGCACCCCTGAAGAAGGGTGTTTTGTAAAACCTCTTGGATGGATCCGGTAAAGGATACACTCATCAAAGGGAATTTCGGGAAGCCTATCTTTCTCCCAGTCGTAATCCTCTTTCACAATCGATGCCCTGAGAACTCGGTTTAAACTTGCTTCCTCCCCCCACACCTGGCGGCCGGAAAAACTCATTCCAAAGGGATCCTCCACCAATGTGCCATCTATCTCAAAGCAGTATTCTACATTGCTGAAATTGCCGGCTATGGTTGCATTCCACACATCGCCAACCCTGGCATTGGGAGAAAATTGGATTTTTTCTATCGAATCTTTCTGCCCTTTCTGATAAAGCACCAAGCTGCATTCTGCTCCCGCGGACACAACTGAAAAATGTACACCATCGCCTGTTGACGTAATACCAATGGGATAATATCGGCTGTCCTCTATAAGTTGAAACATCCCTTTTCTGCCTCCTTTTCATCTGTCCTTCTGTTTTGGTCCTGTCTTTACTTTCATCTTTCTGGTTCTGTCCGGATTTCACAATTACGGTGTTATCCCTTTCTGTGCTGCAATCTGTTCTGCCAGATCATTTAAATACACCCAGCGTTCCATCTTTTCTTCTAAAAGGGCTTCCTGCCTCTCTTTCTCCGCCATCAGCTCCTGGAGCCGGCTATAGCTGCTGGATGCAGCCAATATTTCCTCTTCCAGTCTTTCCAAAGCCTCTTCCAAAGCCCCAATCTCATCTTCAATCCCTTCCCACTCTTTCTGCTCCTTAAAGGTAAACTTTAGCTTTTTGGGGGCATCTTCTTTCCATGAACCGCGGCGGTTTTCTTTTCCTTCACCTTCCCGTTTCTGCCTGCCCTTTTCTTCTGCATTCCAAGACTTTTCTTCCACAGCAGCCTGATAATCGGTAAAGCCGCCTTCATAGGGAACGATACGCCCGTTTCCTTCAAACGCAAAAATCCTGCCTGCTACCCGATCCAGGAAATACCGATCATGGGATACTGCAATCACAATCCCCTGGAAACTGTCCAGATAGTCTTCTAGTATGGTTAAGGTTTGGATATCCAAATCATTAGTAGGCTCATCCAGCATCAGCACATTGGGGGCATCCATCAAAATCCGCAAAAGATACAGCCTTCTTCGTTCTCCTCCTGACAATTTACTGATAGCAGTATACTGCATGGAGGACGGAAACAAAAACCGTTCCAGCATCTGACTGGCACTGACGCTGCCGTCTTTCGTCTGCACATATTCCGCCACATCCCGAATATAATCAATCACACGCTGAGAGCCATCCATTTCCTCATTTTCCTGGGAAAAGTACCCCAGCTTTACCGTCTGGCCAATGGTTACCTGGCCTGCGTCCGGTTCTACCCATCCGGCAATCATTTTTAGCAGAGTAGACTTTCCCGCCCCATTTGGGCCAATAATCCCAATTCGATCATTTCTCAAAAAGATATACGTAAAATCAGACACTAATTCCTTGCTTCCATAAGACTTCCTAAGTCCTGTTACTTCCACTGTAGTCCGCCCCAGCCGGCTGGATACGGATTCCATTTCAAGTTCTGCTTCTTCCTCCAGTCCCTTTTGATCCCGAAGAGTTTCATACCGTTTGATATGCGCTTTCTGCTTCGTGGAACGGGCCCTTGCTCCCCGCTGCATCCACTCTAACTCAACCCGCAGAATCGACTGCCGTTTCCTCTCAGATGCAATGGCCATATCCATTCTTTCTGCCTTCCGCATAAGAAAACCTTCGTAATTTGTTTCATAGCTGTAAAGCTTTCCCTTATCCAGTTCTACAATCCGGTTTGTAACACTGTCTAAAAAATACCGATCATGGGTTACCATCAAAAGGGCGCCTTTGAATTTTTTCAAATACGCTTCCAGCCAGTCTGCCATTTCACTGTCTAA
The DNA here is from genome assembly GCA_022796475.1 of Lachnospiraceae bacterium. Lineage (GTDB taxonomy): Bacteria > Bacillota > Clostridia > Lachnospirales > Lachnospiraceae > Caccovicinus. The sequence continues at coordinate 42,098 of JAAWIS010000013.1, read as the reverse complement.
ATGGTTGGTAGGCTCGTCCAGGATCAAAAGCTCTGCTTTTGAGAGCAGAACCTCCGCCAATGCCACCCGTTTTTTCTGGCCGCCGGACAGTGAATTTATCATTGCACTGTGGTCTGTAATTCCCAGCCGGTTCAGTATGGATTTGGCCATGGCTTCCAGCTCCCATTCCGGCATACTTTCCCTGTTAGGTTTTAAAACCCCCTCCAAAACAGTAAGCCCTTCCGGGAAAACTGGATTCTGCTGCAGAAACCGGATATGGGGAGTTCCGACCCTGGTTACTTTTCCACTGTCTGGCTCCTCTAATCCTGCTGCAATCTTTAGCAGCGTAGACTTGCCAGATCCGTTTATGCCGATTAACCCGACTTTTTCCCCTTCATGGATAAAGAAATCCGTGTCATGAAACAGAAGCCGCTGAGTATAGGATTTGGTCAGATGCTCCATGGTAATTAAATTCATTTTGTTTCCCCTTCCTCATATAGGCAAAGCTCCACCGGGCAATGATCCGATCCCATCACCTCAGTGTGGATTGCCGCACTGGCAAGCCGTTTTTCCAGCCGCTTAGATGCGCAAAAATAGTCAATCCGCCAGCCAGCATTCTTGGCCCGGGCTGAAAACCGATAAGACCACCAGGAATAGCAGTCTTTGCGATCCGGATAAAAATAGCGAAAGGTATCCAGGAAACCGGCATCCAGAAGCTGTGTAAATTTTTCTCTTTCCTGGTCTGTAAAACCGGCATTTTTATGGTTTGTTTTCGGATTCTTCAAGTCGATTTCCTGGTGGGCCACATTAAAATCCCCGCAAATAATAACTGGTTTATTTCGATCTAACTCCACCACATAGCTGCGGAATTCATTGTCCCATTCCATCCGGTAAGACAGCCTGGCAAGTTCTGCCTGGGAATTTGGTGTATAGCAGGTTACCAGGAAATACTCCGGATATTCCGCACAGATTATACGTCCTTCCTGATCATGTTCTTTTTTTCCTAGTTTGTAGGTAACAGTCATGGGCTTCTCTTTCGAAAACAGCGCTGTTCCTGAATACCCTTTTTTCTCTGCATAATTCCAATACTGGTAATAGCCAGGCAGATCTAACTGAATTTGACCTTCCTGAAGCTTACTTTCCTGGATGCAGAATACATCTGCATCCGCCTCTTTCATATACTCTAAAAATCCTTTCCCTACACAGGCCCTTAGTCCATTTACATTCCAGGATATTAATTTTTTCATGTTATTCTGCCTCACTTTTATGTTTTTACATTAATCTGTTAATTTTTTGTTCTGTCTGTTTTACAGGGACGCCGAAACGTCTTTTAACAAATTATATCATTCCCAGGTATAAAAGAAAAGAAAAACTTCCTGCAATCATTTACAGGAAGTTTTTTTCTCCATTTTATTTACTTTCCAGATACGTTTTTAACATTTCTGCCTTATCCAGCTTTTCCCAAGGTAAATCCAAATCATTTCTTCCGAAATGGCCATAGGCAGCAGTTTGCTTGTAAATAGGCTTTCTTAAATCCAGCATTTTAATAATTCCGGCCGGGCGAAGGTCAAAGTTTTGACGAATCACTTCCACCAGCTTTTCATCACTTATCTTCCCGGTTCCAAAGGTATCTACCATAACAGAAGTTGGCTGTGCCACACCGATGGCATAGGAAAGCTGTATTTCGCACTTATCAGCCAATCCGGCAGCTACAATATTTTTTGCCACATAGCGGGCAGCATATGCAGCCGAACGGTCTACTTTTGTACAATCTTTTCCGGAAAATGCACCGCCGCCGTGACGGGCATAACCGCCGTAGCTATCTACAATAATCTTTCGGCCTGTTACTCCGCTGTCGCCGTGAGGTCCGCCGATTACGAAACGCCCTGTTGGATTAATGAAAAACTTCGTATCCTCATCCACCATATCCTTTGGAATCACCGCGTCAAATACATACTTCTTAATATCCTTATGGATCTGCTCCTGAGTCACTTCATCTCCATGCTGGGTAGAAAGCACCACAGCATCTAACCGTATGGGATTTCCCTGTTTATCATACTCTACCGTTACCTGAGTTTTTCCGTCAGGACGAAGGTAAGAAAGGGTTCCGTCTTTGCGCACCTGGGTCAGCTTTCTGGCAAGCTTGTGGGCCAAAGCAATGGGATAAGGCATATATTCTTCCGTTTCGTTAGAAGCAAAGCCAAACATCATGCCCTGGTCACCTGCTCCGATAGCAGCAATCTCTGCCTCGGACATCCGGTTTTCTTTTGCCTCCAGCGCCTTATCCACACCCATAGCAATATCGGAAGACTGTTCGTCAATAGAAGTGATAACGCCGCAGGTGTTACAGTCAAAACCATACTCTGCATGATCATAGCCAATTTCACGGATGGTTTCCCGTACTACTTTTTGTAAATCCACATACGCCTTGGTGGTAATTTCTCCCATTACTAACACCAGACCTGTAGTAATTGCTGTTTCACAGGCTACCCGGCTCATAGGATCCTGCTTTAACATTGCGTCCAAAACTGCGTCTGAAATCTGATCGCAAATCTTATCCGGATGCCCTTCTGTTACAGATTCTGATGTAAATAATAATTTTTCCATGGTTTCCTCCTTTTGTTTTCCTGTGCAGACCCATATCCGTCCATCACCAAGGGACGGATATGGGCCAAAAGAAAAGTCCGCATACGAGCGGACTTGAAGGCAACTACATTCAAATCCTCTTATTGCTCGACGCGCAGCAAGCTTTCGGCGCTGATTCGCCGAAACCTTTCCTGCCCTCGCTCAGGTTGGCACCTTCCGTATTTTCTGCCAGGGATTTTAAACAAGCAATTCCCTGGATCTGAAACGGGGTTGCCGTGACTTCACAGATCCTTTGTATCTCCATCACTCTGAATAAGGGATATTAACGAACTTTTCAATTTTATTTCTGTTTACAAATTCATATTAATCCGTTTCCGTTCTTCTGTCAAGCATTTTATCCAGCCTGAAGACGAAATTTCTGAGCTGCTTTCTCTGAATCTACTTTTTCAATCACAGCTCCTAAAGATCTTAACTTTTCCTCAAAGCATTCATAGCCTCTTTGAATATAGCCAATCTCATCTACTGTAGTATATCCTTCCGCCGCCAGCCCTGCAATTACCAGCGCTGCTCCGGCCCGCAAATCCGGCGCGTTCACTGATGCCCCTGAAAAGCCGCCCACGCCGTCAATCACAGCCACATTTCCTTCTACTTTGATACTTCCGCCCATTCTGGCTAATTCGTCCACGTATTTAAACCGATTTTCAAAAATACTTTCTGTTACGATACTGGTGCCCTTTGCCAAAGCCAGCGTTACCGTAATCTGAGGCTGCATATCTGTGGGAAAACCAGGGTACGGCAAGGTATTAATATTGGTATGGAACTGGGACGGCTTCCCCACCACCCGCACTGCATCGTCAAATTCAATTACTTCGCACCCGATCTCCGTCAGTTTGGCAGAGATGGCCTCCAAATGCTTCGGAATCACATTTTTCACCATCACATCCCCCCGGGTAATGGCAGCCGCACACATAAACGTTCCAGCCTCAATCTGATCCGGAATAATGGAATATTCCGTACCGTGAAGCCTTCTTACACCCCGAATTCGTATAATATCCGTCCCGGCACCTTTAATATTAGCTCCCATGCTGTTTAAAAAGCTGGCCACATCTACCACATGAGGTTCTTTTGCTGCATTTTCAATAATCGTCTGCCCCTCAGCCAGGGTAGCCGCCATCATAACATTAATCGTAGCTCCTACAGAAACCTTGTCCAGGTAAATATGAGCGCCCACTAAATCGATAGCATGGGCAACCACAGCCCCCCGCTCCACTGTAATATCCGCACCTAATGCTCGAAACCCCTTTAAATGCAGATCAATTGGCCTGCTTCCAATATTACAGCCTCCCGGAAGGGGCACCTGGGCACTTTTATATTTTCCTAAAAGAGCGCCGATAAAATAATAAGATGCCCGAATCCGGCGGATATACTCATCATCCACTGATACCTCGCCAATATTAGAAGCATTGATCTTCACTCTGTGGCGGTCAAGTCTGGTTACCGTTGCACCTATTTCCTGGATTGCTTCCAGCATTACATTGATATCCCGCACATCGGGGAGATTTTCAATTATCACATCATCGTCAGTCATTACTGCAGCAGTCAGAATGCCTAAAGCTGCGTTCTTTGCGCCGCCTATGGCAACTTCACCCACTAACGGATTGCCGCCCTTCATGATATACTGTTCCATTTTACACCTCTATTATCTATATCAAACCTTTGAAAAAGCCGGGTTCAGGCGTATGCCGCCGGCACTTTCAAAACGAAACAATCAAAAGCCTTCAAACCATTATATACCAAACAGCGGCACTTTGTAAAGGTAATAACGGATTTAAGCTTATGTTTCCGGAAAAATCCCGCAAATAAAGTCGTTTCCTGTAGATGTAAAATAATTTGTAGCATCATTCAGTCCCATTTTCCAGCTTTCCCCTGTTTCCTGCTGGTAAATTGTTACATTATATTGATCGTATCCCGTCAGCAGGAAAGGCTCCCCGCCTTCTCCATAAGCCAGCACCGGATATCCCTGACCTAAAAAGTACTGAACCTGTCCCAAACTGCATCCCCTGGCATCCAGCATCACCATGCCATCTGGAAAAGCCCGGTTTTCTGTAAATTCGCCTACACTTTTCAGCAGCTTAGCTGTTGCTTCTCTCTGACCTGATACATTGCTGGCAGAGGGACGGTCCACACGGCACCACAGCACCTTTCTGTCACTATTTGTAACCGTTCCCATCTTTTCATGAGCCAGTGCCACTGCTTTTGCAAAATCCTGGGTGATTCCCAGCAGGCGTCCCCTGCCATAAGCATAAAATGTCATTCCGGGTACTGCAATAGAAGAACCAATATTTAAAATCTCCGCATTTTCATAGGTTATTTTCTCCGGGGTGGAGAATGAGATATAGCTTCCTGCCTTAATTTCGGATCCAATTTGGGCAAAATATACTTTTTTCCGTTCCGGATCTGCATACCATCCGATATTTTCCAGCTTATCATCCCCGATTTCTTCATTGCAGACAATGGTATCCTCATCGACTGCCTGATAACTATCACCAGATACGGAAACGATCCTTTTTAAATGAATACGGCTGTCGCCTACTGATACCCCGGCAATATAATATCCCGGCTTTTCATAGCGTGTCTGAACTGCCATATCTTCTCCCAGGATTTCCAGCGCATACATAGGCAGCTCCTCCTGGCGGCCATTTACCACCCACCGGCTGTTTTCTCTGGCAAGGCCATAGATAAAATCATTTCCCACAAAACCAAGGGTTCTCAAACAGTCGCCATTGTCAGAGGTTATTTCATTCTTTTCGCCCGTTTCCAAATCCAACAGGTGGATCTGTCTGGACTGGCGGATAAACGCGCCTTCCTGCCAGGTAAACCGCCTGCCGTTCTGACTGATGGCATATCCGTCTTCCAATAACCCCTCTGCCACTACCATGTATTCATTGCTGGTTAAATCGATTCCATAAATACCGGATCCGATTTTTAAATACAGCATTTCACTGGAACTTAAATAAGAAAGTTCCTCTAAGTCCAGCTTCATTTCCTCGAAGCATTCCATTACCGGTATAAAAAAGCGTTCTTCCAGCCCGTCCTCCTGGCTGCTGTAGCGATACATGGCAACTCCGGTACAGCCCTCATGGCGTCCCCGGTTCATATAGCCGTAAACCAGAAAATCCACTCCTCCGTCATCCCTGGTCTTAAGAATCTTAATCCCATGCTCACGAAAAGCCGGCCGAATCCCTTCCTCACTAAGACTTCGGAATGAAAAAATCCGGACCGCTTTTTTATTGGATTCCTGAAAGCACCATAAATCACCGTTGGTCACAAAGGCAAGCACATCCTTATTATCACTTTTCACAGCCTGAACCCGTTCATCGTCTGTAATTCCCAGCATAATCCTGCGTCCGGAAAAATCTTCCCTGTGTCCGGAAAATATCTGATCCGCACGGCGGTCAAAGTCCATCATATAGATTCTCTGCTCTCCCTGGCGCATGGTAAAATTATCTTCTACCTCATAATACTCAACTTGGCCTTCCTCATTTTTGCGGACAGCCAGATATTCCAGCGTAACCTGGCCCATACTCCCGTTCATTTCATTTAACGTTACCAGCACTTCTCCTGAAGGCTCCATCTCCAGCCCGTCCCATGTAATATGGGAATAGCTGGAATGAATATCCACATGTCCTAAGTTGCTGTTGTCCCCGGTATCATTGCTCTCCAGGTACGTTACCAGCGTTCTGGCATCCTCATATTGGAAGGTTTTGGCAGAAAAATCTGCTGCCAAATCCACCATCCCTTTTATCATTTCAGAATCAGCCCACACTACCCGGGTATAATATCGAATCGCCCCATGACTGTCCGTATCCACCGTCAGAATCATAATATATTCCTGATCCCGCATGAGAAGATTTTGTACTGGAAGCGTTGCCTGAGCGCCGTCTTCTAAAACAGTCCAATTCTCCACACTGGTCCGCTCTACCAGTCCGCTAAGGTCTAATGTCCTGATTTCATAGTAAATCCCAGTAACCTGGCCCTCACAGCGTCCAATCCGGATACCGAGATTCCGGTCTTCCGGAAGAACGGTAATACTGCCTCTGAGCCCTGCTCCCGTCATCTCCTGCACATATCCGTGAAGGCAGTTCATTTCCCTTCCCAGCATTTCCATATAGACCACTGGCAGGGAACTTTCCTCCATAGACGTATAAATCGTATCCCCCTTTGCCCTTTCTGTCTGCATTCGTAAAAAATATACTACAACTGCCGCAATAAAAATCACAAGCAGAATGCTGATTCGCTGCAGCACTCGTTTCATCTATCAGCCTGCCCTTCTATATTCAAAAATTTTATTCCTGTTTCCGATACTTTTCCAGACAGCGGTTGATCCGTTTGGTAGGGTTCAGCAGCTCGCTTAGAGAAGCATCATGGTTTAGATTATCAATAATCAGCGCAATGTACTTGCTCATATCCACATCAATATAATACGGCCTGGACATAAGAGCTTCTGTCTGATAAACCAGGTTTGTAGTAAGAATCCTGTCAATTAGCCCTGCTTCATAATATTCGTCAAACTTATCCAGTCCATTGGTAAACAGGCCGAAGGTTGCACAGATAAAAACCTTTCTGGCTTTTCTGGCTTTTAATTCCTTGGCAACATCTAACATGCTCTCCCCGGAAGAAATCATGTCATCAATAATCAGCACATCCTTCCCCGCTACTTCAGAGCCTAAAAATTCATGAGCCACAATTGGATTCCGGCCATTTATAATCCTGGTATAGTCCCGCCGTTTATAAAACATGCCCATATCCAAGCCAAGCACATTGGCAAAATAAACGGCGCGCCCCATTCCCCCCTCATCCGGGCTGATCACCATCATATGATTGCTGTCAATCGTCAGCTCTTTTTCATGCTTCAATAAATGCTTAATAAATTGGTAAATCGGCTGCACCGTTTCAAAGCCCTTTAATGGAATGGCATTCTGCACACGGGGATCGTGAGCGTCAAAAGTAATGATATTTTCCACTCCCATCCGAACCAGCTCTTCCAGGGCAAGGGCACAGTCTAAGGACTCCCGCCCAGAACGCTTATGCTGCCTGCTCTCATAGAGAAAGGGCATAATCACATTAATCCGCCTTGCCTTTCCTGCTGCTGCTGCAATCACTCTTTTTAAATCCTGAAAATGATCATCCGGCGACATGCGGTTTGTTTCTCCGCAGAGAGAATAGGTCAGGTTATGATTGCACACATCCACCATAATGTATAAATCATCTCCGCGGACAGATTCTGTAAGTGTTCCCTTCCCCTCTCCGGATCCGAAACGGGGTGTCTTTGCCTCAATAATATAGCTGTCCCTTTGGTAGCCTGCAAATGCAATCGTCGATTTATGTTCACTTTCCCGTTCTTTTCTCCAGGAAACCAGATATTGATCTACCTTTTTGCCCAGTTCCCAGCAGCTTCGCAGCGGAATCAGCCCTAATGGCCCCACCGGAATCGTTTCAATGATTTTCTCTTCGTACAGCATTTCTTTCCTCCGTTGCTTTTTAAACTTAGTTGGTAATTGTGCATGAAAGCCCTTACAAATCAATACAAATATGTATGGCCGATGCATTCTTTATATCATTATGTACTTTATTCGTCAAGATAATCCCTGTTTTTCTTGTGAAAATACGAATCATCCTGCTACTGTTCACACCATGACGAATCACCACGCTGATTCGTCATGAGCCAGTACAGTTATGGCGGCAATGCATATGCCCCATCGCCGCCAGGCAATTTTAAATGGGCATATGATGTTACTGTTTCATATCTTCTATAGTTTCAGACGAATATCCTCCCCATATAAAGGGATAATGGTGTAATTACTTATAATCCTGGAAGCTACCCGATCAGTATACTCATCACGCAGCCGGTCTAATGTTAAATTTGTAGAAATAATTGCAGACCGTTTTGACAAAAGCCTTTGATTAATACAGAAAAACAACTGAGAAGACGTAAAACTGTTATTCAGCTCTGTCCCTAAATCATCAATAATCAAAAGGTCGCACTCCAGAATATGCTGGTACGTATCCTTCATTTCATTTTCTGCCTGATACTCAAACCGATACTTAGAAAATACCTCAAATAAATCATGGGCCGAGAAGTAGATCACCGAATGGCCGCTGTCAATCAGCTCTTTTGCAATACAGTTGGTCAAAAACGTTTTTCCACGCCCTGTAGTTCCCGTAAATAAAAGGTTCCCGCCTTTCTCATCAAACTGCTGCACAAAGTCCCTGCACCAGCGGCATACCTGCTTCATATAGCCGGCTACCGTCGTGCCCACGGCTGGTTCTATCCGCTCATCATCAAAATACTGATAAGAAAAGGTATCAAAATTTTCCTGCTGCAAAATGGTTTCCAAGTTTGACTGAGAATACAGCAGCTTCATCTGTGCCCTTAAAAAGCAGCGGCATTTCCCTCCACTTTTTGTATATCCGGTATCCTCACAATCCGGACAGCAAAAATGCATGTCCATGTAATCTGCCGGATATCCCTTGGAAGCCAGCAAAAACATTTTCTGCTCCCGAAGGTCTGCTATCTCATCCCGAAGCCTGTCAATGGCTTTTTTATCTCCATTTAAAAGCTCTTTGGCCCTTAAAACTGCCCGGGTACTAACGGCCCGATCCAGTTCCTTCACTGCCGGAAGCTTTTTGTAAACTTCATCTACCCGCTGATCCTGCTCACGCTTATTTAAAAGCTGCTGAGCCTGATAATTTCGCATAATCTCCTGATACTGAGCATTACTCAGTGCCATAAGACTCCCACCTCCTGCCCAGGCTTATTCCTTCATTCTGGCCCTTACTTTTTCCATCATCAGCGAATCATAGTCCGTATGGCTCTGTTCAAAATTATGGAACTTGTTGGCAGTCTGGTTTTTGCTCCCCCCTGCCTGCTTCCGGCTATTTTTCTTGGCCGCCGCCCGCTCCTTCTCCTGTTTCTGACGGATCATGTCCAGATCTTCTACATCTGATAAATTTTTCACCCCAGCCTTTTTCCATTCCTTTAAAATCTTATCTGCATAGGGAAAACTGGGTGAGTGGATAGCTGCTATGGTCCTGTTGCATGCTTCCACCACTACCTCACGTGTAAAACCGTAGGTGCCAAACCAAGTTTCAATAAACCCTTTCTCTGAGGCCGCCGGCCGGCGGTCATTTAAGCCAAAAGCTTTCATAACGGAAAATGCGTCCTTATGAAAGCTTGCACTGTATGACTTGGCTTTCTCTAATGTAACCATTCCCTTTTGATGCCAGTTAATGGCCACCGTTTCCATATAGCGGATGCTGGTATGGCCATTCTGCACACAGTATTCCACCAAGTATTCCAAAAGTTCTGCCGGAAGCTTAAGTTCACCGTAAAGATAAGCAAATGTCTGGCATTCTCTCTGGGTAAATACTTTATTCATATATTTCTGGGCAATATAAAGAAGCTGAGCAAACTCTTCATCTCCCGCCAAGCGGCTGATCCCATCCTTTGCGTAAACCGGCTCTTCCTGTTTTTGCATCCCTCTGGGGGCTTGTCCTTCCTTCCCTGCTTCTGTCTGTTCCCTGCCCTCCAGCACGCCGGCCTTTTCCCAGTAAGCTATGGCACGCTTCACATCGCCTTCCGTATAATGGAGCGCTTCCGCAACCGCCATCAAATCCGGATTCTGATTTTGATGCCGCAGCAGGTATAAATATACCTTTACATACTCCCCGCTGGCGGCCGCCATACATTCATCAATAAACTGATTGGAAACCAAAGTACCATTTACCTGAAATTGGCTGCTAAATTCCCATGACATCCTCTGCTTTCATCCTTTCCAAACGAGCATCTGTCATGCTCTTCTTATGCCATCACACCCATCATAACACAAGGTCGAAAAAAAGAAAATAGTCTGAGTTATCCACTGAATCTGCTGTGGATATTGTGGATATTGTGGATAACCTGGTGGATTCTTGTTCCTTTTTCCTGGCGAATCCTGTCGAAATCCAGAGAAATCAAGGTTTTCCTGAATTGTCAGCTAATTTTTTATGTTAATAAAAACATCCACATAGCTTCTTTACATAAAATGTTGAAAACTATGTGGATATTGTGGATAACTCACATTCCAAGAAGCTTTTCCCCCACTTTTACAATATCCCCGGCCCCCATAGTTATCAACAAATCTCCGGGAATACAATTCTGTAAAATAAATGTTTCTATTTCATCAAAAGACGGGATATAACGAGCCTTTCCACCGGCATTCGTTATTTTCTCCTCAATATCGCGGGAGCTGATGCCGATTGTATTCACCTCTCTGGCCGCATAAATATCTGCCAGTATCACCTGGTCTGCATGCAGCAGCGCCTGGGCAAACTCATCCAGCAGCGCTGCCGTCCTGGTATATGTATGGGGCTGAAACACGCACCACAGCCGTTTATGTGGATAATTCTTCGCTGCTGCCAGGGTTGCTGCAATTTCCTGAGGATGATGGGCATAATCATCAATAATCGTAACTCCTCCAATTTCCCCCTTTTTCTCAAATCTCCTGCCAGCTCCTGTAAAATGGCGAAGCCCTTCCTGGATCGGTTCGATCAAAACGCCAAGCTCCCTGGCTGCCGCTATGGCTGCCAGAGAATTAAACACATTATGTTCCCCTGAAACCCCAAGTGTAATATCTGCAATTTTCTTCCCCTCTTCCAAAAGAGTATAGGAAGGACAGGCATATTTGTCATATGTAATATGTTCTGCACTGTAACGGCTGTTTTTCGGTTCCCTGCCAAAGGTTATAATCCGGCAGGGCAGATCCTTAGTAATTTCTTTTACATCCTGAATATCACTGCTGATAATCAAAGTCCCCTTATCATCCAGCTTTTTGGCAAACAGCCGGAAGGAATGGCGGATATCATTCAGATCCTTAAAAAAGTCCAGATGGTCAGCCTCAATATTCAAAATAATCTCCATAGTTGGGAAAAAGGAAAGAAAACTATTGGTGTACTCGCAGGCTTCTGCTACAAAAATCCCGGATCCCCCTGCCCGGATATTTCCTTTAAGGGAAGGCAGGATTCCTCCTACTGTAACCGTCGGATCCATATTGGCAGCCAGAAGAATTTCCGTCAGCATAGATGTGGTAGTTGTTTTCCCGTGAGTCCCCGCCACATTGACTGCCTGTTTATAATTGCGCATGATCTCTCCTAAAAGCTCAGCTCTGGTCAGCATAGGAATTTGCTTTTGGCTGGCCGCCAAAAGTTCCGGATTATCCGGATGGATAGCGGCCGTATACACTACAACCTGTATCCCGTCGGTAATATTGGAAGCCCTTTGCCCATACTCTACCCTTGCGCCCTTTTCCTCCAGGCGGCTGGTAAGCTCCGTCTTATGAGCGTCAGAGCCGGAAACCTGAAATCCTTCTTCCATAAGGATTTCTGCCAGCCCGCTCATGCTGATGCCTCCGATTCCGATAAAATGTATGGCCTCTGGCCTGTTAAAATCAATCTGATACATATTGCTCCACTTTCCGGCGATTGTATCCGCCTGTTTTTATCATGATAAGCACATTTTCATAGTATGCAATGCAATTTCATTATACAATATAAAACCGAAAAAATCCAGAAGTTCCACAGCCCTGTTTTCGCATAGCTCAGCGGCGAGGCGCTGAGCTTTCACAGTAAGTAAAAAAACCAGCTTAAATGCGGTGTGCACCTAAGCTGGCTTTGATTTATTATCTTAAGTAATTCATTAAAACATCGTCAGGCGCTATGCCTATGTTTCCAATCAGCATTATCATCTGAACCCTTGCGCCGCTGATTCTGCCGTATGCGTATACCTGTCCGGGAATATCAAATTCTGTGGCAGCATCATAAAGATAGCAATACCAGGTTCCTGTAGGGAACTGCTTCACTCCTTTCGCAATCGGAGTGCCCACAGAATTCATAGCGGCATCCAAAATGGTTTCACTATACATCTCCAAAAGCGTGCCATACTGCGCTGCTTCAGGAATATCTTCTGACATCACTCCAATCACGCCGTCAAGATTATCATTATAAAAATACAGGCTGCTGCTGTCTGAAACATCATCATCCTTATAAAAGCCTGCCGGTGGTGTAAAGGTCAGTCCATTTACCGTATAGGCTTCACCTGCAGCCTGTCCGCTTCCTGCATCGGATACTGCTCCTGACGTTCCCTGGGTCTGAACTACGCCGTCCACAATCCATGCGCCGCTGGCATCTACCGTATATCCGTCCGGGGTGGTGGTTCCTGTCAGGCAGTAACCTTCTGCTGTGAAATAGTAGCATTTCCCGTCTACCCAGTTCCAGCCGCCGGTTAAATATGTTCCATCGTCATTCTGATACCACCAGCCTGTCTGATCCTGCTGCCACCCTCCTGCAAATGCAGTAAAGCTCATTGCTGCTGCCATTATTCCCCCAGCAATTAAAGTTAATAGTTTTTTCTTCATCCTTATACTCCTCCTTAATAAGAAATAGATATGTATAGTTTATACCTTAGAAGAGTATTTGTCAAACACATCCTGCCATCATTCCTCTATCACTTCATAGCGGAACCAGTCAAAATCTGCATAATTTTGGGAGTCTGGCTGCCCTGATCCATACATTCCCAGATAGGATCCGATAAATCCGTCCGCCACTACTGTGCTTAGCAGGCTTCCGTCCTGATCCAGAGAAAGGGGAATCAGGGTTTTCTCCTGATATCCGTAATAAAAACTATAGCTTCCCTCTCCGCCCTCCAGGTACAGATACAGTCTTCCAGGTTTCACGGGAGCAGATGCGATCCGTTCCCGAATTCCGGCGGCCACCTGATAACAGCTTATCTGCACCTGTCCCTGCTGCATTTCTTTTACCATAAGATAAGAAAACTCTTCATTTTGAGTTACAATAAGGCCTGCTTCTTCCCCCTCATTTCCAGGTTCAAACTCCATTGCTGCCGCCGCCTGAAAATCATTATCCTGCTGCCTTCTTACCAGCATAGCAGCCCCGCCTGGTTCCTCTGCTTTTACCGCTCTAAGCTCCATCCTAAGGTAGCCAGGCCGTTGATCCAGAGAGTAAAAAGGAGGATCAATAGGACGCCGCATGCACCATGCCATATCCAGTTCAGGGGCTTCAAAATTATCCACCCGGCTTTGGTAGGGAGGACGATAAAAGGGAAGATCCGGCCGGCGTTCCGTTAAATTCACCATTCCATTTTCATTGTCCGCCATAGGCCAACCGTCATAGTCCCAGGCAATCGGCGCTAAGAATACTTCCCTTCCCAGGTTAAACTGAGCATCCCGGTTCCGATCCGGCTTGCGGATCCACTTTCTCGGCCTGTTGGTATGGTAGTCCTTACCCTCTTTCTGGTAAGGCCGTATTCCCAGAAGAACCATATACCATTCTCCCTTTTGGGTCTGGACCAAATCACCGTGGCCTATTACAGCAGCCCCTATGGAATTATTCAGCGGTATATGCCGGTTTGTGATCACCGGATTCCTGGGACAGGGTTCGTATGGCCCCAAAATATTTTTGCTTCGATAAATATTAACTCCATGATTCGTCTGTGTCCCGCCGCATGCCGTCAAAAGGTAATACATATCCCCGATTTCATAAATATGGGGCGCTTCCGTATAAAAGCTGTGATCCGTTATGGAATCGAAAATAATATGCTTTTCCCCTTTAATCTGAAACGTTTCCCGATCCAGTTCGCAGGCATAAATCTTCTTATGTTCCGGATACAAAAGGTCATCCGGAGTTAAATTGCTGCAGTACCACATCCTGCCTTCCCGGTCAAAGAACAAGGAAGGATCAATGCCTTCTGCTCCTTCAACAAACACAGGATCTGACCATGGGCCTGCCGGATCTTTTGCCGTAATGATGAAATGATAGCGGCAGGTACACCCTTTTACATCCAGCATATCAGCGATGTAAAAAGTCCCTTCATGATACCGTATCGTAGCTGCCCAAAGCCCCTCTGAGCTGTCACAATCCTGAAAATCCACCTGATCCGGCCTGGAAACAGCATTTCCAATCTGTTCCCAATGTACCAGATCCCTGCTTCGGAATATGGGAAGCCCAGGAAAATAATAAAAGGAAGATGCTACCATATAATACGTATCTTCTGCCCGGCAGATCGATGGATCCGGATATCCTCCTTTTATAATCGGATTGTGAAACGTTTTTTTCTTCATAAATTCATACCTCTGTTTCTATATACTTAAGTACTCCTGGCTAAATTTGTGTTATTCTTTCACCGCGCCTGCAGTCATTCCGGCAATCAGGTATTTTTGCATAACTACAAACACTGCTAAGGTGGGAACGCTGGAAATCATAGCTGCACACATCAGGTAATTCCACTGAATTTTATAAGCATCTGCCATGGTACTGATCGCATAGGTAATGGTTTTCTTCTCATCTGCCGACATCAGCACCGATGCAAACATATATTCATTCCAGTTTTGTAAAAATGCATAGATAACCGTTGCCACAAGCCCAGGAACAGCGATAGGAAGGATAATTTTGTAAAAAGTGTAAAGGGCGCTGCTCCCGTCTACTCTGGCCGCTTCATCCAGGCCTGTAGGAATACTCTTAAAATAACCATACATCATCCAGGTGCAAAATGGAATACTAAATGATGCATAAACAATCAAAAGTCCAATTCTTGTATTATTTAGATGAATATTTACCAAAATTTTATAATATGGAATGATCTTCATTACTGCCGGAAACATCTGAGTTACCAAAAGGAAATTCAGCAGGAATGCCTTTCCTTTAAATTCATATCTGGAAAGTCCGTAACCGCACAAGGCCGCACAAATCACTCCAAACACCGTAGAACCGCCAACTGCAACGGCACTATTTTTAATATAGGTGGCAATGGGATATTCTTTCCATATATTCACAAAATTCTCCAGGGTCGGACCAGAGGGAAACAGCTTCAGTCCCCGGGATAAGGTAATATCCGCCATGGATTTTAATGACGTAATCACCATCCAGGACAGAGGCAGCAGCACGCACAGGCATCCCAATGCCAGAATGCTGTATCCTGCTGTTACTACGATAGTTGATTTTTGTTTTTTAGTCATCACGCAACAACCTCCTGAATACTACGCCAATCAGATAACAAATTACCAGAATATATACAGACTGTGCCGAAGCAAGGCCGTATTTAAAGTACGAAAATGCATTTTTATAAATTTCGATCGCCGATACCATAGTAGTGCTTCCTGGCCCTCCTGAGGTCATCAGCCAAATCATAGTAAACTGTTTAAATACCCAAACGGTATCCAAAATTAAAATCGTGGTTAAAATCGGTTTTAAAGCCGGAATCGTGATGTAGCAAAATCTTTGCCACATGTTGGCGCCGTCAATCTCTGCTGCCTCATACATATCAGCGGAAATCGTTTGGATTCCTGCCAGGATCTGCACCATAACCAGGGGATACCCCTTCCATATGCTGACCAAAATTACACAAGGAAATGCAGTGGCAGAAGTGCTGAGCCAGCCTACCGGTTCCGCAATCATATTAAAGTGCATCAGAAACTCATTCACAATCCCGCCCTGGGTATTTAAAATCCACTTAAACAAATATGCAATTACCACATCCGGAAACAGCCACGGGAGTATCAGAATCCCCCGGAACAAGGTGCGGAACCGGATATTCATATTCAGTACCGATGCAAAAATAAAACCGAAAAAGAAATGCCCGGCTACTACCGAAACCGTAAAAATCATAGTTTTTCCAAGACTGTGAAGGAATGAAGCATCCGTTAAAGCCTGTAAATAATACCGAAGCCCTACAAAATTCCATTTGTTCACAAGATTGGTATCAAAAAAACTAATATAAATTCCATAAAGTATGGGATATACAACCAAAATCAAAATGGTAAGAGATGCAGGCGACACAAAGCCATAGGGAACCAGCATAGATTTCATTTTAGTCCTGCTGATCATTGGCGCTTTTTCTTTCAATGTTTCAACCTCCTTAATGATAGGAAACGTTCTTTTGAAAAGCAGTTACAGGAAAGGGGCAAACGCTTTTGCAGAAACTGCTGCCAGATTGCGCCTGCCCCTGTACTTCCAGTATTATCGTCTAAACGTTCCGGCAGACTAAGCATTGCGGACTCTTTCGCTCATAATAAATCCAATCGTCAAGTATTCTGCCACTAATTGCTGTAAGATTTTGCCGTTTCCTCTGCCTTAGCCTCTGCAGTCGCCAGTGCGTCATCCAGAGAAACGCCCTCAGAAACAACCATCTGCCAGCACTCGGCACAAATATCTCTTAACTCTGCTAATCCGGCAAATGGCGGGTAAATAACAGCGCTGTCGGATGCTTCCACAAATCCGTTATATACTTCGTCATTTTCACAAATTGCAGCTAACGCTTCTTTTACAACCGGAAGACGGCAGGTAGCCTCATTCCATGCAACACTATTTTCCACACTGGTCATATATTTTAAGAAATCTGCCGCCACTTCCGGATTTTTAGAAGTGCTGCTTATGGTCATCCCAACGCTGGAAAACGAAGTAACCGGATCAACCCCTTCTGCTGTAGGCATGGGGAAGCTCCCCATCTTTCCTCTCATCTCCGGATTTGCATTGTAGATGCCGCCTAATACGTTTGACGGGCTGAAAAACATGCAGGCTTCATCTGCTGCAATCATCGTATATGCTTCTGAATAACCTGTTTCCACAAATCCCGGAGGAGTTACGCCCTCTTCCACCGCCAGACGTACAAAAGTTTTCATTGCATTTTTATAAGCGTCTGTACCAAAACCGGAAGTAAAGGTTCCATCTCCATTTGGTGTAATAAAGTCACAGCCAAAGGTAAGGGCAAAGGTCTGGAATCTGGATTCTGCAGAGTCATTTCGCGTTCCGGCAAAGGCACTGCCATAGCGGTCAATCTTTCCGTCACCGTCTGTATCCTCCGTAAGTGCCTTTGCAGCCTCTAAAAATTCTTCCCAATTTGCAGGAACCTGAATTCCTTTTTCTTCAAACAGATCCTTCCGGTATACCATAGCTGAAGTGTTATTCTGCCACGGCATAAATACGAATGTGCCATCTACTGTTGAATTCTCTACTGCAACCTCTAAAAGTCCGCTCATATACTCCTCTCCCAGAAGTTCCGGAAGGTTATCTACCATCATCCCCATCTCCAGGCAGTTTGCTGAATACGCCTCTGACATAGTAAAAATATCTGGAAGAGTTCCTGCTGTGGCCTGGGTAATCAGCGTAGTATATAAATCATTCATCGAACACTCCACCGGATTTAAGGTAACATTGGGATACATCTTCATGTATTGATCCATAACTCCCCGCAGATATGGCCCTCCGTCAGAATCGCCTAACGATGTAATCATTACATCCAGCTTTACTTCCCCGGCCCCTGCCACATCAAAGGTACTGTAATAGCCTTTGTCCTCTGCCCCATTGCCGGCTTCCGTCTGCTGGCTGCCATCAGCCTTCCCAGTTGATGCCGCCGTGGTTTCAGAACCTGGGGCTGTGGTTGCAGCCGTTGTACTGTTTCCGCCTGAACTGCCGCATCCGCTTAAAGCAGAAATTGTCATTATAGCTGCCATCGAAAGTGCAAATGTTCTCTTTTTCATAAATCCTTCCTCCTCATCCTGTTAAGTAGTAATGAATAGTTTTTTCTTTTTTACCCCTTGTCTTTTGTGTATTTTTATGATATCAATATCATATATGAAATGCAACTTAATTAAAATTAAACCATCTTTAGTTTTTCTAAAGTTTATAGTATTTTTAACCAAAACAGCATGATGCATTTCTATTTTTTTATCATTATTAGCATTACTTATGCCTGTTATACTTAGCAGACGGCAGGTATCCGCTGCAGAAAGGACTTTTTATGGAAACGAAATTAATTGAGTACATTCTTTCTATTGCAAAGCATCAAAGCATTTCCCGCGCTGCCGGGGAACTTTATTTAACCCAGTCAGCACTGAATCAGCAGCTTTTAAAGCTGGAAAAAGAGCTGGGAGCGCCTTTGTTTGTCCGTATTCGGAATCATTGGGAGTTAACCGATATTGGAGAATTGTATGTAGAAAGTGCAGAAGAAATCCTGCAGATTAAACGTCAGACCTATAAGAAAATTGAAGATATGGCCAAACGCTGGAACGGCACCATCACCATAGGTCTGACACCGGAAAGGGGAATCCAGATGTTTACTGCCATCTATCCCAAAATCCATGCCATGTACCCGGAAACTATCTTCCAGCCACGTGAAGAATCTGTGGAAGCCCAGATTAAGCTTCTGGATACCAACCAGCTTGATTTCAGCTTTCAGACCATTTATGAACGAAAGTACAAACATTTAATTTATGATACCATCTTACATGAACCTTTTTATTTATGTGTTCCGAAAAGCCATCGTCTGGCCTATCATGAACACCTGGAACCGGAACAATATCCGGAGATTTCCCTGCTGGAATTTAAGGACGATCTGTTTACCTTAGTACGCCGCTCTTCCACCATGCGGGACGTTTTGGATCAATTGTTTGATCATGCCGGATTCAAACCAAAGCTTTTATTTGAATCCATCAGTATGAGAACGATGCAGCAGCTTGCAAAAAGCGGAGAATGCTGCTCAATCATCCCCCGATTCTATGCTGTGGAAACCGATGATGTTTCTTATTTTTCCCTTGGTCCAAAAGCCAGTTGGGAACTGGCTGTGGTCCATGCCCCCGATCATTATATGAACAATGCAGCAAAGGATTTCATCCGTCTGGCTGCTGATTACTGGAAAACCCATCTGTATATTGAATAATCAGGAAAACAGACGGTTCACTTCCAGCTTATCCAAAATTTTATGGGCATCTGCTCCGGGATGGGTAACGCTGATCCGGTAAATGGTTTCTACAAAGGCCGGTTCTGCCTTTAAGTTATCAGCTACCCAGTTTACAGTTTCTCCACGCTTCATAAAACGGATAATCTTTGCAATCAGAAACAACTGATCCCGTTCCTGCTGCTTTGTTTTGATACGGTTTTGGCTTTCCTCCTGTTGGCTGTCTAAAGGATTTGTTTCCCCTGTTTCCAGTCCAATGTTTCCTGCTTTTCCAGTAAACCTCTCATTTTCCCCCCAGGGATAGGGGGAAGCTTTCCCGTATACTTCCTCCAGCCAGACAGGCTCTGCCTGAAACCTTCCATCCTGTATGGTCATAACTGCCAGGGACAGCGGCAGGGTAAACCGTTTATATCCACAGCTTCCAGGATTCAGCCAAAGCCTTCCATCTTCCATTTTTTGATAGTACATGTGGGAATGTCCAAATATTACCACCTGTTCCTTTCCTAATGACAGCGGAAGATCAGAACGGTCATGAGCCATAATAAACGAGATCCCTCCCAGCAGAAACCGTTTCACCAGCGGAAGCTGAGCTGCCCAGTTACCGTCATTATTTCCTCTGACCGCATACAGCGGCTGTCCGATATTAAGTTTATGGTACAGCATCTGATTATCGAAATCACCTGCATGGATTATCACATCACAGGTTTCAATCACTTGTTTTGCCTCAGGCCGCAATAAACCATGGGTATCAGAAATAATCGCTGCCCTGATTGGTTCTCCTTGCATATTCCTTTCCTCTCTGTCTTTTTTGGCATTTTTAATCATGCGTTTGTTTCTTCTATCAACTTCCGAAGCATTCGACGCTTCACCAGCCTGCCTGTGAAGGCCGATTGCTCCGCGCCTCCTAAGCTACTGAGGGTACTATAGCAAGTTCCATATTAATTGTCAATTCTTTAGCTTCTTAACCTGATAATAAACCGCATTTAGTACGGAATTATATTTCAGCCTCCGGCATTCCAATTATTTCCAGACAAACAGCCTCAGTATCATACAAATCTTTCCCTTCTCCTCCATATTTTATTCCGAATTTTGCCGAAATTCAGTAATTCTAATACACATCCCCCCTTTTAATGCAAATTTCCTAAGATTTTTACTCTTTTTCCCCCACATTACCTATATTCTTTTCTTAGATTATGGTTTATAATAAGATGGCAAGCATGACTTCCACTAAGAAACTATGAAAGAAAGGACAAAATTCATGGAAAAGTTTGGTTCGATCTTATATAAGATCTGGAAAGGCATCGTAACGCTGTTCCTAAGCCTTTTGGGAATGACGGGCTGGCTCTTAAAAGCTCTTCTGTCAGTTTTGACAATAGGCTGCATCTTAGGGGTGTGCACTGGAATCTTTCTTTATATTAAGGTGAAACCGGAGCTGGAACATTGCCGTGAAGTTGCTTATGATACCCTGTCTTCTATGGATCATTCCGATTTCAGTATGTTGTCAGACACTATCGTATATGATAAAGACGGGAATCAGATCGGCCTCATTAATGCCGGGCATTATGAATATGTAGATATTAATAATATCAGCATTAACCTGCAAAATGCCTATATTGCCCAGGAAGATCGGCGGTTTAAAAGCCATACTGGTGTAGACTGGATTGCCACTATGCGGGCGGCCCTGGCTTTGGTAAAGCATAATGGAGCCATCACACAGGGGGGCAGCACCATAACGCAGCAGGTAATTAAGAATACATATTTAAGCCAGGAGCAGACATTTACCAGGAAAATCGTGGAAATCCTACTGGCACCGGAAATGGAAAAGAAATTTTCCAAAGCAGATATTATGGAGTTTTACTGTAATACTAATTTTTACGGTCACCAGTGCAATGGTGTACAAGCCGCCAGCCGCTACTACTTTGGAAAAAAAGCTTCTGAGCTGGAAATCCATGAAGCGGCCGTCCTGGTAGGCATCAGCAACAGCCCTTCGGCCTATGACCCGGTGCGCCACCCGGAAGCAGCGCTGAAAAAACGGAATGATGTCTTGAAAAGTATGCAGGAGGTAGGCTATCTGACTCAGGCCCAGTATGATTCTTATTCTCAGATTCCATTAAGCATCGTCCAGGAAACCATGGAAGGAACCGATGAAAGCTATCAGACCAGCTATGCCATCCACTGTGCTGCATTGGAATTAATGAAGGCGGATGGATTCAATTTCCAATATCTGTTTGAGGATAAAAATGACTACAAGCTCTATATGGATCGCTACGAAGAAGCCTATGGCAATAAAACTGACCTGATCCGGGCCGGCGGTTTCCAAATTTATACCTCCCTGGATAATGGGCTTCAAACTCAGCTTCAGGAAGCCATCGATTTAGGTCTTTCTTCTTTTACAGAGCTTCAGGAAAATGGCAAATTTGCTCTCCAGGGAGCAGGCGTTATTGTGGATAACCGCACCAATTACGTAGTAGCGATTGTAGGTGGCCGCGGCACAGAAGACCAGTTTAACCGGGCATATTTAAGCGCACGCCAGCCTGGAAGCTGCATAAAGCCTCTGATTGATTACGGTCCTGCCTTTGATACCGGAAATTACTATCCCTCCCGTATGGTAAATGACCACAAGTGGGAAGACGGACCTTCCAACAGCAGCGGCAGCTACCAGGGCAATGTTACGATCCGCGAGGCCTTAAACCGAAGCTTAAACACAGTTGCCTGGCAGGTCCTGGAAGATATTGGAGTCAATACCGGACTTGAGTATCTGGGTAATATGGAATTTCAGAAAATCACCTATGTTGACAATGGCATTCCTTCTTTAAGTATTGGCGGTTTTACCAACGGACTCCGTGTGGTGGATATGGCAAAAGGATTCAGCACCCTTGCCAATTACGGCGTTTATAATGATAACACCTGTATCGAAAAAATTATTCATGAACATGACGGCGACTTAACCCGGAACCGCACCCCTTCTACCAAGCAGGTTTACCTGGAGGATTCCGCTTTTATGATTACAGATGTGCTGAAAGGGACCATGACCTCTCCTTATGGAACCGGACGTGGGCTTGCACTAAGCAACGGAATGCCTGCAGCCGGAAAAACCGGGACTACAAACAGCAATAAGGACACCTGGTTCTGTGGTTATACCCGATATTACACCGCTTCCATCTGGGTAGGATATGATATTCCAAGGGCTATGCCAGGTGTATTTGGAAGTACTTATGCCGGGCGGATCTGGAAGCGGGTAATGGATCAGATTCATACGGATCTGGAGCCCTGGGACTGGGAGCTTCCAGTAACGGTAGTTCGCAGGGCCGACGCTCAAAATGGCATTGTAGACTATTTCAGCACCACGGCTGAACTTCGTGCCAGCCAGGCTATTCATGAAAAAGAACAGAGTCAGCTTCTGGCTGAACTGCAGGCAAATCTGGCTGCCTTTGAAGCCAAATCCATTGAAAATCCGGCAGACGGATACTGGGTTCAGCAGACTTATCGCAGTATGATTGCCCAAATCAGTATTCTGGACGAGCATCCGGAGCGCGCCTCTTTGCTGGAACGGATCGAAAACCGTTATGAGTTGTTCCAGCCTCAGCTTTCAGCCTTGGGTCCCCAGATTCAGGCTTACGGAGAGCAGTTGGCAGCACAGGAAGCAGCCCGGCAGCAGGCAGCGGCAGCCGCGGAAATCCAAAGACAGCAGGAACTGGCAGCACAGGCAGCGGCGGCAGCACAGGCTGAAGCGGCAGCACAGGCAGCGGCAGCAGCACAGACGACAGAAGCTGCTGTACCGGAAACCCAGCCCGAAACAAAACCAGATTACTCAGCAGGCCCGGGAGCCTTCCCAGGAAACGACAGCGGCCCCACTTCCGGCCGTGTAACCATCATTCCCCAAGGGCCGGGAGGTGAAAATTAATGAACAACTCCATGAAGATACAGGATTCCCAAAAGCAGATTTCAAAGCCTTCTGGCAGCTTAGATCGGCCTGCTTTAAAAGCAGAGATGCCGTTATGGGAAACGCCAAAATATTTGCAGGAAAATGCATTTCCTATCCCCAAGGAAAATGAGCCTCCAAAGGAAACAGGGGGAAGTTCGGATAAAAAAAGCAGCACAAATAAAAAACTTCCCTCCGATAAAAAAACGGCTCCCCGCAAAAAAGCTTTTTCTGCTAAAAAAAAGTCAGACACTCCAGATGCAACGGACGGCAGCTACATCCGCCGTTCTTCCATCCAGAGCTGGTTTAACACTTTTATGATTATGAATCTTCCGGTTATCGGCTGGATTTATCTCTTTATTTTGGCTTTAAGCAAAAAAGACCAGCGGAAGGATTTTGCCAAAGCCTATCTGGTTTATAAGCTGGTATTCTTCCTGCTGGCATTGGCCATTATCGCATTCTGTCTTTACGCTGGAATGGAGGTAGCAGATCGGCTTTTGCAGTACATAAATATGCTTTAGCAGAGGAGCTTTTTCATCCGCAAATTAAGCTGTGAAGCCTCTGATTCAGCCTCTTGAACGTAATAAGCAATAAAAACAGGCAGCCATTTCTTTATTTGGCTGCCTGTTTATTTTGTAAAAGATTTAACATATGATCCAATTCTTTCTTCTCTGCTGCAAGCTTTTTTTCCATAATAGCCCGCAGCTTATCTACGGTTTCTCCTGGCCGGAAACAGCCTTCTTCATCTACCACAATATCTGCCCAGGCTTCATAAAGCGGAACACGTTCCTTATATAAATCCTGAAGGGTATATCCTGGTTTTAGCGCCACCCCTCGGTCAACTATATTTCCGATACGTTTTTCCATCTCTTCATAACTCATTTTCAGGTAAACGATCTCGCTGATTTCTTTTAAATGGGCCATGGCCTTTGCTCCGTAAATCACGGAACCTCCAGGCGCAATCACAGATTTTTTCACATCCAGCCCTGCATTCACCCGTTCTTCAGCCTTTAGAAATCCATCCATTCCTTCTTCTGCAATAATATCTTTTAAGAGCCTTCCTTCCTGCTCCTGAATTACAATATCCACATCGACGAAAGAATAACCCAGCCGTTTTGCCAAAAGAACCCCGATGGTGCTTTTTCCTGAGGAAGGCATCCCGATTAATGTTATGTTAGGCTTCATGAACGTTTCCTCCTGGTGTGTGTTTTCCGTACTGAATAGCCGAATGTACCAATCTTTTTTCCCAGTTCAAAGTATTCTCCATGGGAGTATGCCACCAGCTTTGCGTCATTTAAGCGAAAACGGCCAGAAGCATCCAGGTAGTCTGAATCCACTGTTACGCCTAAAACTTGTCCTAAAAACAGATCATGGCTTCCTAAGGGAATCACTTGCTTTACTCTGCACTCAATATTCACTGGGCTTTGCAAAATTCCCGGCGCCCCGATATGGCTGGATGGAACTGGCGTTAGTTTCATCTCCCTGAACTTATCTACATCCCGGCCAGACTTAACGCCGCAGTAATCTGCTGCAAACGCCAATTCAGACGTTACCAGATTGATTACAAACTCTTCCGTTTCTTTCAATATCTGGTAGGAGTAGCGCTCCTTCCGCACTGATATGGATACCATTGCCGGATCGGAACACACCGTTCCCGCCCAGGCTATTGTTATAATATTCGGTTTTTCTTCAGGCCTTTTTAAGCTTACCATCACGGCTGGAACCGGATACAGCATGTTTCCCGGTTTCCATAATGATTTTTCCACTCCATCTTTGGTAGCCTTTTTCCCTGCTTCCTGATTCATTCTTTCCTGCTCTCCTGCTCTATTCTTCTGCAATCATAATTCCCGGAACCAACTGTTTTTTTCTGGAAACAACCCCTGGCAGTTTTATCACTTGGCCGCCAAACTGGTTTTCCCCCTCTTCCTGTTCCCCGTTCACGTGGAATGCTTTCATAATTAACTGCTCTGCACCATTTCCTTCACATAAAAGCTCTGTGGATTCCGTCAGGATATTGGTTAACATAAAAAACATCATATCGGTTCCGTATTCCTGGACTGCTTCTTTTAAAAATGGAAGAAGCCTTACTTTTAATTCATCCAGCTCTTCTGCATTTACAGAACTGATCTGCCCTACTCCAAAAGTAATCTTTCCAGCCTGAAAGCGCTTAAAATCCTGATAAAAAATCTCTTTATCCGTCTTTCCTTTTAAATTGCTTCCTGCTGCAAACATCTTTCCGGCATATCCTTCAATCTCAATTCCGGCCAAATCTGCCAGCTCCATAGCAGCCGCCCGATCCACTGCAGTACAGGTGGGGGAGCGGAATAACAGTGTATCTGAAAGGATTGCGCTGCATAAAAGACCGGCAATCTTAGGCTCTACCGGAATTCTGTTTTCCTGGTACATTTGATAGACAATCGTAGCGGTACAGCCTAAGGGCTGATTTCTGAAATACACAGGGGATATGGTTTCCACTGCCCCCAGCCTGTGATGATCAATAATTTCCTGAATATCGGCCCCTTCAATACCGTCTACTGCCTGTCCCTTTTCGTTGTGATCAACCAGAATGACTGCTTTTCCTCTGGCACCTAAAAGATTCCGTCTGGAAATCATCCCCTTGTAATGTCCGTCTTTGTCCAAAATCGGAAAATCCCTATGACGCTTGCTCGCCATTACATCTTTAATATCGTCTATAAAATCTTCCTCGTCAAAGGTGATCAGATGCTTCGTCTTCATGAAATAGCTGATTGGCATACTTTGATTGACAAGGCGGGCCGCTGTGTATGTATCGTAAGGGGTTGTGATCACGAAGCAGCCTCTTTCCTGAGCCAGTTTTTTAATGGTCATAGAAACTCCGGCTCCCTCGCACACAATAATGCAGCTAGCCTCCATCTCAATGGCGCAAAGCTGAGATTCATACCGGTTTCCTAATATTACCAGATCATGAGGTTCAATGTAAAACTCCATCATATCCGGATTAGCCGCAGCGATCAAAACTTTCCCATCACCGAAGTAATCGTTTTCATCACCAATTACCATAACCCCTTCCAAAGTTTCTACAATATTGGAATACTGGGTAACTGCCTTGGAAAGAATACTGCTGTCATATACGTTCATATATGATTTTGTAATATCCCCTACTGTGATCAAGCCCTCCAAATGTCCGCTGTCCGTAACGGCTGCCAGCGTTACCACATTTGCCTTCTGCATCAGATTCCAAGCATTTTTCAGAGAAATATTACGCCGCACCCCTTCCGTTTCCCTAATCTCAATATCCTTTACCTGCGCCCTGACGGTCTGAACCAGCTCTGGCTCATCCACCCCGAAATAGTTCAGGACAAACTGAGTTTCTGAATTGATGCCGCCAGCCCTGGCTGGCTCATACTCTTCCCCAGTCAGCGCCTTTTTTAAATTTGCATAACAGATGGCTGAGCAAATAGAATCCGTATCCGGGTTCTTATGCCCTACCACTAATGTTTTCCGTTTTTTATCTCCCTCCATGGTTTCCCTCCAAGCTTACTGAACCTTATGCTGTCTGCACGTTTTTTTCTGAGAATCTGCCATAGTTATTTTCATAATCTATTTACACAATGTTCATAGTTTATTCACATTCATTTTTTATACTAAATGCATAGAAAGTTATCAAAAAACTTTCTTCCATTAGATAAATTGCACATAGATTTTTCATAATTACCCCGGCTGCTTTTTAACCGGGGTCTCCTCATGCCAATCTCTTTCTGTCTTCAAAGACTGAATTAAAACAGTTTCTCTGGATACACGCCTTCCGCAATCAGCTTCTGGATAGCCTTTACGACTATTTCTTTATCTTCCTGATAAGTCACTCCAAACCATTTGTCTTTCGTGTCAAGTACCTTTACTCTGGCCTTCCCCTCATGAACTAATGTGTCAATTACCTGGGGAAGCAAAAATTCTGCCTTTAAATTGCCTTCCGGCACGCTTTTCAAAAATTCCGGGAACTGCTTTTCCAACTCTGTTAAAAATGCAGGTGGAAGCCCCCACATATTCATGGATACTAACTGATCCGGCCTTACTGTCACCGGCTGTCCGGTATCATCCTCTGCGTGAAGACCATCGGAAAGCATCTGAATACCAAAGGTTTCCTTCACCTGTTTTAGATTTCCCTTTTCGTCCACTTCGCAGGCGCCTCTGGTAACAGTTCCGTTTTCACTTAATGTATTCGCCAATACGAAACCAGCCATGCACATATCATAAGTTTCGCTATTTTCATCCATCTTCTGAACCATGTAGTCATGAATCCGGCAAAATCCCTCTTTTCCGTAATAATCGTCTGCATTGATCACCACAAATGGCTCTTTTACAAAATCCTTTACCATAAGCAGCGCATGACCAGTTCCCCAGGGCTTATTTCTCCCCTCCGGCGCCGAAAATCCCTGCGGAAGTTTATCCAGTTCCTGGTAAGCGTACTCTACTTTTGCCACCTTTTCAATCCGTTCCCCAATAATTTCTTTGAAATCTTTCTCCAAATCCCGCCGGATGATAAATACGATTTTATTAAATCCAGCTTCCAAAGCATCATGGATGGAATAGTCCATGATAATTTCCCCATTGGGCCCAACTGGAGCTAACTGCTTAATTCCGCCCCCAAAACGACTCCCAATTCCGGCCGCCATAATTACTAATGCCGTATCCTTCATAGCTTCCTTCTCCTTTTATTCTTGTCCTGCAGTTTGCAGACTTTTAGTAGCAAAAAAATTATAACATATTGCCATAAAAAAGGCCAGCATGTGTTTGAAAAATCCTTCCTGCCATCTGACGAAACATATTTTCAAACACCTTCTAATCTACTACCAGTTCGTCAACTGTTACAAACTGCCATCCCTCCTTGGTCAGCCGATCGATGATGTCCAGCGCTGCTTCCGAAGAAGCAGGAAAAATATCGTGCATTAAAATAATATCACCATCCCTTACTTCACGGCATACTTTATCCACTATCCGGCCCCGGTTTTTATATTTCCAGTCCAGACTGTCTACATCCCACAAAACGGTAGTCAAATTGGTCCGGCATTCCAGCTCCTCATTCCAGTCGCCATAAGGAGGACGCACATATTCCGGAGGTTTTCCCGTTAAACCTTCAATAATATCGCTGGTTTTTTCAAAAGACTGACAAACCTGATCCATTCCTTCTTTCGTAAGCTGTATGTGGCTGTAACTGTGATTCCCTATCAAATGCCCTTCTTTTTCCATCCGTTTTACCAATTCTTCCTTTCCAGCAATATTTTCTCCCATTAAAAAAAATGTTGCCTTAACGTCCCTTTCTTTCAGCCCGTCCAGCAATACAGCAGTCCACTTTTCATGAGGGCCGTCATCAAATGTTAACGCCACCGTTTTGATCTCTTCTCGCGGAATTTCATCTATTTCTGAATTCTCTGATTTTTGATATCTGCCGGTTTCCTTCCAGGCTTCCCGGGCAACAAGAGCAGCCATCCTATTTCCCATAATGAATAAAAAAATACCCAGAATCACTCCCAGGCCAGTCTTTACGCTTAACCGAAAAACTCTTTTCCGGCCTTTAAAAAACTGCCTTTTTTGTTCCGGCATTTTGTTTTCCTCCTCTCCGGATGATTTCCTTTCCTCTGCTTTTCTCTCTTCTACTATCCTATGTAAACACTTTTGTTCTATTCCAATTCAAATTGCTGTTCCTAACCCTCTTTTTCCAATTTTTTAGCAAAATTTTAACCAATTCGGATTGACAAAATGTTAATAAGGATGTAATGTTTTTTCGTAAGGGCAGAAATAAGAAACGTATTTAGGAGAGGGGAAACGATATGAATAAAGAACACAATTTAATCGCAAGCAATATCGGAAATATAGTCGGCATGGTCATAATTATATGTATTCTTGCTTTTATGATATTTCATCCCAGAAAAGAAAATCAGTATGACGTTCGTTATGTGGAAATCTTTGTAGAGGAAAAAGAAATTACAGAAATTAACGGCGAAGCAGTTTACCTGATCCATACCAAAGATCGGAATGGGAATCCGGAAACGTTTGAAATTGCAAACGAAGCCTTAGGTGAACGATTTGAAGAATCCCATGTTTATAAAGAAATCAAAACAGGAAAATACTACAAATTCCGGATTGCAGATCCGGAAACATACAAAAGCTATTACCCCAGTATCTGCGGCGCGGTTACATTAATCGACGGTTTTCCTCCTTTGGAAGAATCTGAAAAATAACGGCAGGCATAAACACATCATAAAAACAAAAAGGCGGGCGAATATATCAATCCCTTCTGGCCCGTCTTTTTCATCCCCTTCATGGCATTCTTGCTATTCATAAATCGGTTACTTTTATTTTACAGCAGTCTGTCACAAAAGCATTTTTAATTTTTACGTTCAAATCCCCTTGCCCTCAGCGGACAAGGGGATTTGGACATTATTTATTTAATACAATCTTATAAGCTTCTGCCATGCCCTTTTCCTGAATCAGGTTATAATACTCCAAAACCACAGGAACCATTTCTGTTAAATCTGCATGCCAGTAGTCTTTTCTGTTCATAATCTCTTCTACAGAGGCAGTCTTCATAAAGTCCATAATTTCCTGTCCGTCGTTGGCTTTGTCTGTGCGGTAGAAGGAAATCAAACTTGCCATGGAGAAGGTAAGCGCTACCGGATACTTTCCGAACTTTTCTTTGTATTCTAAAATGGTAGGCAGCACCCGTACCTGGAATTTGCTTACTGAATTTAACGCAATGCTTAACAGCATATGCTTAATAAATGGATTGGAGAAGCGCTCCAGCACATCTTTTGCAAACTTAACATCCGTTTCACTGTTTCCTAATGTGGGCACAATCTCATCAAAAAGACATTTTTCCAAATAAGAACGAACCGTTTCATCCTTTAAGCATTCCCCTACCGTTTCCAAACCATAAAGATAAGCGCCTAATACCATGGAGGTATGGCCGCCGTTTAAGATACGTACTTTTCTCTTCTTATATGGCTTTACATCGTCGGTCCAGACAATATTGTATCCAGCCTTATTAAATGGCAGTTCGTCTTCATGATGCCCGCCAATTACCCATAAATGGAAAATTTCAGCCGTATCAATCAAATTATCCGTATAACCAATCTTCTTGGTCAGTTCTTCTACTTCATCTCTTGGATATCCTGTAACGATCCGGTCAACTAATGTGTTGCAGAAATCATTTTCCTTATTAATCCAATCCTTAAAACCATCTTCTAATTCCCATAAATCGGCATACTTTAATACACACGCCTTTAAATTATCACCATTATTATCAATCAGCTCACAGGGGAGAAGAATCATGCCTTTTAAGCCAGCCTGATACCTCTTATACAAAAACTGGGTTAACTTTGCAGGATACGATTTGGGCGGCATATCTGTCAGCTTTTCCGTTCCCAGATATTCGATCCCTGCTTCTGTAGTATTGGAAACCAGCACTCTCAAATCCGGGCTGACTGCCAGTGCAATATAATCTTCATACTGTGTATACGGATTTAAAGCTCTGGAAATGGAAGTAACATGAGTGTGTTCATTCACAACCTGTCCATCTTCAATGCCCCGAAGGAATAAATTATACTGGCAGTCCTGATCGGCTAACATCTGGCACATCCCTTTTTCGATTGGCTGTACCACAACAATTTTTCCGTCATATAACCCCTTCTCCTGCAATTTGTGGAAAAAATAGTCAACAAATCCACGCAAAAAGCCGCCCTCGCCAAACTGAATTACTGTTTCTTTTACCTGTGTACTCATCTTTGCTACCTCCATAAAATTATTTTTGTAAGCCCTTACATTTTCTGCTACATCAAATTTTCCTTTTGTTGCTAGCTTTACTATACTACACTTTCCAAATAAAATCAATAGTTTTTCGAATATTTTTGTAAGCGCTTACATCTCTCTTAGCGGACAGAAACACATATGCTTCTAATCCCTGAGCAGCATATTGTTTCTCTTTAGAAACTACTTTATTTTCCTTAAGAAATATGTTATGATATTGCCATCTAACAAAATGATTCCCAAAAAACTGCCCGGCAGAATACACCGGCAATCAGGAATCAGCTACGCTAATCAGGAGGATATGGAGCATGAAACGAACATGGAAAACTGCTGCATGTACGTCAGTACTAACTCTGGCTCTTGCCGTTCCAGCTTTTGCTGGGCAGTGGCAGCAGAATACAGAAGGATGGTGGTACAGCCAGGACGACGGAACCTACCCAGCTAACGGCTGGTACTGGATCGATACGGATCGTGATGGAACTGGAGAATGCTATTACTTTAATCAATCAGGTTACTGCCTGATTTCTCAGACTGCTCCGGATGGGGAACAGACAGACGCAAATGGTGCATGGATGGTCAATAATGTTGTACAAACCCAGAAGGTTACTGCTGAGGTTACCAAAAGAAATACCATCCTTGGCACGTATACAGGCACTTATAATGCTTCTCATGGAAAAGCCGGAATTGACATTGCTATTTTTGAAACCGGTGACGTACAGGTAGCACAGATTAATTTCTATAATCTGAGAAAGCGGACAAATGTACAGGAAGGAAGCTACCTGTGTCAAGTGCGGAAAACAGGAACTAATACTTACGAACTTCGCAGCGATCACTGGATATCAGAGCCTTCCGGCTATAGTATGGTTAGCTGGAAAGTTACACTGGAAAACGATGGTTTAACAGGCCAGGCTGTGGGAAATTCTGATTATAAACTGAATGTTACCAAAAACTAAACAGATCCCGGGAATAATTCCCGGGATCTGTTTCTTTCTATATTCTCCCTACAGCATCTGATCTACCATAGCCTGTACCGCTTTGCCCATAGCAGCAGACTTCTCATCTGCATCTTCCAGAGATTCTCCCTTTATGCCGTAATAGAATTTGATTTTTGGCTCTGTACCGGAAGGCCTTACACACAGCCAGGCATTATCTTCCAGATCATAATACAGTACGTTAGAAGAAGGAAGTCCTGTTGGCTTCACTTCTCCTGTAGCCAGATCTTTAATCGTATCCAGCTTATAATCCCTTGCCGATATCACTTTATAGCCGCCTACTTCTGCCGGCGTCTGGTTTCGCAAGGTTTCCATAATTGACTGGATCTTAGCCAGCCCCTCAATACCTTTTAAACCAATGGACTGAACAGCATCTTTGTAGTAACCATACCGGTCATACATGGCAACCATAGCATCCCATAAGGTCATGCCTTTTTCTTTGTAATATGCGGCTGCCTCACAAAGGGCTGCAGTTGCAGAAATCGCATCCTTATCCCGGGCATAAGCGCCGATTAAGCAGCCATAGCTTTCCTCCATGCCGAACAGATAAGTGCCCTCTCCGGTTTCCTCATTTTTTAAGATCTCTTTTCCAATCCACTTAAAACCGGTTAAAACCTCTACCAGTTTACAATTATAGTTTTTGGCAACAGCATCCACCAGATTTGTGCTCACAATGGATTTTACCACTTCTCCATCTGCTGGGATCTTCCCTGCCGCCGCTTTCTGGCTTAACACATATTCACAGAGAAGAGAACCTGACATATTGCCGGTTAAGGGGATGTAATCACCAGACTTTGTATCCTTTACATATACGCCAAGACGGTCAGCATCCGGATCCGTAGCTAATACCAAATCTGCATCCTTTTCTCTTGCCAGCTTTAACCCAAGCTCGAACGCCTCTTTTGCCTCTGGATTCGGGTAGCTTACAGTGGGGAAATCGCCATCTGGAAGTTCCTGCTCAGGAACCACATAAACATGTTCAAACCCAAGCTCTTTCATCACTCTTCTGGCCGGGATATTTCCTGTTCCGTGCAGCGGAGAATATATAATAGTGATCTGATCCTGCATCTTATCAATCGCTGCCTGATTTACCACCTGTGCTTTTACCTGGGCAATATACTTGTCATCAATGTCTGCACCAATTACCTGATACAGCCCGGCAGCCTTAGCGCTTGCTTCATCCGTTACCTTTACAGCAGACAAATCTTCAATCGCCAATACTTCCTCTGTCACGCCTTTATCATGGGGCGGGGTAAACTGGGCGCCATCTTCCCAGTAAACTTTATATCCATTATACTCTGGCGGGTTGTGGCTTGCTGTAATATTAATTCCTGCAATGCATCCCAGTTCACGAACAGCAAAAGACAACTCTGGCGTGGGACGAAGGGATTCAAATTTGTAGGCCTTAATGCCGTTGGCAGCCAAAGTCATCGCAGCTTCCATTGCAAATTCTGGTGACATATGGCGGGAATCATATGCAATGGCAACGCCTTTTGAAGCACCACCCTGCTTTATAATATAGTTTGCCAAGCCCTGAGTGGCCCGGCGCACCACATAAATATTCATCCGGTTAATCCCAGCGCCGATAACACCCCGCAGCCCGGCTGTCCCAAATTCCAAATCCATGTAAAAACGTTCTTTAATTTCGTTCTCATTCCCTCCAATGGCACGAAGTTCTTCTTTCGTTGCTTCGTCAAAGTAAGGGTTGGACAGCCATTCATTATAAATCTTCATGTAATCCTTCATACGCTTTTTTGCCTCCTGCTTTTTCCTGCCATATTCAGAACTGGCGGGAACTTTCCTCCTTTGGCATCCTGATTTTTTGTCCCGGACAGTCTGACTTTATGGCATATTTTTTGGTATGCCATGGCGAACCTTTCGCTTCGCCACAGCTTTAATTCTTTATATGGAATTATACCATAATAATACCAAAAAAGAAAAGGTTCCTTTCCGTTTTTTTCTGTATACATGGCTATATTTATTGCTGTTATGAATCAAACCATCAAACCGTACCGTTCCAGCTCCTGTAAAAATGCCTGCCTAACCCCCTCCTGTTCCTGCAGACTTATAATTTTGTCCATATTACGTGCCGGAATCCATGCTTTATTTGCATTAAAATAGTAATTAATCTGCTTCCAGTATTTTTCTGGATAAAGGAATAAAAAATACAGGCACTGCCGTTCTTTTTGGCTAAGGGGCAGCACTTCTTCATAGGCTTCCAGCATATCTTTTCCCAGAGAAAGATTCCAATTATGCTTCTCCATAGCTTTTCTCATAAACCGGTACAGATCTTCCGCCTGAAGCCCAAGGTGCAGGCGATTATATTCGATCACAGCAACGTATCCACTGCCCATAAGAACGTGATGATGATCCAAATCACCATGGCACAAAAATCTGGGTTCCCGTCCTGGCTCCCAAAGACCTGCAATCCCTTCCGCCGCTTCTTTTGCCTGTCTGAAAAAAGCTTCAAAGCTCTTCATTACACACAGCTCGAAATCGCTTTTTTTCCGTTTTCCCCGTATATAAGCTCTGGCCCGCTTCAGTTCCCGGTTGTGCCGCTCCATATCCTGAATCGCCAGACTGGGAAACGTAGAACCCATGGCCCACTCTTCATGAAAAGGGATCTCCTGCAGTTTCTTATGAAGAAGGGCAATACTGGTAATAGCGCGGCACACTTCTTTCCCGTCTTTTAAGCTGCATTCCCTGTCACCATACCATTCCTTTAAAACAAACCGGGTGCCATCCTGGGCAGCACAAAAAAGATTCCCTTCCAGGTTCCTGACATAGCGATCTGCTGCCAGGCCATCCTGCCCCTTCATCTGATCCAGAACCTGATCTTCAAATTCAAGGCGTTTTACAGTTCCCTGATATTCCCGCAGGCTCTTCATTCCCCGATCCGTTTCGCAAATCCAGGCTCCCCGTCCCTTCCTCACTGATTTTACCTGAAACTCATATTGTTTCAGAACCTCCTCGTATCGATCACTCATGGACATGTATACTCCCCCTTGTATTCCGATTGCCCAAGCCTGGGCTGCTATGCCAAACTGTGGTATTCGGCTCTTTCTGATAGGCTACTTCCAGCCTATGAAAATACAAGCGGATTTATGTCTGAAATCTGACACTTGGGATTTAAAAAGCATTTCCTACTTCCAGTGTTTTTCTAAAAAGAGTCCGGCTTGCCGGACTCTCGCGCCGGAGCGCGTCTGCGTCAGCAGACAGGCAGGACTGTTTATGCCAACTCTACTGCCTTTAAAATTGCCCTGGCCATCACCTGGGCTGCCAGCGTACCTGCCATATTCAGATCTGCCTCTTCCTCCCCAAAACAAGCAGCATAAATGGTATCTCCGTCTGCCATGGTTCCTACCGGGTTGATGCAGCGGCTGTATGCACTTCTTGCCATAGAAGCAATTTTACTCATCTCTGCCTTAGAAAATCTGCCATTTGTAATTACAGCACCAATGGTTGTATTCGAATTGATATCGATATCAGGCTGCTTATCCTGTTCAAACAAATCCTTCTGCCTGCTGATTTTGTAAAGCTCACTGCAGGAATCCGCAAATCCGGTTCCATCCTCTGAGCAAAGTCCTGCTACCTTTTCTCCCGTTTCCGGATGAAAGATATCTCCCACTGCATTAACCACTACAATAGCCGCCATTTTAAGTTTCCCTACTTCCGCTGCATAGATCCCAAGCCCTGATTTCATCGCTCTCCCCATCCCATACAGCTTCCCCACAGTGGCTCCCGTTCCGGCTCCCACACTTCCGCATACAGGCTGGTTTTTCTCTGCATTTATACAGGCTTCATATCCCATAGCTTTGTCTGGCCGGATATCGGCACGTCCGATACCCAGATCATAAATGCAAGACTGGCATACCAGAGGAACCTTGGCATAGCCGGTTTCATAGCCGATACCCCGTTCTTCCAGATACTGCATCACTCCGTCGGATGCTGCAAGGCCAAAAGCAGAACCTCCGGAAAGAACAATTCCATTAACCGGATTATCGGCTGTTAAAGGCAGGGCTAAAGGAGTTTCCCTGGAGGCAGGCCCTCCTCCGCTGATATCTACTCCAACCTTTGCCCCATTGTCAAACAGCAGCACTGTAACTCCTGTTTTTGCCTCCCTATTCTGAGCATTTCCAATCCGAAGCCCCTTTAGTTCCGTAACTGAAATTTCTTTCATAAGCTTATTTTCTTTCATGAACTCAGTATTCTCCTTTCCGTAAATATTTTAAAACAGCCGCCCTGCAGGTTTTTTGATATGATACCTGCAAAGCGGCTGATTTTTATTGTTATCCCATTCTTAATGCAACTGCTAATGTTTTGGAAACTACACTGGCAATCACCGTACAGGCAGCAGCTTCAATCAGCCCCTGAACCCCTACAAATACAATGACAAACATAAATGGGTTGGATACTCCCAAAGTCTGTGCAAGGCCCTGGATATACTCGGTATGATAAAAGCATACTACCAGAGAAGTCATAAACAATACAGTATTTAACAAAGGACATGCAAGGCCTGCTGCAAAGTAGGATCCATTCCTTGAAAACTTCCTGGCTGTCTGAAACACCAGGCCGCAGAGCCAGCCTTCTAAAATCCGCGGAACAATGCATGTAAATGCGGTAGCTGCCGGGCTAATGCCAAAAAGCATTGTGCCAAAGCCTCCGCCTCCCATGCTCTGCATAAAACTGGTAAGGCCAAAAGCCAGACCACATGCAGCTCCTCCCTTGGGTCCTAAGATAATCGCGCCTACTGCTACCGGAACCGTTAAAAAGGTAATGGAAAGCCCCGGTGTCCGAAAATAGCCAAGAGGAGTATAGGCCATTAAAAAGATAATGGCTACCATCAGTGCCAGCTCTACCATGTAGAGAGTGTGTGTTGTGCTGCTGTTTTTCATCTTTTTCTCCTTTTTCGTCTGATAAAACGGCGCAGATGCGTCCCCTGCTTTTCAGACATTTTTATAGTTTGGGGATAAAGGTGAACGTTTTTAAGACAACATCAGAAAATAGAATCAAAAAGATTGGCAACTGCCCGAAAAACCGGATAGATGGCTGACATTTATAGATAAAACTGCCACAGATAACCAAAAGTTGCCGCCCTGAGGGTCAGCACTTTTTCTGTGCCTGCTTTTATGCCTTATGCCGAAACAGTTCCCTGGAGTTATAAGTGTTTATATCCACTGTATGCTGATGCGTTTTCTTACGAATAACGTTCGCTTTTTCAGTATAGCATAAAAAAGTATTGGGGTCAAAACAAATTTTGACCCCTGTTTCACTCAGAAAATTTTATGCTGTGGTTCACAATTGCCTGCTAAAGCATCAGGAAACAGAAAGGAGCCTGAGCAAAATTTCTCTCCGGTTCAGCTCCGGCTTTTCCAGTACTAAATCAAGAAGACGGGATAGTTCCTCCCCCACCTGTTTTCCCGGCTTCATCCCGGCAGCCAGCAAATCGCTTCCATTTACTTTCAGTTCTTTTAAGCTGATGCAGTCACCGTTTTTCCGGATCTCCTCTGTTAAGTTTTCCAGTGTTTCAATGCCCGTCTGTCCGATCCACTTCTTTAAAACCAGCAGATCATCAAACTGGGAAGGATCCATCTGGCTCATGGCCCGGCGAAGCTGCACTTTTCCCGGCGGAATTTCCCGGTAAATCCACTGATTCAATATGCGAACCCGCAAAATCGTATCATTATCCATCTTAAGATCTTTTAGCACCTGCACTGCCTTTTTTTCTTCTGTATCTTTTAAAAAAGCTGCCCATCGGATATGCTTTTTCTTTGGCAGGCCTGGTGAAAGAAACAGCCGGCTTCGATCCACACTATGAAATGCAGCCGATACGTATGGGCTGATTCCTGTTTCATAAACCTCTTCGATTTTTTCTGGATGATCTGATAACAGCAGCTTGCTTAATTCTGCCTGAATCCGCTCCTTGCTGACTTTTTCCATATTTGGAGCAATTGCAGAAATTCCCTCTCTTGTTTTTGCTTCAATCGTAAAGTCTAACTGGGCAGAAAAACGAATTGCCCGCAAAATCCGCAGAGCATCCTCTGTAAAACGTTCTATCGGGTTTCCTACACAGCGAATAATATGAGATTTTAAATCTTCCATTCCGCCGAATTCATCCACAATCCCTGTTTCATGGCTGTATGCCATGGCATTTATGGTAAAATCACGACGCTGCAGATCCTCTTTTAGGCTGGCAGTAAACTGAACCGATTTGGGATGTCTGCCGTCTTCATATTCTCCGTCAACGCGGTAGGTGGTTACTTCAAAGCTTTTATGGCCTTTCATAACGGTAACTGTGCCGTGCTGGATCCCGGTATCAATTGTTCGTTTAAACAGTTCCTTTACCTGACCGGGAGAAGCGGAGGTGGTAATATCCCAATCCTCCGGCTCTCTCCCAAGCAGAACATCCCGGACGCATCCGCCTACAGCGAATGCCTCATAGCCATAACTATTCAGCTTTTTGATGATCGCCCCCACTTCCTCCGGAATTTCTATCCTCATATTATTCAACCTCCAAGCCAACGATTTACCTGATAACAAACAGTGTTTGAAAATTAAAAAATGCGCAAAATATAGGTTTCCCCCAAGTTCTATAATAGAATAAAGAAAAGGGGGCCTTCCAATGAAATTGGACACAGCCGTGGAGGGGCAAGCAGCAAAATCCATACAGCAGTAGCTGCCTATGGGGATCTCGTATATATGCTGAGTGAAGGACAGCGCAATGATATTAATTATGCTATTCCGGTGCTGGACTCTATTGATATAGATGGAAGCCAGGTTGCTGCATGTTATGACAAGCTGGTATTTACTTATATAGGCTTTATTTGCCTGCTTCAATCTTGGAATAAAATAACCAAATTCAAATGATTTTCCAGCTTCATCGTCTGATGTCACCCTGTTTTTTTAATTTACTAAAAACGATTCGGATACAGAACAAGCTGGCAGTTGCTCCCCATATGTGGGCATTTATCCATTAATCCGTCATACCTCCGGTCCGTGTCGGCCCAAGTTGCGTCCACATGATACCATGTCCCGTCTACCCGCACCAGATTCCAGCCATGACGCCCCCCAGTTACGGAGGTGCCTTCCTCAATTTTGCATTCCAATCCGACCGTTTGGCATAAACCCTGATACATATAGCAGTAATTAGCACATATGCCAGAGCCGGCAAGAAGCGTCAAAACCATATCCTCATTTGTATGTCCGCCTGCCAGATTCGAGGCCTCCTCACTATAGCTGTAAGACAACTGCTTTTTCACGAATTCCAAAAGGTGCAGGGCCAGCTCCCGTTCAGACATATTCTCCGTCCCGGCCGTTGCCGCATCCAGAAACTCTTTGTAAATCCGGTAAGCGTCCCGCTTGGAAATCAGCGAGTAGGTCGTTGTGGAATCCGGATAGGGGAAGGGAACTTGGTAGACCTGGATCCCTCTTTTTTTCGCGTTGGAAAGCGGCGTGAAATCCCCGTTATCATATAGATTGCTATTCAAGTCTGTTAGATAATACAAATCCACATAGTTTTCATCATAGCTTTTTATCGGTCGATTGGCAACAGCTTTTTTTAATTGCTCAAGCTTATAATCTGGATATACCTTATCGCCATGGTTGGGGCCAAAGTCCACTCTTATGTTTGTCCATATGCTTCCATTCGTGGGTTTAAAAATTCCATTTGCACAGCCATAATAGTTTTCATACCATTTTTCAGCCTGGTAATATCCTGCTGCCTGCTGGTCGGTTGGACACGGCGTCGGGGAAATGTATTCACTGCCGTTTAAATATTGGGGATCGCCTGTTTCCAGATATTTAAAGTAAAAATTACTGCTTATTTCCCGATCCCGGTCGATTCCCTCTGTTTTGTTTAACGGAACAAGCTTTCCGCGGAAATCCACATAGTATCCGTCATAGGATACGGTGTTGCGCAGCGGCTGCCCGTTGTCGTCCTGGTAGTACCATTCCCCGTTCTTTTCCACCCATTGATCCGCATAGGCCGGAATACAGGATGATGCAAGTACTGTAACAACTGTAAACAGCGCCATACATTTTTTCAGTTTCATAATCTTATTCACTCCTTTTATTTTTGAGTCCGCATTTCCAGCAGCATGTCTGATATGTCAGGTGCGGGTTTCTTGTTTGATTATGCCTCCTTCATTTGGCCGGAATCTCCCGCGAAGTGGAAGGTACATCTGACGGAAAGCAATTTTCAGACACGCTCTAGTGTTCCGACACATTTACTTTCAGCTAAATGACGCAGAATGAATGTTCAGTCTGCAAGGCGGCGGAGGGAGGCGATGGCATCGCCTTCCGACAACAACATAACAGATGGAAATTCAGGCAAGTCATTTGGCGAAATGTAAACGTGTCGGAACACTAATACGCCCTTCCCCAGTAAACCATCTTTTTGGCTGGCTTTTTGCAGCAAATACAGGTATCTGCTAAACGCTCTTGTTCAAAAGGCATACAGCGGGAGGTAGCCCCCGTTTCTTCCTTAATTTTTTCCTCGCACTCCCTGCTGCCGCACCACATTGCCTTTACAAATCCCGGTTTGCTGTTAATCACTTCAACAAACTCTTCCCAGGAAACAGCAGAGTAGGTATGGGCTTTCTGATGCTCTTTCGCCCGTTTTAACATATCGCTCTGAATCGTATCCAGCATAGATGACACCTGGTTTTCCAGCTCATCTAAGGACACGACTGTCTTCTCATGGGTATCCCGGCGTACCAGTACAGCCTGGTTATTTGCCATATCTTTAGGTCCAATTTCCACCCGCAGGGGGATTCCCCGCATCTCACATTCGCTGAATTTCCAACCAGGACTTTTATCTGTGTCGTCTACCTTTACCCGGAAGCCAGACAGCCGCTCTTTAAGCTCATACGCTTTATCCAGCACCCCTTCTTTCTGCTGCTGAACCGGAATAATAATCACCTGAACTGGTGCAATCTTAGGCGGCAGCACAAGTCCATTGTCATCGCCGTGAACCATGATGATTGCTCCAATAATTCTGGTTGATACTCCCCATGAAGTTTGATGGACATATTTTAAAGCATTGTCCTTATCTGCATACTGTACCTCAAACGCTTTTGCAAATCCGTCGCCGAAATTATGGCTGGTTCCGGACTGAAGGGCCTTTCCGTCATGCATCAGCGCTTCAATGGTATAGGTAGCCTCTGCCCCGGCAAATTTCTCTTTGTCTGTTTTCTGTCCCTTTACTACCGGAATTGCTAGTACCTCTTCACAAAAATCTGCATAAACGTTCAGCATCTGGATAGTTCTCTCCTGTGCCTCCTGTGCAGTGGCATGAGCCGTATGACCTTCCTGCCATAAAAATTCCCGGGAGCGTAAGAATGGACGGGTGGTCTTTTCCCAGCGGACCACCGAACACCATTGATTGTAAACTCTTGGTAAATCCCGGTAAGAATGGATGTCTTTTGCGTAAAAATCACAGAATAAGGTTTCTGAAGTCGGCCTTACACACAGACGTTCCTGCAAAGGTTCCAGTCCCCCATGGGTCACCCAGGCAACTTCCGGCGCAAACCCCTCTACATGATCCTTTTCCTTATCCAGAAGGCTTTCCGGAATAAATAATGGCATATATACGTTCTGAACTCCTGTAGCCTTAAAACGGCGATCCAGTTCATTCTGGATATTTTCCCAAATCGCATATCCTGCCGGTTTAATTACCATGCAGCCCTTTACGCTTGCATAGTCGCAAAGTTCCGCCTTTTTTACCACATCAGTATACCATTGGGCGAAATCTTCTTCCATAGAGGTGATAGCCTCTACCATTTTCTTATCCTTAGCCATAATAACACTCTCCTTCTTTTATTCTGAATCATACCAGCAGCAGGTAAACTTATACAGAAGCAGGCAGCCTTTTCATTTTGCAGCAGACAGTTTCCTTAAGCGCGAAGTGCACATCCCCCGGATGGTTTTTGCTTGATAGGAAGCAATTTCTTATAAGATTAGGGTGTCAAAAGGGTGCGATGCACCCGCTCTATACCATATATTGATGTGCAAATTTATTTGCAATAACAATATATGGTATGAGCGTAGCACCAAA
>JAAWIS010000012.1 GCA_022796475.1 Lachnospiraceae bacterium | reverse complement strand
GCAATCGGCCCTCCTGCCTGAGCCTCCGGGCTGCAATGGCCAATTACCGGGCCTGTTGATGCGCCGGAAAAACGGCCATCAGTTATTAATGCAATGGAGCGTCCCAATTCCTGATCACTGCTGATGGCCTCACTTGTATAAAACATCTCCGGCATTCCGCTGGCTTTTGGCCCTTCATACCGAATGAAAACAGCGTCGCCTTTTTGTACTTTATGATGAAGCACCGCATCTAAGCACTCCTCCTCGCTGTCAAATGGACGTGCATACAGCAAAGCCTGGAACATTTCCTTAGGACATGCGGTATGCTTAATCACAGCCCCCAAAGGAGCCAAATTGCCTTTTAAAACAGCAATACTTCCGTCTGTCCCCATGGCCTGATCAAAAGGACGTATAATCTCCTCTTTCGTAACTGCAATCCCATATTTTTTATTTGCTGCATCCAGCCACTTCTGGCACCCTTCGTAAAATCCGTTTTGTTTTCGTTCATCTAAGTTTTCTCCAACGGTCTTTCCGGTAACAGTCATCGCATCTAAATGAAGCATCCCTTTTATCTCTTCCATAATCGCCGGCACGCCTCCTGCATAATAGAAAAACTCTGCTGGCCATCTTCCTGCCGGTCTGACATCCAGAAGATAATGTGCATTCCGATGCAGCCGGTCAAAGGTATCTCCGTCAATTTCTATTCCATACTCATGGGCAATCGCCGGAAGATGCAGCAGGCAGTTGGTGCTGCCGGAAATAGCCCCATGAACCAGGATAGCATTTTCAAGGCTGTCCATCGTTATCATATCCTTTGGACAGACTCCTTTTGTTGCCAGCATTACCGCCTGCTTTCCTGCTTCATATGCATAGTTTAAGAGATCCGGGCTTGTCGCCGGAAGCAGCGCACTGCCAGGAAGGGCTAATCCCAAAGCCTCCGCCATAATCTGCATAGTGGAAGCTGTTCCAATAAAACTGCAGGCGCCGCAGCTTGGGCAGGCGTTCTCTTTTGCCCAATTTAGTGTTTCCTCATCGATTTCTCCACGCTCATACTTAGCACTGTACATACCGAGCTGTTCTAATGTAAGCAAATTTGGCCCGGCGCTCATCGTCCCTCCAGTAACCACAATTCCCGGTATTCCCACTCTGGCCATTCCCATCAGGTTTCCCGGCATCCCTTTATCACAGCTTGCGATGTAAACTCCGCCGTCAAAAGGCGTAGCATTTGCATGGATCTCAATCATGTTGGCGATCATTTCGCGGCTTGCCAGGCTGAAATTAATTCCATCTGTTCCCTGGCTTTCTCCATCACAGATATCGGTGCAGAAATACCGGGCCCCATGCCCTCCGGCATCGTGAATCCCCTTTTTCACAGCCTCAACTAGCTGATTCAGGTGACTGCTGCCTGGATGACTGTCGCCAAAGGTACTTTCTATGATAATCTGCGGCTTACTTAAATCCTCCTTCTTCCAGCCGCTGCCTAAACGCAGTGGATCCATCTCCGGCGCCAGTTTGCGCATCTTCTGACTGGTTAATTCCATTTCTCTGTTCTCCTTTCTCCCTGGTTTCTCACTTAAACCAAATGTATCTTCCCGCTACTCTCTATTATAAATAAAAATTTCTGCAAGTCAAATCCTCTGCAGGATATTGCATCCGAAAACCAGTTCAAAAATTAAGAAGATTTTTCCCGGAGTTTCTTTTTTCCCTTGAGTTTCTTTATTCCTTATGGTATAACAAACAAATGTAGTCTTTCCCTTCAGCCGATCAAGGCCAAACGATTCCAAACAAATTTTAGCATTTGCAAATCAGCAGACGGTCGGGTTAAATGAAGGTGCAATCACTCATACAA
This sequence comes from Lachnospiraceae bacterium, assembly GCA_022796475.1. Classification (GTDB taxonomy): domain Bacteria; phylum Bacillota; class Clostridia; order Lachnospirales; family Lachnospiraceae; genus Caccovicinus. The sequence goes on along the minus strand of JAAWIS010000012.1, from coordinate 55,359 downwards.
TGCTAAAAAGAATTGAGGAGTTCAACATGACTGATTCATTTGTACAATGGCTGGCTGCCGTCTTAGGCGGTAAAGTATCCGGCGAAATCATTATTTTTCTAATATCCATGGTTCCAATCCTGGAGCTTAGGGGAGGTTTGCTGGCAGCTTCACCGGCGCTGTTAAATGTGCCTATTTTGCGTGCAATCCCTATCTGTATCATCGGAAACATCCTTCCCATCCCTTTTATTTTGCTCTTAATTGAAAAAGTGCTGAATTTTATGGAACGAGTGCCAGGGCTTAAAAAAATAGCTCTGTGGATTCGGAGTAAAGCTGAAAAAAACAAAGGTCAGGTAGAAAAATACGGATTTTGGGGCCTGGTAATATTTGTAGGGATCCCTCTTCCCGGAACAGGGGCCTGGACCGGGGCGCTGGTTGCTTCCCTTCTTCATATGAACATACGGAAATCCTTCCCTGCTATCTTAGTAGGGATTGCAATTGCAACGGTAATTATGTCCCTCTTGTCCTATGGACTGCTGGGAGCGCTTTTTGGATGAGCCGGAAGACAAAAAGGTCTGGCAGAAGGAATGGAATTTCCTTTTGCCAGGCCTTTTTTACTATTCAAACTCTCTGCAGTCAGACAATTTTCAAGCAATTCACTGTTTATTTTTTCTTTGTGCCGCCAGCTCTCTAAAATCTTTTTCGACAAAATCCGGCACTTTGTTTTTGATTAAGAATCCCCTTATAAACGCTTTGTCCTCATACCGATCCCAATTGGAACCGGATGATATCTTCAGTTCCTTGGGGGCCAGATACACATCGTATCCGGAAAATAAAATCATATTGTTTTTCGTACAATTCCTGGGGCTGAAAGCCTTCATAATTTCACGGATCTTTTCTGGTTCTGTATAGGTGATGATGTAAGGTTCCTGCTCATAACTGGTACTCTTTTCATATTCGTCTGTTTCATATTCGCTCCCTGCTGTTTCATCCTCAAAGGAGCCCTCAAACACAAGCTGCAGCTCCTTAAAATTTTCCGGCGCTAAGGGTTCCCCTACCTGAATCCCACAGTCAGCCAGCGCTTCAATGGTCTTCGTAAACGAAGGGTAAATCGGATAAAAGTATCCGTCATACCAATAATTGTTCCGATAATGGACAGTTGGTCCCCCTTCTTCTTTGACCCTGTTTCTGATTTTTTGATCATCTTTATCTGAAATCATTAAAAGTTCCCCGATGACACACTCGGTTTCCCGGGTGGTCATAGATAACTCGAAATACTCCTGCCGGTAAGCTTCTGCCACAGCCCTTTTCTTTTCTGTATCCTCAGATAATGAAAAGACATCCTCTGTGGTAATATCCCGATATACCATATTATTTACCACTTCTGACAGATCCAGATCCAAGCCAGGATACAAAGCTCTTTTATAATCCGAATCCAGATAAATTTCATCGGCAAGATCCATCACCGGATCCAAATACATATAATAACGCCGGTACACTTTGCGGCCGCTTTTCATCGTATAGCAAAGCGTCACATTACTCCATTGCTCATAATCAGAAGATGCAGCCTTTCCTAACTGCCGGATCCCTTCCCTGGCAAGGCCAAAAACAGCTTCCGTATTCGTAATGCGGCTCCTGGTCAGCACATCCTGGCTTTCCTCTGAACTATCATAATATCCGCCGTTATAGCTGACCCATCCATCCGTTCCGAAATCAATAGAGGAATACGCCACCTGGCTCTCAGAAGGCACGTATTCATCATAGCGGAAGAAATCAAAGTAAAAAGATAAGGCTATGAACAGGCTGGCAGCCATACAGGCAGCCATGGTCTTCTCATGACAGAACAGCTTTTTTAAATCAGAATGATAAATTACCTCTATCACACAGTGGGAAATTACCACTCCCACAATTACCCCGAATATCATCCAGGCCAGAGTATCCCGAATGGAATAGAAAAACAAACTTCCCATCATTCCAGATACAATCACCAGCAAAACTTTGATCGTTCCCATGGACCAGGAAAACGCCATAGTTTTTCCTGCTGCTTCCGATGGCCGTTTTTGATAAAGGAAAAAGCTTAACAGTCCTAAAAGCAGGACAGCTCCCACAGTTGCAGCCACGTGGCCTGTGGTTACCCCGTCTGATACAGCCGCCATCAGTTCATAAATGGGAGAAAGTTTCATCACTGCAGCCTTCCATATGCTTGGCTGCCCATAGTAGTACGTTTCAAAAAAAGTAGAATAAAACGCTTCTATCAGCCCGCTTACCGTTGGAAAATAAATGAAAAAAACTGCTGTTCCCAAAATGGCCGCCAGCTTGGTTCCTGTCATAATCACAGCCAAAACTACCGTAATATAGATCAGACAATAATAAAGCATATGGCATAAAAAGCCGTGTACTGCATCTGGAAATACTGCCGACAGCCGGACACCGTTTACTCCTGCCACCACCAGAGAAACGGCTGCTGCAGCCAGGTAAATCCCGGCAGGAATCAAAATACCTGTACTTATGTGTACGGCAAACCAAAGATTTCGCTTTACTGGAAGGCTGTGATAAAAATCAACCTGTTTTTTATTATGCAGATAGGCAAAAGTAGAAATTCCCATAACCAGCGCTGAAATAAAGAAAATCATCATTATAAAAGGATAGTTACTTCCGAAATCCAGCATGGCTGACACATTATTGGTTCTGCGGAGCAGCACTTGTTCAAGGGTTACCTGTTGATTCGGACGATAGCTGGGCAGAATCATAGCCATGGCAACAGGAAGTGCAAAAAACAGGCTAAGGCTAAGCAGCGCTGCCGCCCACAGCTTCCGTTTAATATCCTCCCAAAGCAATTTAAAGAATAAGGTTTTTGATGTCATATCCTGCCACCTCCGTTTCACTGATAAAGATTTCCTCCAGGGATAATGGGATCAATTCATAAAAAATCGGCTCGTAAGACTCCATCTGTGCCATAATCGTATCCTGGTTTCCTCTCACTGTTATCGTATAAATGCTTCCCGTTTGTTCCGTTTTTGCAATATCTAACGCTGTTAAATGTTCTGGCTTCATCTCTGGCTGCAAAACACACTGTACCTTATGAAGGTTTAGCTTCATATCATCCAGCTCTCTTGAAAGCAGGATGCCGCCGCGATGGAGAAGGCCTATGTGATCACAGATATCCTCCAGCTCCCGAAGGTTGTGAGAAGCAATAATAGGTGTTAAGTTCCTCTCCGCCATATCATTTGCAAACAGGCTTTTTACAGTCTGGCGCATCACCGGATCCAAACCGTCAAAGGTTTCATCACAAAAAATATACTCGGTTCCGGCGCAGATGCCGCAGATTACAGAAACCTGTTTCTTCATCCCTTTGGAAAAGGTATTGATCTTCCTGTCTTTTTTCAGTCCAAAGCTTTCTAAAAGATGGTAAAACCGGGCCTCATCAAAAGCCGGATACATACAGCGGTAAAACTGCATTAATTCCTTGGGTGTCCCATTTGAGAAAAAATACTGATCATCTGATATATAAAAATACTTCGACTTAATGGCCGGATTCTCCCACACCCTTTCTCCGTCTATAGTAATGCTTCCTTCGTCTGGCTTTAAAATTCCGCTGGCCATACGCAGGAACGTACTTTTTCCGGATCCATTGGTTCCAATCAGGCCAAATACACAGCCTTCTTTAATCTCGGCTGAAATATGATCAACTGCTGTAATATCCTCAAAGCGCTTCGTCAAATTCTCCGCTTTAATCACAACCGATTCCCCCCTTTTCCGGTATTGTTTTATTTTCTTCTTCTCTCATATCTCCTGGCATAGCATTCCGGATAATCTCTGCCATCTCATTGCTGCCAATCCCCAGAGAATACCCCTCCTCAGCCAGCTTTACCAGTCGTTCTTTCCATTCTTCTTTTCTCACATTCAATATTCCTCCGATATCTGCCACAAAGCTTCCTCTTCCTTTAATGGTGTAAATATAGCCCTGCCGTTCTAATTCACTGTACGCCCGCTGTATGGTATTGGGATTAATTGATAGCTGCATGGCCTGGCTACGGACAGAGGGCATCTGCATATCCTTTGGCAGAACGCCTCTTACAATCAGCATCTGAAACCGTTCTGTGATTTGTTCATACAAAGGCCTTCGATCCTTATAGTCTAGTACTATCACTCGTTTACTCCTTTCTGCCGTTCCTATTTCAAAAAACCAATGTATCCTCTGGAAATAGCAACTGTATTAATTGACTTAACTGTATTAACAGTGTTGATACAGTTATATTAGCAAAAGAAAACAGCTTTGTCAAGAAGCTGTTGTCTTATAATTTTCTTATTTTGAATTTTCTGATTATCAATCCCCTTATTTTCCGTTTCTCCCATTCTTTTATATCAATCTGCTCCCTTCTTCTATATCATTCTGCCCCCTTGTCTATAACCGGGCTGATCACCAGAAAAAATACAGCAGCGGAAAGAATTGGGCTGATCAGGTCAGAAACAGGTTCTGAATAAAAAATCTGCCCAATGTCCCAGATATTTGGAATCAGGAAAATGCATAAAAAATAAATAACTTTTCGAAACATAGATAAGCTGATAGCAATTTTCGAAAGCCCCATGCCGGTAGCACCGTCCACGATCATATACTGAATCCCCAAGGGAATAATCATTAGCGTATAAATACGGATGGCTTCCAGAGTAAGGCGGATATATTCGGGATCCCGGGTAAACAGCATTACAAAGTACCGGGAAAACAGCCTGGATACAAAGAACATGATTCCGGTAAATCCCAGACATAAGGCCAGGATATGTTTCTCTGCCTTCCGGATCCGGTCAGCCCGTTTGGCCCCATAATTAAAACCCAGGATGGTCTGGGTGCTGCCGGTAATCCCCCCAAGAGGCATGGTAACTACCAGCATAAAACTCTGGAGGATGGTATTGCAGGTCAGCAGCATATCTCCCCGCTGCGGCCCGCCGAAACGCTGGATTTGAGCATTTAAGGAAATAATCATTACATTGTCCAATGCTATGATCACAAAAGGAGTCAGTCCAATCAGAAGCACCTTTTTCATCACTTTCCACTGGTAGCCTCCAAAGGTAATCGGTATCTCTGGCTGACTGCTAAATAAAAAACGAAGAACATAGGCACAAGAGGCAGCCTGGGATATCACCGTTGCTATGGCTGCTCCTTTCACACCAAGATCCAGAAAAAAGATGCAGATCGGATCCAGAATCAGATTTAACACAGCTCCTAAGAGTACAGACTTCATTCCTACTTTGGAAAATCCCTGGCAGATAATGAACTGATTCATCCCAGCCGACAAAAGTGCAAACACGGTTCCCAAAAAAATCCAGGTAATGTACTCATCTGCATAGGGGAACAACACTTCACTGGCTCCAAACCACCACAACAGCCTGCGTTTCAAAATCAGGGCAATAACAGTAATCAGCAGAGCCATAACCAAAAGCATAAGAAAACAATTTGCCAAAACCTGCCTGGCCCCTTTTTGATTTTTTTGACCAAGGCGTATGCTTAAAAGAGGCGCTCCTCCCACCCCTACCCAGAAAGAAACAGACGAAATCATAGTAACAATAGGGCCGCAGACACCTACTCCTGCCAGAGCAAGTTCTCCGATTTCTGGTATGTTTCCAATATACATCCGATCGACAATACTATAGAAAACACTGACAAACTGCGCCAGCATAGACGGAATAGCTAAATTCCGCACTAAACCCCCGATTTCATCGGTATCCAGGTTATTCTCCAATTTCACAAATTTTTCCTCTTTCCCTTTTATTTTCCTCTTAAAAGCACAAAGAAGGGCAGAGATAAAACTTCCTATCTCTGCCCCATACAGATGTGCCGGTAATTAACAAACGTTAACCCCGGCATTTAAAATGCCTGTTAAACATTCTGAATTTAATATCCAATTAAGCCTTATATACGTCTACCAGCTTCTTCAGATACTCATATCTTTCCTTGGACTCTGCTTCGTTCTTAGCGAACAGCTTAGAAGCTCTCTCAGGATTCTTCATTGCTAAGGACAAGTAGCGAACTTCTCCCTTTAAGTAATCCTGATAGCCTTCCATCTTCGGCTCTTTGCTGTCTAAGGAGAACTTATTCTCAGCAGCAGGATTGAAGCGGAACAGATGCCAGTAACCGCACTCTACAGCCAGCTTCTCTTCGGTCTGTGCCTTGGACATACCCTTCTTAATACCATGGTTGATACATGGAGCGTATGCGATAATCAAGGATGGTCCCGGATAAGCTTCTGCTTCTGCAAGAGCCTTAACGGTCTGTGCATAGTCAGCACCCATAGAGATCTGTGCTACGTATACGTAGCCGTAGCTCATGGCAATAGATGCCATATCTTTCTTCTTCACATCCTTGCCGCCTGCTGCAAACTGGGCAACAGCGCCGGTAGGAGTTGCCTTTGAGGACTGTCCGCCAGTATTGGAATAAACCTCGGTATCGAATACCATAACATTGATATCCTTGCCGGAAGCAAGCACATGGTCAACACCGCCAAAGCCGATATCATAAGCCCATCCGTCACCACCGAATACCCACTGGGACTTCTTGGACAGGAAATCTTTGTTCTTTACGATTTCTTTGCAAACCGGGCAGTCAATTCCCTCTAATGCTGCTACTAACTTGTCCGTTGCATCACCGTTGGTTGCGCCTACATTGTAGGTATCCAGCCATTCCTTGCAGGCTGCCTTTACTTCATCAGAAGCCTCGTCAGAAGCTGCTACCGCTTCAACCTTAGCCTGTAAGCCTTCACGGATAGCGTTCTGTGCCAGAAGCATGCCGTAACCAAACTCTGCATTATCCTCAAATAAGGAATTACACCATGCCGGGCCTTGTCCCTTTGCATTTACAGTGTATGGAGTAGATGGTGAGGAGTTGCCCCAGATGGAGGAACATCCGGTAGCATTGGCGATATACATTCTGTCACCAAACAACTGGGTGATTAACTTTGCATAAGGTGTTTCGCCACAGCCTGCACAAGCGCCTGAGAACTCTAAGAGCGGCTGCTTAAACTGGGAACCTTTAACCGTATTTGGTTTAAACTTAGCAATAACTTCTTCCTTAATCGGTAAGGTCTGTCCAAAATCAAAGATTGGCTGCTGATCTAAGTTATCAGCCAGTTTCTCCATGGTCAGAGCCTTGTTGCCCTTCATTCCCGGACATACATTTGCACAGGAACCACATCCCGTACAGTCAAGAGCAGAAATGGTCATGCTGAACTTATAACCTGGCATACCGGTCATATCTTTGGTCTTCATCTCTGCAGGAGCCTTAGCTGCCTCATCGGCAGTCATAGCAACCGGACGAATTACAGCATGAGGACAAACGTAAGAACAGAAATTACACTGGATACAGTTATCCGGATTCCAAACCGGAACATTTACTGCAATGCCGCGCTTCTCATATGCGGAGGAACCGGATGGCGTAGTGCCATCTACATAAGCGCTGAATGCAGATACAGGCAGGCTGTTTCCTTCCTGAGCAGAAACCTTGGTCTGAACGTTATTAACGAAATCAACAACATCTTTTCTTCCGTCTGTTACTACCTGATAATCTAATCCTTCATCTGCAGCATTCTTCCAGGATTCCGGAACATTTACCGGGTGAACATTCTTAGCACCTGCATCGATTGCTGCCCAGTTCTTCTCTACTACGTCCTGTCCTTTACGTCCATAGGTCTTCTGAGCTGCATCCTTCATCAACTGGTTTGCCTTCTCTGCCGGGATAATTCCGGTTAACTCAAAGAATGCAGACTGTAAAATGGTATTGATACGTGTTGGGCCCATGCCGGTTTCAATACCAATCTTAACGCCATCAATGGTATAGAACTTAATATTATGGTCAGCAATGAATTTCTTAACTTGTCCTGGTAAATGCTGCTCTAACTCTTCGTCAGACCATGGGCAGTTTAACAGGAAAGTTCCGCCGTCTACCAGTTCCTGAACCATGTTGTATTTCCGGATATATGCCGGGTTATGACATGCCACGAAGTTAGCCTTCTTGATCAGGTAAGTGGACTTAATCGGAGTATGTCCGAATCTTAAGTGAGACATGGTAACGCCGCCGGACTTTTTGGAATCATAGTCAAAATATGCCTGAGCATACATGTCGGTGTTGTCACCAATGATCTTAATGGAGTTCTTATTTGCACCTACTGTACCGTCTGCACCAAGACCCCAGAACTTACAGTTTGTGGTTCCCTCAGGAGTAGTTACTAAAGGAGCGCCTAACTTTAAGGACAGGTTGGTTACATCGTCTTCGATACCTAAGGTAAACTGCTTCTTATCGGTATTCTCGTATACAGCAACGATCTGTGCCGGTGTTGTATCCTTTGATCCTAATCCGTAGCGTCCGCTGAAAACAGGAACTGCATCAAACTTGGATCCCTTTAAAGCTGCCACTACATCCAGATATAAAGGTTCGCCTAAAGCACCTGGCTCTTTGGTACGGTCTAATACTGTAATCTTCTTAACGGTATCCGGAATTGCATTAATCAAAGCTGCTGCGCTGAAAGGACGATACAGACGAACCTTAACTACGCCTACCTTAGCGCCGCTGGTCTTAATCATATAATCGATGGTTTCTTCAATGGTATCATTTGCAGAACCCATAGCCACGATTACCTGCTCAGCATCGTCAGCTCCGTAGTAGTTGAACAGTTTATAATCTGTACCAATCTTTGCATTCACTTTGTCCATATATTCCTGAACAATAGCCGGAAGCGCATCATAGTAAGGATTGCAGGCTTCACGTGCCTGGAAGAAAATATCCGGGTTCTGTGCAGAACCTCTCTGGCATGGATGATTTGGATTTAATGCGTTTGCACGGAATGCATCAATTGCATCCATATCTACCATATCTTTTAAATCTTCATAATCCCAGGTTTCAATCTTCTGGATCTCGTGGGAGGTACGGAAACCGTCAAAGAAATTAATGAATGGAACTTTTCCCTTAATTGCCGCGCAGTGGGCAACTGGAGTTAAATCCATAACTTCCTGCACGCTGGATTCGCATAACATAGCGCAGCCAGTCTGACGGCAGGCATATACATCGGAATGATCGCCAAAAATCGATAATGCATGAGAAGCAATTGCACGTGCAGAAACATTTACCACACCTGGTAACTGCTCACCGGCAATTTTATAAAGGTTTGGAATCATCAAAAGCAGACCCTGGGATGCGGTGTAGGTGGTGGTTAACGCACCAGCGGAGAGGGATCCGTGTACGGCGCCTGCCGCACCTGCCTCGGACTGCATTTCGGTCACCTGTACGGTACGTCCGAAAATGTTGGTTCTCCCATCAGTAGCCCACTCATCCGTATGCTCAGCCATAACAGAAGATGGGGTGATCGGGAAGATGGCAGCTACGTCTGTGTATGCATATGATGCATGAGAAGCAGCCTGGTTGCCATCCATGGTTTTCATTTTTCTTGCCATTTTACTTTCCTCCTAATAAAATGTAAATAGTATCATATTCCTGATGAAATAGTTCAGGAACACTGCCCTGTATATTATTATAACAATAATTCAAAAAATTGCAAATAATTACGTTAAAAAATACAAGTTTTTTTCATTCTTTCTGCTCATTCTATTTTTTGAAACGAAATACTCTGAAACACTTTCGCTAAGGCAGCAAATAATTTTTCTGTATCCATCGGTTTTGCCAGATGGCCGTCCATCCCCGCCTGAAAAGCTGCCTGCCTGTCTTCTTCAAAAGCATTTGCCGTCATAGCAATAATCGGAATCCCGGCCACATCCCTGTTCTCCAGAGCGCGGATTGCTTTTGTTGCTTCGTACCCATTCATGCAGGGCATCTGAATATCCATCAGGATCAGGTCATAATATCCGGGTGCAGAACGGGAAACCATTTCAACGGCAACTGCCCCATCTTTTGCCTCTTCTATCTCAAATCCGGCTTCCGTTAAAATCTCAGTTGCAATTTCACTGTTCAGCTCATTATCTTCTACCAGTAATATACGCCTGCCGCTAAAATTAAACTTATCTTCTTCCGCCTTTTCGTGTATTTTGTGAGGAAGAGCTGTTTCAGCTACATTTTCCTGTTTTTCCTGAATTCTTAAATTTACCGTTACAATAAATTCTGTTCCTTTGCCTGGCGCCGTTACTACTTCTATCGTGCCTTCCATCAGTTCAATGATACTCTTTGCAATAGACATTCCAAGACCAGTTCCCTGAATTCCGCTGACAGTAGAACTTTTCTCCCTCTCAAATGGATGAAACACTTTTAAGGCAAATTCCCTGGACATGCCGATTCCCGTATCTTTCACCCGGATTTCATAGGTGCCGCAGCCTTTTTGTATATCCGGCCCATTTGTCAACTGGCGGACAGTAACAAATATCTCTCCTCCTGCCGGGGTAAATTTAACTGCATTGCTCAGCAGATTTAGCAGCACCTGGTTTATCCGCAGTTTATCACAGTATACATCCTGATCCCCCACGCCGGAAGCATCCATGTGCAAATTCAGTTGTTTACTCTGAGCCTGACCACGAATCATACTGTCCAATCCCTTTAGTATATCAGAAATGTTGCATTCCGTTTCTTCAAGATGGATTTTCCCGCTTTCGATCCGGCTCATTTCCAGTACATCATTAATCAATGCCAGAAGATGATTGCTGGAAGCTAAAATTTTCTCCAGATAATCCCGGGTCTTATCTGCATCCTCTGCATTTTTAACTGCCAGATTTGTAAATCCGATAATCGCATTCATGGGTGTACGGATATCATGGGACATATTTGATAAAAATATACTCTTTGCCTGGCTGACCTTTTCTGCCTGCAGTTTTTCAAACCGCAGATATTCATTTCTCTTCTGCATGGCCAGATAAATGATAAACAGCACAAATAAAACGAATAAAATCAGAGCCAATTGGATCATGCCGTTTTGGGTAAGCGTTTTCCGGATAATATCTACATTCTTGCTGATTAAATCGTAATGAAGCGTGGTGGTGATAAACCAGCCTGTATCGCGTATGGGCATATAATAAGTATAATGCAGCAAACCCTGAAGCTCATAAACTGCTATTCCCTGCTGTCCGGCCTTTAATTCCTCCTTCCAGCGGGCAATGGAAGTTCCGTTTTCAAAATGGGCATCCTGTTCTAATGCAGAAAACAGATTATCGTCTTCTTCAATATGAATATGAGCCGTCCGGATTACATAGCGGCCATCAGGCATAATCACATTGTTGAAAGAACGTCCGGTATGTTCATTTAAAAATAAATGATCCGCAATGGCAGCCGCATCCATTCCCACTGCAGCCGCAATTATTCTTCGATTTTCCAAAAAACAATTCTCTACGGGAATCGTAATTAATATCAGGCTGCGGCCATCAATATTCTGATGAAAGGACATCTCTGATTCCAAAACTTCCACATCAAGGATACTGAGTTTCGAAGCTGCCAAATAGGAGGATTCTTCCGTATAAACCCTTCCCTCTTCATCGATCATTGCCAAAAAATCAAATTCGTTATTTTTCTTCATCTGACCAATAAAGTTCTGCATGGCTTTTGTGCTGATCATATCCGATTTCTTAATGGCCCGGATGGTCACAGTAAGCTGCTGGATCTGGCTGTCTGCAATATCAGTAAACTGATTCGCTTTCTGCCTGGTCAGTTCTTCCAGATATAATTTGCTTACTCCATAAACAGCTTCCTCCGTTGTATCCTTTGAACGTTTCTGCAGCCACCAGGAAGAAAGCATGACTACCATAAGAAAACTGCCTGCTGCCAATGTGAACCAAATGCCTCTCTTTTTCTTCTCATCTATTTTTTTCCTATCGAAACCACTGTCCATAGCGAATTTCCCCACCTGCTTCTCCATTATCATTATCATATTCATTCATTTACAAAATTTTCTCAAAGCCACTTTAAGCCTCTCCGCTCCAATGATACCTTAAGCGAAGTTTTTTTATATTACTGAAGCGCTTTCCTGATTATATAAAAAAGCTATCTCAGCCTTCTGAAAAGAGAGAATCTCCCTTCATGAAAGGCTAAAATAGCTTATATACCAAACCAACTCCCTTTTGCTGAATTTGTACATAAATTTATGCATAGATGTTGGGGCAAATCATATGTTTCCATCCGCAGTACACAGATTACGGCCCATTTACCCCAGTAAGCGGACTGGGAACAACCACTGGAGCATCTGGAAGCTGACCGGAATCCTGAGGCGTTCCTGGGCCGGATACCGATTCAGCGCTGCCTGGCGTTTGATATCCTGGACCATTAGGATTCGGCGCTTGTGTAGTTTCTGCTGCTGTGGGCGCCGTTGTTTCCTGAGGTCTGTTCCCTTCTGACGGCCTGCTTTCCCCCTGACCCGGAGTGGTGGTTCCAGATCCTTCAGTAGGAACTAAACCGTCTGCCGCACCTTCGGAAGGAACTACTGTAGATTCCGGAACTGACGTTTCTTCCGGCGGTATTACCACACCAGAAGTATTCCTCAAAATAACAGGAGCATGTCCTTTATAGGTGGTATTATGATCCACTTCATCACTAACCACTTCCCCGTCCTTTGTAATAATCAGTCTTGTTTCCCAATAGCTGCCCTGGCTTCCTTTGCTCTTTTCCCTCTGCTCTTCCAGTTGAAGAGTAGGATCCTCTTCATAGGTAGGAGCCGGAATATCTGTATCCTTAATCTTAGTTGATTTTAAGGAATACTTTACCCCTTCTTCCAAAATAGGAATCCCATAAATAGAAACGGTACATACCTGGTCGGAATAACTTGCACGAATTCCAATCGCTGTGTTGGAATTATTCACAAATTTATAGTCCGGGCCTCCATAGCTTACCGTAGCGTCTTGTCCGGGCGTTACGTAAGAAGGTTCATACGTATGGGATCGGCGGACAGTTGTTTTTAAGCCGGAACGAATCACTGCATTATAAAGAGTTGTGGAAACCTGGCATACGCCGCCGCCGATTTCCTGCACCACTTCGCCGTTGCTGTAAGCAGCCGCAGCCTGATACCCCTTTTCCTCTGTACGCTCGCCTACCACTTCGTTAAAGGAAAATTCTTCTCCCGGTTTCAGTACGGTTCCATTTATCGCTTCACAAGAAAGCCTTACATTGGTATTTCGCTTGCTGTTAGCTGTAGTATTGGTAGTAAAGGTAGAAATAGTTGTGTATTTCTCTCTTGCTGTTGCTTCATTAAACTCTGGTTCGACTTCAAGTACCGATGCCTGGATCACAGAATCAAACTGCTTTTTCTTAAGGGCACTATTAATATCCGCTATCAGCTTTTCCTGATCCACCTGAAGCCCGTTTTCTGCTCCGCTGAAAGTAAATTGATTTGCTGATTTGTCAAAATCGGAAATAGAACCATTTTTCGGTTCTTTATCCCATTTCTTTGCAACGGCAGCCGCCTGGACGCTTACCAGTTCCTCAAGTCCTTCTGTATTTAATTTATAAGATTCCTTTGGCTCACTGCCGGAATAAATCTCACTTAACAGCAAATCGATTTTATGTTCCATTAAATTTGCAATTTCGTAAGTTTCGTTTTCATAAGTAACTTTCATAGCCCATGGATAAGCTTTTAAAATTTCTCCTTTTGCTGCATCCAGGCTCATTCCTGTAATATTAATTCCATCTACCTTAACCTCTTTTTTCAGTTCAGTAGGTGGAACTGTAGTTTCCTCTATCGAGCTTTCCGGTTCTTTTGCTCCATTCTTTCCTTTTATGCCAGCTATAATGGATACTGCAGCGACTGCCGCTACCAAAAACACCAGAATCATCCACCAGTTTCCGGAAGAACCTCTGTATCCATATGGATTTTTTCGCTTATTATGGGATCCTCCGTGCCCATGGGCCTGTCTGCCCGGCGAGTGAGAAGAATGTGTGCTTCTCCTGGCTGTACTGCTGCTTCTATGTGATGAACTTCCTGTTCTGGAAGAAGAATTTCTGCTTTTCGTATTCTTTGCGCCGGTTCTTGCACGGCTTTGCCCTGTTAAACGCCGGTTTCTGTCAAACTCACTCATAATCCATATCCACCCATCATTCTATATCATAAATTTGCAATTTTTCTATATTCAGTTTTATCTAAAATGAAACATTTATCAAATTTTCGCATAACATAATTCAGTTTTACCGGATTAAGTATAACACACTTTTTAAAAAAAGGAATTACTAAATTATTAACTTTTTTTGCATAAATGTTAAATCTGAAATCTTTCGGTCTTTTTCTAAATTTCCTGACAGGAACAAAAAGCAAAAAGGGTTACTGCTCACCAAAACAAACTGGCAAGCTGTAACCCTATTGAAGTATTACTCTTCCTCTAATTTTTTCTTTACCTGCTTTAATACCTCCACGGAGCGCGCAAATGCCTCTGCTTCATCACAGTTGAGATGATACTCCACTAATTCCTGGATCCCCTCCCGGTTAATCACTGCCGGAATTCCTGCGTAAATCTCCTTTTCTCCTTCCCTCTGAGCCTCTCTCTGTAATGCTGCTCTTAATCCATCCCGGCCTTCTCTTCCCAAAGCTTCATCAAGACAGGAACCTGCAGCCTTCCCTGCCAGTTGGGCATAGTTTCCCGCCAGCCGTGCAGAAACCGGAAGGATCTTATTCTCATCCATAAGAATTGCCTTCACAATCTGGGCAATGACTGCGGCAATCCCAAAGCTGGTAGAGCCTTTTTTCTCCATAATCTGATTGCCAGATTCCCTGGCCTTTCTGGCCGTTTCCTGCAGCATATCCTCATCCAGACGATTCTGGTTATCCTTTAAAATATCTGCAATCGCTTTTCCTCCGGCGGAAGCCACACTCCAGAGCGCTACCTGGGAGTTTCCATGCTCTCCTATGCATACCGCCTGGACGCTGTGAGGGTCCAGCTTCATCTGCCTGGCCAGGTAAAAGCGCAGCCTGGCGGAGTCCAGGATCGTTCCTGCCCCGATCACCCGGGCAGCGGGAAGGCCGGATAAATGCTGCACATAATCTGCCATAATGTCCACCGGATTGCTCACCACCAGGAATATTCCGGAAAACCCGCTGTTCATAATCGGAGGAATTATGTGATCCATCACTGCCTTCGTCTTATGGATCTGATCCAGACGGCTGCTCCCCGGCATCTGAGGTGCAGAGGCAGTAAGCACCACCACTGCCGCATCCCTGCAGGCCTCATATTCTCCCTGACTCACCTTCACATGGCTGCCGGTAACCGCCAGGGCATGGCCAAGATCCTCTGCCTGGGCCCAGGCCAGATCTGAATTTCGATCAATGAGCACCAGCTCATCGCAGATTCCTGCCATCACCATCTGGCAGGCCGCCATGGAGCCTACATTTCCACATCCCACTACTGCTACCTTTCTCTGAAAACCGGACATCTTCTTCCTCCTCCACTGTCTTGCTCTGATTCTGGTACTGCTTCCTGCTGATTTTAGAGTGTGTCTGAAAATTGCTTTCCTTCTGTTCCAATCCTATTTCTCACCGCTTCTTATCGGTTCATCTTGTCATCATACTACCTTGTGAACTACCCATTGTCTAAAGCCAGTGGGATTGCGGTAGCAACTTTTTCAAACTTCACAAAATTGTCATTGCCGTGAAGAATTCCCAGATAAATATTTCCTGTTTCATCTACTGTAATCGAGTGCCCCCTCCACTGGGATCCGGAGTGCCCAAACTGGGCTAAAAGCTCCAGGTTCATAGAGAAGATGGAGATGCGCCCATCGTTTTCCGCCACATAGATATACGTTCCGTCTGTATCCAGGTCACAGGGATAGAGAAGACCTTCTAAACTGTCCAGATAGTTTCCCTCCCCATCAAAGATCTGAACCCGATCATTATCCCGGTCGGACACCAGCACACGTCCACGGGAATCGGTCCGGATACTGTGCACAATGGAAAACTCTCCCGGTCCCGTTCCTGGCCTTCCCCAGGATTTCAGCAGACGGAAATCGGCGTCAAATTTATGTACCGCTGCATTTCCATACCCATCTGATGCATAGTAGCAGCCGTCCGCCCCCTCCACCATCCTGGTGGGCTTGTTAAATGGCTCTCCCCGATGGGTTACTGTAAGATAGGCCAGGTGCCCCTTTACTGATGAATCAAATCCTGTGTCTGAAGGACAGTTAAACTGTCCCACTGTATCCAGAATCCTGCCGTCCTTATCCAGGCACCGTACCACATGGCACCCGTCGTCCGCCACCAGAAGCCTGCCCCGGCGGTCTTTCCAGATTCCATGCATTCTTCCCCTGGGCAAGTCTGCTCCCAAGGCCTTGATAAACCTTCCTTCCCGGTCAAATACAGCAATAGGACACTTCGGGCAACGGGTACTTACGTAAAAATAGCTTCCGTCATAGCAGGAGCCGCAGACTTGATACCCTTTGAATTCTTCCGGCCATTTGGCAAAGTCCAGGCGAAGGCGGTAGGTAAATCCGCCGCTGGTAAACAGTTCCTCTCCCTGAACCTTATTTTCCGGATCACTTTTTGAACGCATCGGCGTAGCAAATTCATTTTTCATTCTTTTTCCCTGTCCTTTCCTCTTCGATTTTGGAGAATCGTAACGACTACGGAAAGGATTGCCGCCAGGAAAAAGAACACGGCGATTGGCCTTTGGAAAAATGCCCACACATTCCCGTCAACGGCCATAATTGCCCGCCTTAAGTTAGTTTCTGCCATGGGCCCCAGAATAAAGCCAATAATCATCGGCCCCAGAGGATAGCGCAAACACCACATAAAATAGCCGTAGATTCCAAAAAACATCAGACAGATACAGTCAAATACCCGGTTGCCGGAACCAAATGCCCCCACACTGCAGAGAATAACGATAATAGGAAGAAGGGCATATTTTTTCACTGCCAGCACTTTCACGAAAAGACGCATACCGAAATACTCTAAAACCAGCATACAGATATTTGCCACAAATAGTGCCGCAAAGATGGTGTAAACTAAAGGAGCATTGGTAACAAAGAGCATGGGCCCCGGATTAATTCCATGGATCATCAGTCCGCCGATTAAAAGGGCGCTGGCCACATCTCCGGGGATCCCCAGGGTCAGGAGAGGAATCAGGGCGCCGCCTACACTGGCATTGTTAGCCGTTTCTGAGGCCACCACTCCATCGATAATCCCGGTTCCAAATTTCTCCGGATACTTGGATGTATTTTTCACAGTGGTGTAGGCCACGATATTTGCTGTTCCCGCGCCAATCCCCGGAAGAATTCCAATGAGAATCCCCACCACCGCAGACTTGATGCAGTTTCCTATCTGGGAAACAAATTCCTTCAGGGAAAAGCCGAAGCCCTTAATGGTAAATCCGCTGATCTGCTCCTTCTGAATGCCGGATCCCATACTCTCCTTAGCGCTTTTTAATACCTCGGAGATGGCAAAGGCGCCAGTGAGCACAGCAATCATGCTGAAGCCGGACATCAGTTCGATCCTTCCAAAGGTGTACCGTTCTGTTAAATCAATAGGCGACATCCCCACCATGGCGATAGCCATTCCCATAAAACCGCTGATCAGACCCTTCACCATGGACTTGCCTGACAAGGTTGCCATCAGGGTCAGAGAAAAGAAGGCCACCGCAAAATACTCTACCGGAGTGAACTTAATGGCCAGATCGGACAGCACCGGTGCCACGAAAATCAGCGCCAGCATACTTAAGAAACCTCCGATAAAGGAGAACACGATGCCAATTCCCAGCGCCTTTCCGGCCTGCCCTTTGCGCATCATGGGATGGCCGTCAAAAGTAGTGGCAATGGAAGCCGCTGTCCCAGGAATATTCAGCAGAATGGCGGAAATCAGCCCTCCTGAGGCTCCGCCGATAAACAGGCCCATAATCATGGCAATACCATCCACCGCACTGAGGGTATAGGTGATGGGAAGGCACAGCGCCACCGCCATGGCCGTGTTCAGGCCGGGAATCGACCCAAACACAATGCCCAGCACCACCCCCGCTGCGATCAGCAGCAACGTCTGAAGCCCAAATACGGATGCAAATCCGGCTCCTATCATCTCGAACATATCCATCCCCCCTATCCCAAAATACCAACCGGCAGCATCAGATAAAACAGCTTCACAAAGCAGAAATAAATGATGCAGGGCACGGTAATTGCCAGCACTGCCAGCAGCAGATAATTCCTCTTCTTATTCACCGTCAGAAGCAGCATGTGTAAAAACAGATAAACCATGGAGGAAAGCAAAAATCCCACTGGCTTCATGCTGTAAGCATAGGCCAGCAGCAGAGGAATGCTCAGCACATCCACATGAGCGGCAATCCATTCCCGTCCCTTTAACGGACCGGCAGACATTTCCGCAATATCCCCTTCTGCAGCCGGCTGGTCAGCAGCCGCGGCTTCCCCTCTTCTCCTGCCTCTCTCCTGTCCTATCTCTTCCACAAGGTTGGCTGCCCCCAGCACCAGCAGGATAATGCCAAGCATTCTTGGCATAAATGCCGGTCCCAGGGCAGCGCCTGCCTCTGAGAAAAGGGAAAAGGAGGAAGCCAGAAGATAGGCTCCAAACAAGCAGATAAGCCCTGCCGCAATTATTCCTGAATGTTTCATAGATTTCTCCTTTTTAGAATGAATCGCTCATTACATCTTCTTTGAAGGTACTGTAGAAGTCCCAATTTTCTTTTAAATAGGCATCCAGTTCTTCTCCTACCATCACCTTAGGAATGAAAGAAGCTCTCTCGTAATCCTGGATAGTCTGTTCATCTGCCATAGCCGCAGTCACCGCATCCTGCATCACCTTCACAATCTCGTCCGGTGTGTCCTTATGCACATAGATGCAGTAAGCCTGATTAAACTCATCGCCCATATCGACTCCGCACTCCTTAAAGGTAGGTACATCTGGCAGAAGGGGAGAACGCTCATCCCCAATCACTCCCAGGATCTTCATCTTTCCGGATTCCACATAATCCTTTACCGGGGAATAGGTGGTAAAGTAGGTATCCATCTGCCCGCTGATAATGCCGATGGCCTTATCCCCGCCGGAAGATGCGTCCAGTTTTTTCAGCTCTACGCCAGTTTCCTTTTCAAAAGCCACAGACTGGAAATGGGAATTCGCCCCCAACGTTACCGGGAAACGTACTGTGCCAGGGTTTGCCTTTGCATCGGCAATCAGCTCTTCCAGAGTATTGTACTTGGAATCCCCTGCCACCACGCAGACATTTGCCTGGGAAACGCTTGTCACAGCCACTGGCCTAAAATCCGTATAAAGATAATTCATTTTCTCTACCACTCCACTGGTAAGCAGAACGGAATTAAAGTATACAAACTGATATCCGTCCGCTTCTCCCTGGGCAATGGTTTGCAGTGCTTCATTTCCCCGTCCGCCGTCCATGGTAACCGGAACCACGGTCTGGCCGATGTAGGCCTCCAAATCCTTGGAAAGCAGCCTGGCATTCATATCAATATCTCCGCCTGGCTTCGCTGGAATCAGCATCTGAATCGGCTTTTCCGGATAACCGGATGTATTGGCAGTCTGTGTTCCTGCATCTTCTTTTTCTGCCTGCTCCGTCTTGTCTGTTTCTTCCTCTTTCCCGGCCTCCAAAGAAGCTGCCGGCTGGCTGGACGGACTCTGAGCCTTATTTCCCTGTCCGCCACATCCTGCTAACAGCATCATTGCTGCCAGCCCTGCTGCTGCAAATCTCATTCTCTTTCTCATTCTTCTTTTCTCCCTTCTAAAACGAAATCTTTCCAGTGCCTGCACCTGCTATCCTCCGGGCCACTCTGTTTTGGTTTCTGGCTGTTCTTCATCTGGGATATCCTGTTCTGATTCGGTGCAGAACACTAGTGTTCCGACACGTTTCCATTTCGCCAAATGACTTGCCTGAATTTCCATCTGCTGCGTTGTTGTCAGTCAGCGATGCCACCGCATCGCCTCCCTCCGCCGCCTTGCAGACGGAACATTCATTCTGCGTCATTTAGCTGAAGGTAAATGTGTCAGAACACTAGTATACTATCAACAACACTACTGCGGATCCCTTCCTGCTGCCTTCCGGGCCTCTGCTACTATCTGCCGGAACCCTCCGGTCAGAATCTGTACATCCGATCCAATCAGTAATCCCCGGCTGCCTTCCTGATATTCCCTGGCAGCTTTCTCCGGAGTTCCCGCTATGCCGCAAAGGGACTTCCCGGAAGCCAGCACCTTTTTCCTGGCCTGAGATATGGCCTCCTTCACCACCGGATGATCAATCTGTCCTGGGTAGCCATAGGAGTTTGACACATCCGACGGCCCCACAGCAATCAGATCTACCTCATCGATGGTAAGAATCCGATCTAAATCCTCGATGCCTTCCTTAGACTCGATCATCAGACCCACGATTGTTTCCCGGTTCCGGTCCTTTGCATACTGTACCGGATCAATACCGATTCCATAGGAAGCCCCATTGGAAATGGGGCAAAATCCTCTCTTCCCTTCCGGTGCATACTTCACTGCCTTGACCACCTGCAGCGCTTCCTCATAACTGTCCACCTGGGGCGCCAGAATGCCAATGGCTCCCATATCCATTATTTTCGCAATATATCCTGGATTTAAACCAGATGGCCGTACCATACATGGCATACCATGAACCCGGGCTGCGCGGATAATATTTTGTATGGACTCATCGCTAAAGGCAAAGTGCTCATTATCGATAGTAATGTAATCCACCCCACTCAGCGCAATAATTTCTGCAATCGCCGGCTCTGCAAGACGCAGCATAGCATGGATAATTACCTCCCCTTCCCGTATCCTGGAACGCAGATCTTTTTGTAGATTCATACCAATTCTTTCCTCCTCCTATCTTTATCTGTGAACATATTATACAATTTCCGATCATATTTTGTCAATTATTTTTTATATTTTTTTACTTTATATTTTATAATGTATTTTGAACACTATTTATAAAATTTTCGTTTATGATTGCAAATGGAACCAATTAATGATAAACTGTGAACAGAAAACACATTACTCGGTGAGGAGAGAAACCTATGAGCATATTTTCCAATAAATTAAAAGAACTTTTTTCTATCAAATCTGTGGACAAGCGCCTGGTAGCCCAGTCCCTGAATATTGACCGCGCTCTGCTCTACCGCTATCTGAATGATCAAAGCTTTCCAGAAGATACCGCCTTTATCCAGCACCTGCAAAATGAGCTGTATCTGACTCCCTACGAATATAAGGAGCTCTGCGACGCCTATGAAATCACAAAGCTCGGGGAAACCGTCTACCAGAACCGAAAGATTGTGGCGAAGATTCTTGACAGGCTTTTCAGCCAGACCAGACCGGCGGAAGCCACCAGCCCCTCTGCCTTTGACCTGGACGGCCGGTCCATCATCCCCTTAACTGACAGAGATACCATCTACTCTGCCCTGCACCGGATCATCATGGATCCCAGAACCACGGATATCTGGATTAATCTCCAGCCAGACCGGGATTTTGTCTATGGCAGCCTCTTCCAGCTCCTGAAGGAAAAGATCTGCACCCAGAAGACCAATATCCGTCATATCCTTCGGTTCCAGAGTAAAACCACCAGCCACATCGGTTCCTACAACCTGCAGATCTTTTCCCAGCTGCTCCCTCTTTTGTATTACTGCATCTACTATACGGACAGCAGCTATTATGCTAATTATTATTACAATAATCAGGCCGCAGTAGACGAGCGGGCCATGGATATTTTTCCCAATATCCTGATCACCCCCTGGTGCACCATTACCATGTCTTTTCACTATGGAAATGGAATCCTCTACATTGATCAGGGTGTTTCCGCCATCTACCAGAAGAATTTCAAGGAAATTGAAAAAAATACCTTTCCTTTTGTACTCTCCGATCAGCAATCGTTAAATCTGACCGAACAGTGCCGGAAAAATCCTTACCGGGAATACGTCTTCAAACCTCATCCATCCGCTTCCTTAGGACTGGGAATGGAATTCTATTCCTCCCAATCCATGCACTATGACAAAGATACAATCAGCTTAAGCACCACCTTCCAGGAATACCACCAGGCGAAGGAGGATATCCTCTACGCCCCTACCCATGTGGCGCGAAAGGACTTCTTCACCGCCTCCGGACTGAAAAAGTTCCTGGAAACCGGACAGCTCTACACCTTTTTCTCCGACTACACCACACCTTTGGAGAAAGACGAAATCATTCAGTTTTTAAAGCGCTATGTGGCAATCATCGAAGCCCATCCTCATTTCAGTTGTCACCTGATCTATGATGATGTCCCTAACCGCTGCAACGGCAACTTTGCCGTATTCGTCCTGAATGATAATACCCTGGTAGTTGAAAACTCCCGCCGGAAGCTGCGCAATATTTCCTCTATCATCGAGGTAACAGAAAAGAGTATCGTAGATGCCTTCTGCGACTATCTCAACACTGGCATTGTATCCAGTGGATCTACCGCCAGCCGTGAAGAAACCTTGGATGTGCTGAAAGGAAAAATCCGCGAGATGGAAATGGAAAATGCCGGAAATTTTCTATAGGAGGGTTTTTGTTTTATAGGACGCAAGTTCCTATAAAAAAAGCCGCCAGAAGAACTCTGGTGACTTTTTAATGATTCCTATTTTCAATTATATCCATTCAACTAAAAATGGAGTGGCAATCAGCACTGTTACCATACGCAAAACCTGAAATATGGTAACAATATTGGCATTGGCCCCATATTCCATAGCTACCATAATAGTAGGTGAAAGGCCCGCCGGGCAGCAGCTTAAGATGCATGTGGCCTTATCCCAATTTGTAATTTTCATAAAAATCCGCGACATCAAAAGACCGCTTCCAATAACCAGCACATTTAAAAGAATCACCGGTATGATATACCGGGGCAGGCCAATCATACTTTCCCTTGTAATAGATGCCCCAGTTAATCCGCCAATTCCAAGCTGTACCAGGTTCTGGATACGCTTGTCTATCCTGCTGGAAAATCCGCCCATTCGGACCGCTGCACCAATCACCGCCATGGGCCCTAATAGATAGGGAACCGGCACATGAATCTGTTTCAAAGCAACTGCCGCAATCAGGGAAAGGATACACAGGATTCCCCACATAGGGATCGAAATTGTTTTTCCGGCGTTTTCCGGCTGTTTCTGGACGTTAGCCTCATTAACTGGTTTTTGATATTTGGACGCCAAGAAAGAAAATACTGCCATGGAAATTAACATTCTGGAAGACTGAAGCAGTACCGTTACAAAAGGATCGGAATGATAATTCAAAGACATTAAGGTAATCTCTGCCATACCGCCTGGCGTAGCCGCAAAAAAAGCGGTTTCCTTATCGATTCCCGCCTTGGTCAAAACAAAAACACCAGCCAGAGTCAATGCCACAAGCCAAACTCCATACACAATAATCTGCCAATATACGCCTTTTAAACTGTGGTTAGTGCGGATTCCTAAAAGAATCCCTGTGACTACTGACAATACAGGCTTTTGCCAGGATGGAACAGACAGCTTGATCCCCAATAGCGCCAGGAGCATAAAACAAATAATCGGGCCAAGAATAGCAGGAGCAGGCACTTTAAGACGCCTGCCTGCCTGATATCCAAGATAACTGAACCCCCAGAACAATATAAAGTGAATCATTCCTGCCATGTTTTAAGCCTTCCACTCATCGATACGCGGGCCGAATTCAATCAAGCCTCCTGCCTCCAGCATCTCCATCAAAAAAGGATCCACCGGCCTGGCTTTCAGTACTTCTCCTGTTGTTTCATTTTTGATCTCTCCTGCAGCCATATCCACAGACATTTGATCCCCATCTGATACATGTTCTGTAATGCCCGGGCATTCCATCAGAGGAAGCCCTACTTCAAAAGCATTCCGGTAAAACAGACGGGAAGCGTATTCTACTACCACCGCGCCTACCCCTGTGGCTTTTATGGCCTTCGGCGCTACCGCTCTTCCGGAAGACTGGCCAAAGTGCTTTCCTGCTACCAGAATGTCGCCCTTCTGAACTTTTTTCGGAAATTCCGAATTATAATTTTCCAATACGTGTTTCGCCATTTCTTCCATGGATCCCAAAGCCCGATCGACTCTTACAATCTGGTCTGTAGGGATATTATCTCCGAACTTCCACACTCTTCCTGTTTTCTTACTCACTCTATCACCGCCATCTCTTTGTCTATTCATCAATTTCAGGTCCGAAGGCAATCAAGCCTCCTGCTTCCAGCATCCTCATCAAAAATGGATCAATTGGCCTGGCATGGAATTCCTGACCTGTGGTTTCATTCTTAACAAGACCCTCCTCCATGTTAACATAGAGAATATCACCGTCATTAACTCCTTTTGTGATCCCCTCACATTCCAGAAGTGGGAGCCCGATTTCGTAAGCATTCCGGTAAAATAACCGGGAAGCATATTCCACAATTACCGCCCCTACTCCTGTAGCCTTAATCGCCTTCGGCGCTACTGCTCTTCCGGAAGACTGGCCAAAATGTTTTCCTGCTACCAGAATATCTCCTTTTTTTACATTCTTTGGAAAGTCCGGATTTAAGTTTTCCAGCACATGCTTCGCCATCTCATCAATGCTTAAAAGCACCCGATCTGCTTTTACAATCTGATCCGTTGGAATGTTATCTCCGAATTTCCAGCAGCGACCCTTTGCTTCCATCTATAATACCTCCAAAAATTCTCTCGGATCTGCCACACATCCCTTTACAGCAGAAGCTGCTGCCGTATAAGCTGAACTCAGATACATAATTGCTTCCGGACTTCCGTTTCTTCCAGGGAAGTTTCGGGCATGAGTGGAAATCATGGCTTCATTCTTTGACATGGCTCCCATGTTAATTGCCTGGTTAGAACCGGTACTGGCCGGGAACCAGGAGGCGCCTGCCTGATGGAAGATCTCTACAATCCCTTCCTTAAGACACATGTCAAAGGTTTCTCTGCTGCTTGGCACTGCATTAAACTTAACGCCAGGAGCCAGCTTGTGGCCTTTTAAGATCTGTGCCGCCTGCCTGAAATCTTCCAGCCTTCCGCCGCCGTGTCCGCCTAATTCTGCCCACTGGATCGGATTTCCTGCAAATCCAGCAGCGGGCTTTACATTTCCAAGAGTGGGGGATGCTGCAACCTGAGGCTCTAAATTACTGATATCAAAGTGCAGTACTTTTTCATACTCACAGTCCGGATCGGAAGTAAACACTTCAAAAGGCTGGTCTGTATATTGTTTTATAAATTCAATGGTTTTTTCATCCGGATCAATAAAGCCGCACTTTCCGCCTACATCAATGGTAATCAGCGGGAACAGCCATCTGTCCCATACATCTAATTCTTTCATAAATGAGCCGGTAAAATGAATAGCGCGGTATACCGCTCCGCCCTCACCGATCTGACCCGTAAGCCACAACGCCACATCTCTTGGGGTTACGCCTGGTTTTGTGCGGCCTGTTAACTCAATCTTAATGGTTTTCGGAACCATAAACCATGCTTTTCCGTAAGCCATTACGGTTGCTGCATTGGAATTATTTCCAAGTCCCGTTGCAAAACAGCCCATAGTGCCGTGAACCGGAGTATGGCTGTCAGAACCTGCCACTATCGTTCCCGGGCGCACAAAGCCTTTCCGTACTCCTACATTATGGATATTGCCGGAACCGCAGTCAAACAAGTTTACATTGTACTTTCTGGCAAATTCCCTGTTTCGTTCCAGAACTTCTGCCCTCTGCTGGGTAGGCGGCGAGAAATGATGGTCAAATACCATTGCCACACGCTCTGGATAGCGCATATCTTTTTTCACTTCATTTTCAAATACATTAGCAGTAATATAACCGCTTAAATCGTGAAGCAGCAAAGTATCTACATTAGCTACTACCACATCACCCGGCTTTACTTCCTTTTTACCGCTGGCTTTTGCCAGAATTTTTTCTATCATGTTCATAAAACAACTGCTCCCTTCTCAGTAATGCAGTACATATCACTGCAGAAAATATCCCTGTTCCTGTCCCATACTTCTACAGAAATCACCTGGCCCAGGGAAGCCATTTCTATTTTGCTGTTCAAGTCTGAAATTGAATCTGACAGTACCTGGCAAACAGCGGTTTCTATGCCCTCTTTTGGAGCAATTGCAATTTCTCCGGGAACCAGCGCTTTCGCTGCCTGCTGAAGCTGATTTTTCGTTTCCGTTAAATCTGCACCGAATGTTTCTGTAAAACTTACCCAAACACCCAGATACTGCATAAGGGCGCAAACCGTCCATTTTCCCTTTCCGTCTTTCCTGACTTCTGGAAGCCCAAAGGCTTTGCCCTTATCTGATACATACAGAACAATATCCATAGCGCCATTTTTTCTTGCATCGTACTCAATTTCTGCTGTAACGATACGGGAATTTTCTCCCTGGTCATATTGCTTTCTGCCCCAGGCAAATGCATTCTTAAGAATTTGAGCTGCTTTCGCCCCGATTTTTCTGTAAGATTCATCGGATTTTTCGAAAAGCCTGGCTGCTTCTCCCATCATAACCGGTTCAAAACCTTGTTCTTGCAGAGCTTTTGCAAGGGCATCCATTACATATTTTCCAATCACTCCGATTTTTCCGCCCTCCGGAAACCGTTCCTTAAGGGAAAGTGCCGTCCGATCCGGCACCTTAAAACCGGAAGCTAACAGCTTATCCTGTTCAATGCCGGTAAGCGTATGGATCCAGGGATTTACCCTGTTGTTATGTCCGGTAACCATATAAAGTTCATCTTTGGTTATTACAGCCGCGCTGTTGCACCAGTAAGGCGCATAATTTACATAATATGACAATTCATCTGCTGAATATACATCGCCATAGACTACAACTGCCAGAATCCCATTTTTCCCTGCTTCCTCAAGAAGAAGCTGTCTTCTCTGTTCCAGGGCAGACAGAGGCAGCAGATTCTTATCCCAATCCATATATCCACGCTTCATACTTATCCTCCTTCTACACCTCAAACAACTTGCGTTCCGTTACGGAAAGCAGCTCATATCCGTCTTTTGTGATTAATACCGGATCTCCAAAAACCATATATCCGCACAGCGGGCTAAAAGTGTTGGGATGAATTACAACTACCATATTCTCTTTTAATACCAGATCGGTAGATTCCAGTACTAACGGCATCTCATCCAAATCCAGACCGTGCCCATGGCCCCGCACTCTGGTATACTTTTCTGTACAGTACTCCCCATAGCCATATTTGCGGAATATGTCATTTTCTGCCTTTGCCACATCTTTAATATTCACTCCGGGGCGAATCCGGTCAAATCCTGCCTGTTCTGCCTCCAGGAAAATCTCAAAGGCCCGTTTCTGATTATCACTGGCCTTTCCTTTTACACAAGTCCGGCAAATCTGGGCCCACCAGCCCTTTACTTGAGGGGTAATCTCAGTACGCACCATCTGGCCCGGCCCGGCAACCCGCATCATAGGAGGCGTCATGCCCCGCACTTCATCTCCTCCGGTAGCTAACAGCATAAAGCAGTCTTCTGCTCCATGACGTTTTATGTAATGCTCCACTTCAGCTACAATCTGATACTCGTTTAATCCATCGGCTACGCCCTGCATAAATACGGTCCAGGCCTGGTCAGCCAGGCTTACTGCCTGCTTCAGATAACCGATTTCCTCATCCGTTTTCTGCATTCTGGCAGCTTCCAGCTTTCCTTCCACTGAAATCCAATCTGCACCAGCCTCCTGGATGGCCTGTGACAGGCTCCAGGGGATATACTTGCCGCCTGACAGCGCTAATTTTTTAACTGCCCCATCCTTAAGAAGCTGGCTGACTACGCCGTATGGATTTTCGCCATGAAGCGTCACTCCATTCAGCAAAGGTTCATTTTTGCACTGATCCCACAGGGAACCATAGATGATATGAACCTGATCCGTTTTTGCCAGGTACAAAATCACGCCAAAAGGCCCGATAAAATTTTTCTCTGTAAGAAAACGGTAGTTTTCCTTATGCCACTGAGGGCTGTAGACCATAAATCCATCTGCTCCTGATTCAGATGTAATGGCCTTGAGCAGTTCTATTTTCTGAATCTTCATTCTGATCTTCCCTCCGGTTCACAAACGTCTGCAGCACGGTTTTCTTCATCCTTCATTTCAGCTTTCAGCTTGCCAAGAAGGCCTCCTGCTGTCATAATATCTAAAAGAAAATCCGGAAGTACGGTTCCCTTTTTTTCTGTTTTCCTGGTCAGGTTTTTAATGACGCCGGTGGAAAGATCCACGTCAAGTTCATCTCCCTCTTCACAGAACTGGCAAATGTCCTGGCATTCGATAATTGGAAAACCAATATTAATTGCATTCCGGAAAAAAATCCTTGCAAAGCTGTCTGCAATCACAAGCTCCACCCCGGAAAACTTAAGCGCTCTGGGCGCCCACTCACGGCTGGAATTGCATCCGAAGTTCTGAGCTGCCACCATAATCTTCCCATTATTCAGTTTCTCATGAAACTGTAAATCAATGTCCTTCATACACGCCTGGGCTAATCCTTCCGGTGTTACTGCCGTAACGTATTTCGAAGATGCGATCTGCTCTGCAGCCACATCAGAACCGTAAACACCAAATACTTTGTTATGTATCTTCATATCCGCCACCTCAAATCTTTCCAGGATCTGTAATCCTGCCGCTTACCACTGATGCTGCTACAACTGCCGGAGAAGTAAGATATACTTCGGAAGTTGGATCGCCCATTCTTCCCACCATATTCCGGTTGGATGTGCTTAAACATACTTCCCCTTTTCCAAGCAGTCCATAATGACCGCCGGCACATGGCCCGCACTGGGGATTGCACCAAATTGCACCTGCTTCCAGGAAATCCTGAACGATTCCCTCTTCAATACACTGCTGATAAATCCTTCTGGAACCGGGGATTACCTGTAACCTGACATCGGGAGAAACTTTCTTGCCTTTCAAAATCTCACGTGCAATGCGGAAATCTTCCATTCTTCCGTTTGTACAAGTACCTAAAAGAGCCCTTGTAAACGGAATGCCTTCTGCTTCATCTACCGGAACAGAATACTGGGAGCCGCCTGGTTTTGCCACCATAGGAGCCACTTTGCTTCCATCAATGTGATATACCTTATCATAAGCTGCATCTGGATCTGAATGAACCACTTCAAATTCCCGGCTGTTTCTTTCCTTAACATAAGCGATTGCCTTCTCATCTGCTTCGATAATTCCATTCTTTGCCCCTGCTTCCACTGCCATATTGCAGAGAGAAAAACGGGAATCGATACTAAGCTGTCTAATACTGCTTCCTCTGTACTCAATAGCCTTATAGCTTGCTCCATCAGGCCCTAACAGAGCCATAACAGCAAGAGCCACATCTTTGCCGTATACATGCTTTGGAAGTTCTCCCTCAATTTCAATCAAAATGGAACTTGGAACCTTCATCCAAATGCTTCCCTTGTTAAATACCCATGCCATTTCAGTTGCCCCAAGGCCTGTAGAAAATGCTCCCAGAGCGCCGTATGTGGTGGTATGGGAATCCGTTCCCACATAAGCAAATCCCGGAAGGATATGTCCTTTTTCCGGCATAATC
Organism: Lachnospiraceae bacterium; assembly: GCA_022796475.1. GTDB lineage: Bacteria > Bacillota > Clostridia > Lachnospirales > Lachnospiraceae > Caccovicinus. The sequence goes on along the minus strand of JAAWIS010000012.1, from coordinate 25,974 downwards.
TGATGACAGATCCCTTCTGAATTATACAGCGGCAGATCGTATTCCCTTGCAAATTGGATGGTATCTGTAATCAAGTTAGCATCCATAATCTTACTGGGAGGCGTACCGTGATCTACCAGGATAATTGCTTTTTCCTTATCCCAAATTTTAAGTCCCATTTTGCGGAATTCATCAAAAAACAGAGGCCCTTGCTTTTCAACTGTAAATGCTGCATCTACATTAACTTCAATAATTTGCCCCGGTTCTACATGGTCTAACCCGGCTGCTTTTGCCAGGATTTTTTCTGTTATTGTCATACCAATTCCTCCTATTTTTCAATCATGCGGATACATGTTTTCGGACATACGCCCACACAGAATCCGCAGCCAACACAAAGGTCAGGATTTACCACACTCTTTCCATTTTCTCCCACAGAGATTGCCCTGCAGTGTCCGATCCGGTTGCAGCTTCCACATCCGCTGCACTGATCTGCTGAAATTTCAGCCGTCACATCTTTATAAATCATTTCCCCCGGTTTTACCACGTACTGGAGAGCCAGCCCTCTCATATCCTCTATTGAATTATAATTTTGCTCATCCATAAACTGTTCCAGTCCATGGACTAAATTCTTTATCAAGCCAAATCCCTGCTGAATAACCGAAGTACAAATTTGCACGCTCTGAGCCCCAAACATAATCGTTTCCACAATATGATCCCAGGACTGGATTCCGCTTCCTCCCATAAGTCCTGCATCCGGAACAGCGGCATGGATATCAGACAGGAAACGGTGTGTGAAACGGCGGCTCCAAGGGCCGGTACATCCTCCAAAACTCCCTTTTTCCGAACCGGGATAGAGGAAACGGCCTCCATGATAAATATCAATTCCCGGTGCAGAGCGGTAACCTGCATGGATATTAATAATATCTGCTCCTGCCTGGCGGCATGCTTTTGCCACCTTTACTGCAACGCCGCTTTCTGTTGAAAGCTTTACGATTACAGGGACTGTTACTGCTTTTTTTACTTCTCTTACAACAATTTCACAGGCTTCCGGATCGGCTCCTAAATTCGCCCCCTGCACAGCCGTTTTAATTTCTGCTGACAAAAGGTTTGGACAGTTAAAGTTCAGCTCAATTCCATCAGCGCCGGCCTGCCATAAATTCTTAGCCAGTTCTCCCCAGCTTTCCAGTTTTCCCGGAGTACCGGACATATTAGCAAGGATGCACAAATCTGTGCTTTCTCTGGCCTTCCGGATCAGATCATATGCATCTTCCGGGTTCAGCCTTGGGTCGCCGCTAACTGTTACACCGATCTTTTTATCGTAATGCCATCTTGGCCTGGCCTCAAACCGCTGAGTCATCATTGTATGCTTCACAGCGACTCCTGCCGCTCCCTGTTCCTCAGCCTCCTGTAATAGGGATAACCTGGCTGTCAGCGGGCTGCTGGCCACAATCACAGGATTTTTCAGCTTCAGGCCGTTGCAATTTACACTTAAATCTGCCATACTTTCCTCCTTATAGTAAGCAAAGGCTTAACGATGGTACAAATGTCAGGAACATCAGCGCAAGGAACAAGATTACAATAAAGGGAATCAGCCCTTTAATAACCTCCGGCACCGGCAGTTTTGAAATCTTGCTGAGCACATAAAGGTTTGTCCCCACTGGCGGCGTTAAAAGCGCCAGTTCCAGGTTTACCGTAAGCATAATGCCTAAATGAATCGGATTAATCCCCATAGCCTCTGTTACCGGCAGAATCATGGGTACTACAATCAGGATAATAGCACCTGGACTCATAAAAAATCCTAATAAGAACATGACACAGTTTAATGCAATCAGCAGGCCTACCCGGTTGATATTCGCCCCCAGCACAATATTTAAGATCATCTGAGGCAGCTTTTCCATAGTGATCAAAAAGCCAAACAAGGTAGCTGTCATAGTAATGGCTAAAATAAATGCGCTGGTACGAACTGAATCATAGAAAATTGTTTTAAATTCCCCAATTTTTACATCTTTGTAAATAAACAGACACACGATGCCTGCATAAATAACAGATACTGCCGCTGCTTCAGTTGCAGTACAGATTCCGCTGTAAATTGCACCGAGAATGGCAATTGGCATAAGCAGCGCCCATATTGCCTTTTTTGATGTATGGAGCACTTCATTTATGGAAAACTTTCCCACATCATCCTTGCCGAATCCATTTTTCTTGCAGTACCCATAAATATAAGCTACCAGTACAATTGCAATAATAATCCCAGGGACAATCCCGGCCTTAAACATGTCGGTAGTAGAAACTTCTGCTGTACATGCATAAAGAATCATAATGGAACTGGGCGGGATAATAATCGCCAGCGTACCGCCTGCTGCTATCAGCCCTGCACCAAAGGATTTCGGATACCCTTTTTCAACCAGAAGAGGAAGGCCCATAACTCCTAACGCTGCTGCCGCTGCCGCGGAAGCGCCGGATACTGCAGCAAAGATAATCGCTGCTCCTACAATGGCCATTGCCAGACCCCCCTGTATGCTGCGCAGCAGGGCGCTAGCCCACTCAAGAAGGTATTTTCCGATACTGCTCTTCGCCATAATATTTCCACTGACCACAAAAAATGGAATCGCAAGAAGGCTGTATTTATTAATGCTGTAAAACATTTTACTTGCCAAAGAAGCAGTGGCAATAATATCAAAGCGCATAATCGCTACAATCGTCGCCATGCCAAGAGCAAAGGTAATGGGAACGCCAAGGAGCATAAAGCCGCACATCATAACCGCCATAATCACCAGCGGACTGCCATTCAACATTACAAATGCAAGAATCACACCGGTAATCGCAAGAAGAATCAGAGGCATCGCCGTTTTAAACGACTTAGGATTCGTTCCAACTTCTTTTGCATCTTCACAGACTTTAACGAAGGAGTTAATTAACATCAGCACTCCTGCAATTACCATCATACTGAATATAATCCACATGGGGGTATGAAGCAGGGACTCTGAAAGCACCATAGATGCCTTTGCCCCAGAAACAAAGCGGATAGATGAATTTAAAAAAATCAAACAGAAAATCAGATTAATTGCCGAAATATACAGTTTCAGCCAGCTTTTATTTTCCGGCTTTTTTAAGCTGTCTTCAAACAGAGAAATGTTGATATGTCCCCGCTCCCGAATCAGGATACTGTTTCCCATCAGCATAGACCAGGTTACTAAAACCGGGGTCCACTCCGTAGATACATACACTGCCGTGTTAAAAAAATACCTTGCTAACACCTCATAAAAAAGCAGTAATATGGAACTTCCAAGAAAAACAGCACTGATATTGTCTTCCAGCCATGCAAGACCTTTAAGGCCCTTTGTCACAATTGCTGTTGTTTTATTTTTCACTTATTTCCCTCCAATACATGAACGAGTACTCCAAAAACCTTTTACGTCCGGATTAGTAAGGTGGTTATTTTGTAACTTCTTCCACCTTTGCCTGCATCGCTTCAATTACTTCAGGACCAATTTCCTTTGCCATCTCGTCATAAACCGGAAGCAGCGCTTCTCTCATTGCCGCCACATCCTCAGGCGTCATGGTATAAACCTGGCATCCTAATTCCTCGCATTTTACAAATATCTCTTCCGTTTCACTCTGAATGTCTTCACGCATCTGAGTGATGGTGGTATCGATTGCCTTTAAAATTTTATCTTGGTCTTCCTGCGGAAGGCTGGCAAGCCACTTTTCATTGCAAACCAGATATCCGATGGTAAGGGCCATCAAACCAGGATCCGTTACATAATCTTGTACTTCATTAAAGTTTCGTGCCAAAAATACGCTGGTTGGTGTAATCATACCGTCAATCACCCCCTGCTGAACGGAAGAATACGTTTCTTCAGACGGGGTTGTAATGGAAGAGGCGCCTAACTGTCCAAGATTCATAGCTTCCATTGTTCCGGGAGCCCGCATCTTTAATCCATTAAAATCTCCGGGGCCTGTGATAGCATGTTTATTATTTGCTACCAGCGAACTGCCGGAGCCAAACAGACCAACCAGGCGAAGACCGGATTCTTTCAGTTTACCGTAAACCATTTCATTGATTTCCGGATCTTCCAATACTTTATAAGCGGTTTCGGAATCCGGGAACAGATAAGGAAGCTTAACAGCCATAACGGACTTGCTTACGGTTTCCATGGTTCCTCCAATTCCGAAAAACATCTGAATATCACCGTGTTCACATGCTGTAATCTCTTCCGATCCGGTGTAAAGCTGGGCAGAATCGTAACCTGAAACCTCTACGCGGCTGCCTAATTCCTTTTCCAGATTTTCAATCAACATCGCAAGCCCTTTTCCCATCTGCTGGTTTGGGTTCTGCGTGGTTGTAATTTTAATTTTAATTGTTTCTCCTGATGCTGCCTCCTGCTTTTTCTCTGCAGGTCCAGGATCTGCCTTGCCTGACGAACTGGTTCCCCCACCTGAACATGCTGATACTATCATACTGGATGCTAACAACAGCGCTGCAATACTTCTCCTCTTTTTCATCTTTCTTCTCCTTTCTCTGTCTTCGCCTCTGCATTATTTTAAAATAAGCGAAGCTGAATCTTCCTTGCTGATTCCTTTAGCAGTTTCAGATACCATTCTGCGTTCTCTTTTGTATAGCGTTCCAATACGGAACTGATCGATAGAGTCCCAAGCATCTCCCGGGTAATGGGATTCATAACCGGTACTGCCATAGACCAGCAGCCGCCATATCGTTCCTGTACACTGATGGCATAGCCGTTTTCCCTGCATTTTTCAATTACAGCATTGATTTTCTCCAGATTTTCCGGGCTAATGGTTCCCTGGGCAATGCTGTAATCCTGAGCTTCCTGATACCGTTTCCCTGAAAGCCCGGATGCCAGTACCTTTCCTGTGGATCCGATAAACAGCGGATTATGGGTTCCGATCTTTACATTGCGGATAATCTCCATGTTGCCTTCCACCCGGTATACACAGGTACGTTCGTATCCCACCAGCACGTTAATGGAAATTGTTTCCCTTATATGGGAATTTAATTCCTGGGCCACTGGTATCGCTACATCCAAAAAGTCCCGATCTCCTAAACCCGCCAGACACATACGGATCAGCTTTCCGGACAACAGGTATCCTTTGTCTTGATCATAATCAACCATTTCACATTCCTTCATTGTTGTTAAAATTCGGTGGACTGTGCTTCTTGGTATATCCACTTTATCGCAGATAATATTCAGGCTGTTATTCCCTCGTGTCTGTGTGATCGCCTCAAGGATTTTAAATGCTTTCTCTATCATAATTTTCCACGCTCCTTTTTTGTGCTGTCCCATATTATGGGACACCTGTTTCACACTGATATTATAGTCAAAAATTTCAAAAATGCAAGCTTTTTTTTCAGATTTTTATCAAAAATGTTCATTGATTGAAAAAGCCTTTTGCAGCCATATTCCATATGCACATAACATACACGCACCGGAGGGATTTTTGTTGAATAGATCGGATTTTCCTGCAAACAAAAAGCAGCTTAGCCAGGACACGTCTGGTCCATGGCTTTGCTGCTGTTCCTGGTTTTGGGCTGTATCTTTCTTTTCAAATATGTTATGATTATGATGGTTACTGTTCACAGTTACCCTGTGAACGTAACCGCATATGCCCATTTAAAATCGCCTGGCGGTCATGGGGCATATGCTTTGCCGCCATAACTGTACTGGCTCATGACGAATCAGCGTGGTGATTCATCAGGTGTGAACAGTAACTTATGATGCCAATTGGGCACAAAGAAACTCCAAGATTGCATACTTAGATTTAGGAGGTTTATGATGGGATTTATTGATCTGCATTGTCATTCCAATGCTTCTGACGGGACCCTGACTCCGTCACAAGTGGTCGCTCTGGCTGCCAGAGAAAATCTTTCCGCAATTGCTTTAACTGACCATGACACCACGGCTGGAATCAAAGAAGCGGCGAAGACGGCAAACCAACTGGAAATCGAATTGATTCCCGGAATTGAATTTTCCTGTGTTTATCAGGGAACGGAAATCCATATTTTAGGACTTTTTATTAACGAAGACGACCAGGATTTTTCCTCGGCGCTCCAGGATCTATGTGATATCCGCCAGAAACGGAATGAAGAAATGCTGAGCCGTTTTCAGGCCGATCACTTTTCTATCACAATGGAAGATTTGCAGGAAGGAAACCGGGATACTGTAATTACCAGGGCACATTTTGCCAGAACCCTGGTGAAAAAGGGATATGCTTCCTCCCTTGAACAGGCATTTAGACACTATCTGCAGTACGGCGGCCGCTACTGTATCCGGAAAGAAAAGGTTACACCGGAGCGTATCATGGAAATCTTAACGAACAATCACGCGTTTTCTTCGCTTGCCCATATCATGCAGTATCAATTTAGCTGGAAGGAAAATGAAGCATTACTGGCCTTTTTAAAAAAACTTGGCCTTTCCGGACTGGAAGTTTACCACTCCTCCCACAATCAAAGCCAGAGTGCCCGGCTTTTGGAATTAGCCGAAATTTACGGCCTGCTTCCTACCGGAGGCTCTGACTTTCATGGTGCAAATAAGCCTGATATTCAAATTGGGACAGGCCGGGGAGGCCTGTGCCTTCCCTACCGCCTGCTGGAAAAAATTAAAGAGGAGCAAAACCGGAATCATTCTTTCGCTTCTGCTTCGGCACAGGACCTGGTTTCTGCAAAAGCCTCCGGTTTACCTCATCACGCAAAAGAGCATACAAAACGGAACACAGCGGAATAAACACCAGCATCCCCACAATTCCAAATGCGCTTCCGCCTACTGTAACCGCTACCAGCACCCAGATTGACGGCAGCCCAACAGATCCGCCTACCACATGGGGATAGATCAGATTTCCTTCTATCTGCTGCAAAATAAAAAATACAACTGTAAAGATAAGTGCATTCAAAGGATTTTCCATCAGCATTAAAAATACTCCCACTGCAAGGCCGATAAATGCGCCAAAAATCGGAATTAATGCAGTAAATGCAATCAAAACGCCAATTAAAAGGGCATATGGCAGCCGCAGCAGAAACAGGGCTGCAAAAAACATGGTTCCCAGAATCACTGCCTCTACACACTGCCCGGCAAGGAAACTGGAAAAGATCTTTGAAGCCAGCCCCGCGATATGAAACAGTTTTTCTGCTGTCTTTCCGGAAAGAAAAGCCCTGGTAAACTTTTTTGCCTGACGGCCTAAAGTTTCCTTTTGCAGAAGGATATAAACGGCAAAAATAAATCCAATTCCAAAAGATGTTACCCCATTAACGATAGAAACTGCCGCTGATATGGTGCCGGAAAGGACAGAGCCGGCGCCATTCTTTAAAAATCCAGCAATTTCAGAAACAACTGCCTGCCAGTCAATCTGGATGGAGTCAAGCAGCGCCAAAAGCTCTGGCTGGTTGGCAAAGGTTTGTTCTATCCAAACTTTTGCTTCTTCTAAAAATCCAGGAATACTTCCGTGCAGGATGCGAAATGTATCAAACAACTGAGGCAATACTACAAAAAGAACCAAAAGCAGCACGCCCAAAACTCCGGCAATGGTAATAACCAGACTAACTACCCGGCGAAGTCCCTCACTTTTTATGGTAATCTGTTTTTCTATTAAATTCATAGGCACATTCAAAATAAATGCAATGGCACTGCCTAAAATAAATGGAAACAGCAAATGAAGCAGCCGTCCGGCTGCCGCTGCAACGCTTCGGTAATTGATCCCCGCCACGATAACTGCTACTGTAAAGATAATCAGTCCTCTAAGTTTTTTTATTGTTTTTTGATCCAGTTCCATATTAATCATTCATCTCCTTGTAAACAATTCTTTTTCCGTATCCTTTTCATTATATCCAAACTGTATCAGCAGCTCAACTAAAGTTTTCTTAAATTTTACGAAAATCAAGGAAACTCTGGCAAGCAGCCTTACATATGATGGAGTGTAAAGAAAAATATGGAGGAATTAACATGAGTGATGTAGCAGCAACAAACTGTGGATGTGGATGTGAATGCCAGGCAGGAGGAGGCAGTTGTTCGAATCTGATTTTCCTGATTCTGATCCTGTGCTGCTGTGGCGGCAGCGGCGGCGGATGCAGCGGTGGATGCAGCGGCGGATGTTTCGAACATAACTGCGGATGTGGCTTCGGCTTCGGCGGAGACTTCTGCTGGATTATTATCCTTCTGTGCTGCTGCGGCGGCGGACGCGGATTCTTCTGCTAATGAACGGTTTTGTGTAAGGCCGGAGAAAAACCCCGGCCTTCCTCTATCAGGTACATCAAATGCTGCTGTCAGCCTCCGGCGAATGTGCAGAAAAGAACAAAGAGTCCGGCTTGCCGGACTCTCGCGCCGGAGTGCGTCTGCGCCAGCAGACATCAAACTTTTCGAAAGGGCATCCTCTTTGGGGATGCCTTTTTCAAGTGCGTCTGCCTGAATATAATACAGACAGCGCCTTAAAACGGTTTACAGGCGTATTGGTTTTTTAATATCATGCCGGATTTCCCTATAGCTGCTTTTCATGTTTTTGCGGGTCAAAAAGTCATGTATCCATAAGAGCATGCCATACATGATCTTTTGACCCTGGCATCATGTTATTATTTGCCTGAATTCTTCCGCTTCTCTCCTCCTGCCCCTTTCTGCTGCTGTTCCAGCAATTTCAACTGCTCCTTTCGCTTTTCCAAACAATTCTCATCTATTTCATAAACGGCATTGCCGTCAATTACAAGTTTTCCATAAATCATTTTAAAAACCTCCTTCTAAAATATACTATGCAGCGGAATAAATCCTGTACACGGGTCATATATATAAGACCAAAGAAAGATTGGGATGATAATAGATGGAAAAAGACGAATTCAAGCTTACAGACCTTGATTACCTAATTGGGGATCATCATCTTCAGATGATCAAAGCAGCCCTTCCTTATATGCAGATTTCTCAACAGCGTTTTTTATCTCTTTTAGTAAAAGGAAATGAGCTGATGCGCACTGTGGAACTGTTTCGGGAAGGCCATGAAGGGGAAATGGGAATCTGCTCCATTGAGCAGGATAAAGCATCGCCCATTGAAATGCTAAACGCCATGAAGCCTTACGGAACCAGCCAGGAACAGGATTTACTGGATGTGATTATCAATATTATGCAGGGTTTTCAAATCCGAAGAAATTACCAGGAAACAGCGCCTGTGCCCACACCGTCGCCAATTTCTTCTCCAGAGCCGCCCTCTTCTTCTGTTATGCTGGAAAAGCTTCGGGGCATCCTCTCTCCAGAGCAGCAGGCCAGGCTGGATAATATCCAGCTTATGATGCAGGCAATGCAGGCATTTACATAGACAAAGAAAGGAGCTCACTGGATATGGAACAATCATGGAAAAACGACGCCCGCTTAAAGAATATGGATCCCAGGAAACTGGATCTGCTGATTTTATTTTCAAACCGTCTGGCTAAAACTCCGAAGGGACAGTTGCTTGGGGAATTTGTAAATTTAAACGTAGAAGCACAAAGTAAAGGCTTACAGTTTACAGATCAGGAAACTTCAATCATTACGGAAATCCTTACAGAGAGTCTGCCTGACAGTGAGCGAAAAAAGCTGGATACCCTTCGCCTGCTTTCTAAAAAGCTGTCACGTCAAACGTAAATAGTCATGTATAAAAAGAGTCCGGCTTGCCGGACTCTCGCGCCGGAGCGCGTCTGCGTCAGCAGACAGTTTCCTTAAGCGCGGAGTGCTCATCCCCCCGGAGGGTTTTTGCTTTATAGGACGCAATTTCCTATAAAGTAAAAAGAGTCCGGCTTGCCGGACTCTCGCGCCGGAGCGCGTCTGCGTCAGCAGACAGTTTCCTTAAGCGCGGAGTGCTCATCCCCCGGAGGTTTTTTGCTTTATAGGACGCAATTTCCTATAAAGCAAAAAACCAGGGATGGAAACAATTGCTTCCCCCTCCCCGGTTTCCCACTGATTTAAAGCGAAACACTATTTTTATTTCTGCACAATGTTAATGATTCTTCCTGGAACGTAGATCTCCTTTACCACAGTTCCGGTCAGCTTATCGGCTACTGCCTTTTTGCCTGCTGCAATGGCATCTTCCTTTGATACCTCTGCTGGAAGGCTTACCACTGCTTTTGTCTTTCCGTTTACCTGGACAGCGATCTCAATCTCATCGTCTTTCATCGCTTCCTCGTCAAATTCCGGCCAGGAAGTATGGAATACGCTTCCCTGTCCGCCTAACTGCTGCCACAATTCTTCCCCAATATGAGGAGCAAAGGGTGCAAACAGCACCACAAATGTTTTTAAGGTTTCGTGATCAATTCCGCCTGTCTTTTTAGAAAGCTCAATTAGTTTATTATTATATTCCATAAAACCAGAGATAACCGTATTTAAGCTGAACTGATTAAAACGCTGCTCAATATCGTAGACCAGTTTATGACGCAGCTTTACCATCTCTTTTGTTTCTGCCACGTTTTTATCTTTGCCGTCCATTACCAGATTCCAGAACCGGTTCAGGAAACGGGATACCCCTTCAATTCCCCGGTCATCCCACTCGGCGTCCAGCTCCGGCGGGCCTACAAACAGCTCGTAAAGCCGTAAGGAATCACAGCCGTAATCCCTTACCAGATCATCAGGAGAAACTACATTTCCTTTTGATTTGCTCATCTTAATGCCGTTCTTTCCTGTAATCATGCCCTGATTAAACAGTTTCGTAAAAGGCTCGTCAAAATCAATCGCCCCAATATCACAGAGGAATTTCGTGTAAAAGCGGGAATACAGTAGATGCAGTACAGCATGTTCCACACCGCCGATATACATATCTACCGGAAGATACTGATCTGCTTTCTCCCTGGAAACCAACTGTCTGTCATTCTTGCTGTCCACATAGCGGAGGAAATACCAGGAGGAGCCGGCCCACTGAGGCATGGTATTCGTTTCCCGCTTAGAAGGCGCGCCACATACGGGACATGTGCAGTTTACCCATTCGTCAATGGCTGCCAGCGGAGATTCCCCCGTTCCGGTAGGCTGGTAGCTTTCTACTTCTGGAAGGGTTAATGGAAGCTGATCCTCTGGAACGGGGACACAGCCGCATTTGGGACAGTGAATAATCGGAATCGGTTCTCCCCAATAACGCTGACGTGAAAATACCCAGTCCCTAAGCTTATAATTTACCGTCTTCCGGCCAATCCCCCGGGATTCAATCATGGCGGGGGCTTCTTTCTTTAATACAGCAGATTCCATTCCGTTCCACTCCCCGGAATTAATCATAGTACCGTTTGCCTCTGTATAGGCTTCTGTCATATTTTCAATTTCTTTTCCGTCTTTTGCAATTACCTGAATAATAGGAATGTTAAATTTCTTTGCAAATTCAAAATCCCGGTCATCATGGGCAGGAACACACATAATCGCTCCTGTGCCGTAATCAGCCAGTACATAGTCAGACAGCCATATCGGGGTTTTTGCATTGTTCAGAGGATTAATGGCATAACTGCCAGTGAAAACCCCTGTTTTTTCTTTGGCCTGCATACGGTCTACATTGGAACGCATGGACGATTCAAAAATGTACTTTTCCACTTCCTCCCTGGTTTCATCTGTAGCCAGGCTTTTTGCCAGTTTATGTTCCGGAGCCAGAACCATAAAAGTAGCTCCGTAAAGAGTATCCGGTCTAGTAGTATAAACCGTAATCGTTTCTTCCTTCCCTTCTACCGGGAATTCTACTTCAGCGCCGTAAGATTTCCCGATCCAGTCAGTCTGCATCTTTTTCACTTTTTCCGGCCAATCCAGCTTATCTAAATCATTTAACAGACGTTCTGCATATGCTGTTATCTTTAACATCCACTGGCGCAGATTTTTTTTCGTTACAGCCGTGCCGCAGCGCTCGCAGCATCCATTTACAACCTCTTCATTTGCAAGACCGGTTTTGCAGGAAGGGCACCAGTTAATAGGAAATTCCTTTTCGTAAGCCAGTCCCTTTTTAAACATTTGGACAAAGATCCACTGAGTCCATTTATAAAAGCCGGGATCCGTAGTATTTACCTCCATATCCCAATCGTAAATGGCAGCGATCTGGTTGATCTGCTTTTTAATATTTGCTACGTTCTCAGCCGTAGATTTTGCAGGATGAGTTCCCATTTTAATTGCATAATTCTCAGCCGGAAGACCAAAAGCATCCCAGCCCATGGGATGAATCACATATTTTCCCCTTAAAAGCTGATAACGGCTCCATACATCAGAGATTACATACCCTCTCCAATGGCCTACATGAAGGCCGCTGCCGGAAGGATAGGGGAACATATCAAGACAATAATACTTTTCCTTCTTTCCATCATTTACATTAATGGGATTCTTCTCCCAATTTTCCCGCCATTTCTTTTCAATGGCAGCGTGGTTGTACTGTACAGCCATATTAATTCCTCCTGATATTTGATTGTGCCGGCAGAGCGTTTTTGTTTCATGGGATGCATTTTTCTATGAATCTTCATGCATCGCTTAGGGCACCGCCATGAATGAAAGGGGTTCCTGTGAACCCTCCGGGGGATGTGCAGAAAACGGGCATGGAAGATGTCCCTTCGCCACCCCGTTTTCCCACAGCTTGGCGACGGGGCCCTGATCTGTTACAGTAACAAAAAACCCTGCATCCCGGCTGTCAGGCCAGAGACGCAAGGTTTTGTTCTTACGCGGTACCACTCTGATTCATAGAAAATGACATCTGCTCTTAATTTCTGCTTTCATTTCCATATGCTCTTAATTCCGATAACGGCGGAACACCGGCTATGCTTACTTCATATTTCGTTTCAGCACGCTGCTCAAAGGCCAGTTCGCATTCCTTCCGAAACTGCCTTGCACCCACCGGCAGCTCTCTGTTTCTTCCGTATACGGCATATTCTGCCGCTGTAAATGCTACTCTTCCTTGTCATCGCATTCAGCTATCTTTAAGCTATCTGTTAATTTAGCATAAGAATCAGGTTCTGTCAAGTGTCAGAGAAAAAACTGATAAATGCCGAACCCGAGAAAAATCACCATGCCGGGATTTAAAATTACACTTCTTAGCAGCTCTCCTCTTGGCGCTGTTCGGATTCCCGGATAAAAACAAATGTAATGTTTAAATACAAAAAACAAAATCAGTCCCGCAATGGCTGACAAAAGCTGGAAAACAACGTAACCCAGCAGACAGAGTACTGCCAGAACTGCAAATGGATTACTTAGCAGATTCTGCAAAATTTCATAATCGTAAAAATCAGAATCCAAACCAGAAAACACAACTTTCATCAGGAATGGCACTAAAATGCTCCCGCAGAAGTTTATCCACATATGAAAAAAGATTGTATTCTGAATTTTTCCAGTTTTGCAGTAAATATAGGCAAACAGGCAGCCAAGGCCAAAGGCATAAAAAAACTGCTGAAAATTCCCATGCATGATTCCAAACAGTGTTCCTGAAAGAAATACAGAAAGTTTCTCCCCATATCCGATGGTCCGGTCAATTAAAAACTTCCTGAATAACAGTTCTTCCACAACAGGCGCCCCTACTACTACGTTTAAAAAAATTAAAAACGTATTTCCTTCCAGAATCATATCCATCATATTTTCATAATCGATTGATGCGGAACTGGTAAAGTTGGTCACAATTGTGCCAATGATATTTCCGAAATATCCTATAGACAGCCCAATGAAAAACACCACCAGCCAGGCTCGAAATTCCCACCGCTCATTCCGTACCTGGCCGAATTTAGGCACTGCCTTAAAATAGAACGCTGCCAGGGGCATGGCAATCACATACATACAGGAAAAATTCAAGATCCAGCTTAAGCTAATCCGGTAAGGCCCGTAATCCCACCCGCTTTGCCTAAGAAGCACTACTGCTAAAAACTGCAGGCCAGCGCCTAAGATATCATAAAGCACAAAACCGACGGCAATTCTTGAAAAATGTTTTCTGTCGATGCGCCTGGCCTGGCGCTGCTGTTCCCATCCAAAATCCTCCACCTCACCATTCTCCTCTCTTGTATCCGTATGTGCTTTTACACTTCTTACTATTCTACACAAAAACAGGGCTTTTGTAAATATATCGCAAAAGTCCTGTTTCCAAATCACAAAATTTTATATCGTTTCTGTTGTACCTGCAGACTTCTCAAATAGGCTCTAAGATACTTTTACGAAAGCATCTTTCCCCAAACCGCAGACCGGGCATACCCAGTCATCTGGAATATTCTCAAATGCAGTACCTGGCGCAATGCCGTTATCTGGATCACCTGCTTCCGGATCGTAAATATAGCCGCAGGGCTCACATAAATATTTGTCCATAGATTTCCTCCTTAAAATTGATATCATAATCTGCGGTCAAAAAAGTATTCTGACCTTGCTGCCCTCCAGCGGACATGAAGAGCATATCATTAAAAAATACATCAGCTTCTGGTTTCAATTCAATTTATCATTTCTCTATACGATTGTCAAGGGGGCTATCATATTAATTAGCTGCTTTCGAAAACGGACATCTTTTTCCAATGCATTGATTATTTTCAGAGGCATGGCTACATACAATTTCCGTTCTTTCCATTGAAACACCAAAATTTTTCTCCACAAACTCTATGGCAGTTAAGATGGATAAAAAGGAATTTCTTTTACAGCACCGGGGGCCTCCAACTCTTCCAATTTTCTCCAAAGATTGAGAAGTCATGAAATGAGACAATTGGATTTTTCGATGATTCTTTCAAGCCAAGGCTAATAATCGTATCCATACCTTTTGTATGACATTCATTACAAACGTAGTGTCCATTTACACATTTCGTTTTACTGTTTTCCTTTTTATGGCAGATCATGCACTCCATCCGTTCATCGTTTTCTGAATACACAAGAGGTTCTCTGCAGATCAAGCATTCTTCTTTCATAGACAACCGCCTCTGTTAAAATTATTTTAAGCAATTATAAGCATCCTATAATTTTCACATAATCTTCTTTTTTATCCCGCATAATGTGAAATCCCTGCTCTAATTCATTTAATGGAAATCGATGGGTAATCAATGCCTGAGGATTAATTTTTCTTGCAGAAAGCCATTTCAGCACAAAATCCCAGTCATCTTCTGCCAAATCTTTTTGATAAGAATAAGAAGAATTCCAGGTTCCTGTTATTGTTAGCTGGTTTCGCAGAATTTTCCAATATACCGCTTTTTCCAGCGTCATATCTGAATACGGATTGCCTACCAGCATAATCTTTCCTCCGGGAGCTGCATTGTCTACCGCCTGAGCTGCTGTTTCATTTTTTCCAACACACTCAAAAAATAAATCCACGCCAAGTCCATTAGTCTGCTCCATAATCCACTTGGACACATCTTGGGTCTTACTGTCACAGTACCGGTCTGGCTGAAGCCCCATATGAATAGCAGCCTCTTTCTGAAACTCCTTATTCCCAATTGCCAATATATTCGAAAATCCGGCTTCCATAAGAAACGCAATCAGCAGCAATCCTATGGTTCCCTGCCCCCAAACTGCTACTGTATTTTCATTCTCTTCTGCTGATTGGGATTTTGACGGAAGGGAACCTGCTATTCTTCGCATGGCATGTGCCGCTACTGCCATCGGTTCCAGCATAGCAGCTTCTTCAAAAGTTACGTTATCTGGTAAAGCAACCAGGTTGGCAGCCGGAACTGCCGCGTATTCTGCAAATCCCCCGTTTCTTCTGGAACCTAAGTAACTGTAATGGCGGCACATTTCATACTGACCCTTTTGGCAGGGAACACAGCTTCCACATGGAATCAGGGGGAAAATGCCCACACGTTTCCCCTTCCACCTGCTGTCAGTATTTTTACCCGTTTCTGCCACCACTCCGGAAAATTCATGGCCAGGAATTAATGGGTAAGCGTATGCCCCTGTGCGGTATACCCTGGGAATATCGGAACCGCAGATGCCTGCTGCTTTTACTGATACCAATACCTCATCTTCTTTTAGAATTGGCATGGGAGCTGTTTCGAACCGGAAATCACCGATTCCGTGTAAAACAAATGCTTTCATTTTTGGAGAATCCTTTCTTTTTTAACCTGCCTGATGGCAAGCAACAAAATGGCCTGCCTCTCCCACCTCCCGAAGGGCCGGAACTTCTGTTTTACACTGCTCCTTTGCATAGGGGCATCGTGTATGAAATTTACAGCCAGAAGGAGGATTATACGCATTTGGCACATCTCCTTCCAGAATAATCCGCTTCCGCTTCCGATTGGCATCCGGTATGGGAATTGCAGAAAGCAGCGCCTGAGTATACGGATGCTTCGGTGCGGAATACAATTCCTGCTTTCCGCCTACCTCCACAATGCTTCCCAGATACATTACTGCTACCCGGTCGCTTACATGGCGCACTACACTTAAATCGTGAGAAATAAACAGATAGGTGAGATTTTTCTTTTTCTGCATTTTCTGCATCAGGTTTAAGACCTGAGCACGAACAGAAACATCCAGGGCGGATACCGCTTCATCACATACCACAAATTCCGGATTTAAAATCAAGGCGCGGGCAATGCCGATTCTCTGGCGCTGACCGCCGGAAAATTCATGAGGGAAACGGTTTAAATACTGCTTGTCAAGCCCTACCTCATTTAAGATGGAAATTACCATTTCCTTCTGCTCTTCTCTGCTTCCAATGCCATAAACTTTAAGAGGCGCGCTGACTAAATCAAATACAGTCATCCGCGGATTTAGGGAGCTGTAGGGATCCTGGAAAATAATCTGCATTTTTTTGCGCATTTCCCACATCTGTTTCTTATTATAAGCAGCGATATCATTTCCTTCATACAGTACCTGGCCGGAGGTCATGGGAATCAGTTTTAAGATTGTCCTTCCCAAAGTGGATTTTCCGCAGCCAGATTCCCCCACCAGTCCCAAAGTTTCTCCTTTTCGGATGGTAAGGCTGATATCATCTACAGCCTTTACTACGGGAGGATTCCGATTCAATAATCCCCTTTTTCCGGTAAAATATTTTCGCAAATCCTTAGTTTCCAGTAAAACAGGATTCCCGCTTTTTGGATTCTCACTCATCATCTTGACCACCTTTTTGCTCCATGTACTTAAAACAGCTTACCATCGCACCGCCTGCCGGATAAATTTCCGGCTGTTTTTCTCTGCACTGTTTTGCTGCATCCGGGCACCTGGGGGCAAACCGGCAGCCTGCCGGCATCTGTCCGGGAGCCGGTACGGTTCCTTCTATTGTGCTCAATTCTTCCAGATCTTCTTCCAAAGGCGGAATCGAGCTTAGCAGCCCCTTGGTATAAGGATGCTTCGGAGAATTAAAAATATCTTTCACTGACCCGTATTCCACAACTTTTCCGGCATACAGCACTAAAATGTTATCAGATGTTTCTGCCACCACTCCCATATCATGGGTAATTAAAATGATGGCAGTATTCATCTTCTGACGCAGCTCCAGCATTAATTCCAAAATCTGGGCCTGAATCGTCACATCCAAAGCAGTGGTAGGCTCGTCGGCAATTAAAAGCTTCGGTGCGCAGGAAACTGCCATGGCAATCATAACCCTTTGACGCATACCGCCGGAAAGCTGATGAGGATATTCCTTCATACGCTTTTCAGGCGCTGCAATTCCAACTTTCTTTAAAACCTCTATGCCTTCCTTCCAGGCATCCTGCTTCCGATATCCCTGGTGAATCACCAATGGCTCAATTAACTGCTCTCCAATGGTCAGAGTTGGATTCAATGCTGTCATAGGATCCTGGAAAATCATTGCAATCTCATTTCCCCTGATTTTGCACAGCTCCTCTTCTGACAGCCCCAGAAGCTCCCTTCCTTCCAATTGGATACTTCCCTGGGAAATCTGTGCATTCGTACCTAAAAGCTGCAGAATTGACAAACTGGTTACACTTTTCCCGCAGCCGGATTCTCCTACAATCCCAAGAATTTCTCCCTTTCCTATGGAGAAGCTTACACCATCTACAGAAGTGTTTACTCCCTTTTTCGTCTGAAACTGAACCTGCAGCCCATCTACCTTCAGCAATGAATCCATAGCCTACCCCTCTTTTTCTTTATCAGTACTGTTATGTGCCTGCTACTGATGCACATTTTATGCAAGTCTTCTCTTACTGTTCAATATCCCAGTTCCAGCTTGACCAGTTGAGAGAATTAAAGTTCTCTACCGCTACGCCGCTTACCCGCTTATTATAGGCAGTCAGCACATTCTTTGTATACAGATATGCCATGGGAGAACGCTCTCTGATCATTACCTGGTACTCATCAAAATAGGGCTTTCTCGCTTCAAAGCTTAATTCTGCATTTCCTTTATCAATAATGTCTGTTAACTCCGTATCTTTCAGTTGGCAGAAGTTTACAGAGCTGTCCGGATGAATCATCTCACGGCTTTCACTTGGATCCATCGTCCCGCCAGAACCAATAATTCCCATATCATGCTTACCATCCAGCATATTGCTCATTAATGTTGGGAAATCCACCTGTTCAATCTGTACTTTAACGCCTACTTTCTGAAGATCTTGTACAATCAGCGCTGCAATACGCTCTGTTACGCTGCTTCCGGAAGAAATATAGAAAACCAGCGTTTGATCAAATGGGAACCCTGCTGCTTCTAACATGCTCTTTGCCTGATCCGGATCATACCACACTTCCACAGCTTCATTATAATATGGGCTTAAGCTGCAGAACGGCGTAATAATGGCTTCCCCTTCCCCCTGGAACAAGGCGTCAACCAGCACCTGGCGATTAATAGCCATGCTGAGAGCCTGGCGAACTTCCTGGCCAAGATATGGCTTGTCTGTATTAAAAATCAGTGTTGAGTAAGAAGTTGTAGGGACTGACACAGTAACTAAGTTCTCCTGCTCCTTTGCCATATCCCAGTCATCAATGATAATGGAATCATATCCAATTAAATCCAAATCGCCATTAATCAGTCCGGCCAGCATACTTGCGGAATCGGTAACCCGGATCACAAGACGGTCAATTTTTGGCACTCCCAGATAGTAATTTGGATTTTTCACAAATTCCATCCGCTCTCCGTTAATCTCACTGTCATAGATAAATGGACCGGAACCTACCGGCTTTGCCCATAAGTCAGGAGCGTTAATCTCCTCTGCAGTCTTCCCTTCAAAGATATGTTTTGGAATAATAAATACAGTATCAATGTCCTGAAGGAATGTATCTGCAAACATGGCGCTCTTTAATTGAAACGTTACCGTATGTTCATCATCAGCCGTTACTTCTATGGAATCCTCTGAAAGCTCTGCTCCGGAATCATCCACACCAGCAATATATTCTAAATGGTAACGGCTCTTAGCTTCCACCTTGGGATCCGAATACATCTGATAACTAAATACCACATCATCGGCTGTTACCGGTTCTCCGTCAGACCAAACTGCATTTTCATGAAGCTTAAAGGTAACTGCTGTGGAATCCTCGTTTGTTTCCCAGGATTTGGCCAGACGTCCTTCAATGGAACCGTCTGCCTTGCACTGAGTTAAGCGATCGTAAATCTGATCACAAATCATACGGGTATAATTGCTGGTGGTATTTAACGGCATCATCGTATCCCATGCTGTAGAAACCGCCGCTGTAAGCACTTTTTCCCCGGAAGCTGCTCCGGAATCCTCTTTAGCGCCTCCTTCTGCCTGAGCTGACTGGCCTGCGTCTGCACCGGCGCTGCCGCTTCCTGCTGCCTGAGTTCCGGTATTGGAAGAATTTCCGCTGCCGCCGCATCCAGAAAGCCCAAAAGCCATGGCTCCGGCGATAAAAACGGCTGTTATTACTGTTAACTTACTTTTTTTCATTCTTACCCTCCTGTATCCATCTTCATTTTACTGCTATTCAACTGCATTTTTTTGTCCGCCCTTTTTGTTAGGAAACAGTATCTTCTTTAAAAATACGATATCGAATGGATCGATTAGACTACTGCCAGCCTGCAAATCCAGCGGCCAAAAAGCAGGCAATTGCGTGTGGAACATGTTTTTATTGTTCTATATTTTAATCTTTGGATCCAATGCATCCCGAATCCCATCTCCAAGGAAATTAATGCTAAGTACGGTAACCAGCAGGGCAATACCAGGAGGCATCCAAATCCACAGCCTTTTTGAAAGCACGGTAATTGACTGGGCATCGTAAAGCATATTTCCCCAGCTTGCGCCGGGAGGCTGAACCCCCATACCCAGAAAGCTTAAGGAAGATTCCA
The DNA here is from genome assembly GCA_022796475.1 of Lachnospiraceae bacterium. Classification (GTDB taxonomy): domain Bacteria; phylum Bacillota; class Clostridia; order Lachnospirales; family Lachnospiraceae; genus Caccovicinus. The sequence goes on along the minus strand of JAAWIS010000012.1, from coordinate 5,874 downwards.
TTAAAATCGCACTGGCCATCTGAAACGTAATGGCAATTAAAATCGGGGCAAAGGAATTGGGCAGGATATATTTGGTGATAATTTCAAAGTTTGAAGTACCAATTGCTTTTGCCGATTCTACATATTCTTTCTCTGAAACAGACAGCACATTTGCATAGATCAGCCGGGCAAACTGGGTCCAGCCAAGCACACCGATCACCATGGTTACTGACCAGATAGAGGGACCGATTACTGCTACCAGCACCAGAATCAGAACAATTGAAGGAAAGGACATAAATACATCGGCCACCCGCATAATCCCAATTTCTGCTTTTCCCCGGAAGTATCCTGCAATCAAACCTAACGGAACGCCGATTGCACAGCTTATAATTGTGGAAAAAAATCCCACCAGCAAAGAGGTTCTTCCTCCATAAACCAGCCGGGCAAATACATCCCGGCCGATAGCGTCCGTTCCAAGGATATGGCTGGCGTTTGGAGCTGCAAAAAAAGCAGCATAATCTGAATCATAAGGATTCAGATCCAGCACTACCGGCAAAATCACCACCAAAAGGATTTCCAGAACTATAACCACTAAACCGGCCATAGCCATCTTGTGTTCTGTCAGCTTGCTTATTACTTCTGATATGTAGCTTTCATTTTCCTTTTTCTTCATCTTGTATCTACTCCTATTTATAGCTGATCCGCGGGTCTAAAAGGCCGTAAGCCACATCTGTTAAAATATTTGCTAAAAGCACAGCTACCGCAATCATTACTGTAATTCCCATAATCACCGGATAATCCCGGCCGTTAATCGCTGTCACCATAAGAGTGCCAACCCCAGGCCAGCCAAACACCTGCTCTGTTATCACAGCGCCGCCTACCAGGGAAGGAATCGACATGCCGACTACAGTGATAACCGGAATCAAGGCATTTTTCAGTCCATGATGGTAAATAACCGCCCATTTTTTCAATCCCTTAGAACGTGCAGTCCGAATATAGTCTTCCTGCATAACTTCCAGCATACTGCTGCGCATATGCCGGACCCATCCTCCAATCTGCTGGAAGGAAAGCACCAGACAGGGCATAATCATATGCCGGATCAGGGCAGCGCCAGACTTTACTCCAGCCGAATCATACATTCCTCCGGAGGGCAGAATCTGAAAGACAATTGCAAAAAGGTAGATAAAGACCAAGCCTACAAAAAAATTAGGGGTAGCCATCATCAGCAGAGAAATCCCTCCGGAAATATAGTCCCGACGGGAATTTGGCTTTGAAGCCGCATAAATCCCTAATGGAATGGAAACAATTAATGATAATATAATAGATGCTGCGGCAAGGCAGGATGTGGCTGGAAGGCGCTCCCCAATCATCACTGCAACCGGACGCTGTGTGCTGTAAGAAAAGCCCATATCACCTTTCAGCAAAAGCCCCAGCCAATGAATATACTGAACCCATACCGGCTGATCAAGCCCCAAAGCAACTCGTTTCCGCTCCAACTCAGCAGGCGTAATGCCCGGATCTGCCAAAAGTGCATCTAACGGCGATCCCGGCGCAAGGTTTAATATAAAATACGCCAGCACCGTAATCCCTAAAAATGTAGGAATTGCGATCAAAAGCCGTTTCAAAACGTATTTCCACTTCATTTTCTTCCTCCATTCCCTACCATCATCTTTTGAAACTTCTAAGCCTGATATTATGGCTTAGAGCGTGTCCATGTTTCTGACAGTGTATTAGAAAAATTTTATCATAATTTCAAGAGGATTTCAACAAAATGATTGGATTTGCAGAACTTCTGTCATCTTAATATTGATTTTTTCTGCTATCTATTATACCATTATAACAATGCATATTACCAGAAATCTCCTCCTGTCTGCCTTGAACATGATACCTTCAGCAGCCAGGGAGATACCGAAGAAATACCACGAAAAAGAGCTTGGAGGAATTATTATGAATACCCTTACATCAGATAACCATTCAAAAGAAGGGGCAGGAAAACGGGGAACCTTTTCCGGCCGAATCGGATATGTGCTGGCAGTTGCCGGTTCCGCTGTGGGACTAGGCAATATCTGGCGCTTCCCATACCTGGCAGCAAAGTATGGCGGCGGTATGTTCCTGCTGGTTTACCTGCTTTTAATGGTTACTTTCGGCTATGCCTTGATTGTATCAGAAACCGCTTTAGGCCGTATGACCAGGAAAAGTCCGGTGGGAGCATTTCATACGTTTGGGAAAAGTCTTCCCTTTCACCTGGGCGGCTGGATCAATGCCGTGGTTCCTATGCTGATTGTCCCATATTACAGTGTAATTGGCGGATGGGTTCTGAAATACTTGTATGAATATCTGCGGGGAAGTGCAAATATACTTGCTGAGGACGGCTATTTTTCCAATTTTATCGCATCTTCCGGCAATGTTGAATTTTGGTTTATCCTATTTGCGGTTTTGGTATTTGGAGTTATACTGGCAGGCGTAAAACATGGGGTAGAGCGTGTATCAAAAATCATGATGCCTCTTCTGGTAATTCTGGCTGCCTTTGTAGCTGTCTACTCCATTACCCGTCCCGGAGCATGGGAAGGCGTTAAGTATTTCCTGATCCCAAACTTTAAAGATTTTACATGGATGACGGTTGTAGCAGCCATGGGACAAATGTTCTATTCTTTGTCCATAGCTATGGGGGTGCTTTATACTTACGGTTCCTATATAGGAAAAGATATGGATATTGAAAAGTCTACCACACAGGTTGAACTATTTGACACAGGTATTGCCCTTTTAGCTGGCCTAATGGTTATCCCGGCTGTTTTTACCTTCTCCGGCGGAGATATGAGCACATTGAAAGCAGGGCCATCCCTTACTTTCATCACATTTCCAAAAATATTTGCCAGTATGGGACTGGGTTCTTTGATAGGAATTGCCTTTTTCCTTATGTTTTTCTTTGCTGCTCTCACAAGCGCTATTTCACTGATGGAAACAAGTGTGTCCACTTTAGAAGATGAACTGCATTTAAACCGTACAAAATGCTGCGTCATCATGGGAATCGTAATGGCCGCAATCGGAACAGCTTCTTCACTGGGTTACGGTGTATGGGATTTTATAACGATTTCTGGTATGCAGTTTTTAGACTTTTTCGATTTTCTTACCAACTCTGTTATGATGCCTCTGGCTGCACTGGCTACCTGTATTTTAATTATCCGTGTAGTAGGGTTTGAAAAGCTGGATCAGGAAATCCAGCGCTCCTCTGCCTTTCGCCGGAAAAAACTGTATCACTTTTTCATGAAATATCTGGCAGTTGGCTGTATTGGAATCATATTGGTTAGTTCTATTGCAAATGTGCTGGGGATTATTTCTTTGTAAAATGGTACTCGTCTTTCCGTGTGGTTGTGCGGCGGCTGCCGGGGGCATAGTGGTGCCCTAAGCGGGGCATGGAGGCATGGGGATATAGGAATAAAGAGAGAGAAACCTGGAAAGGAAGAAACAAATGGAAAAAACAAATGTAATGCGGCTGCTGGATGCCGCCAAAATCCCCTATCAGCCTGGATCCTATGAGGTAGATGAAAACGATCTTTCCGGAAGCCATGCTGCTGATCTGATGGGGGTGGATCACGATACCATGTACAAAACCTTAGTTCTCAGCAGCAGTAAAGGCGGATACCTGGTCTGCTGTATTCCAGTTGATGAAGAATTAGATTTAAAAAAGGCTGCCAAGGCAGCCGGTGAGAAAAAAGTGGAAATGATCCACGTAAAAGACATGCTTCCAATTACAGGCTATATCCGGGGCGGCTGTTCCCCTATCGGAATGAAGAAAAAATTCCCCACCTTTATCGAAGAAACAGCCCAGCTCTACGATGCCATTACGGTAAGCGCTGGCCTGCGCGGGATGCAGGTAACCTTGTCGCCAACGGATTTAAATGACTATGTAAACGGACAGTTTGTCCCGCTGATTTAAAAGTGTAAGACTTTATTTGGATTCTTCAACCAGATTCTGAAACCGTTCCAGGTCTGCTTTTGTGGTAATCTTAAAGTTGCTTTCTTCTCCTGGTATCATAATAATATCCAGGCCAGCAAGTACTGCCGGTTCTGCAGAGCCATTGATGGTTAAAATCCGATCTGGAAGCAGCCTGACATTCGCCTCATAGTAGGATCCAAGCTGGAATACCTCCGGAGCCTGGCCTGCATAGATTTCACTACGGTTAAGCAGTCCGGAAATTTGTTTCCCATCTTTGCTCATATACACCGTATCTTTCATAGGAAGAACAGGCATCAGGCCGTCATGCCCCTTTACCTGGCTTAAACAGGCGCTGATTTGATTAGCAGAAAGCATCGGCCTTGCGGCGTCATGGATCAATAAATAATCGTCTTTTTGAGCATAAGACTTGATATCCTTCAAGCCGTTAAGAATTGAAAGCTGACGGTTTTTTCCAGGGGAAGAAAAACCCTTCAATTTCCCTTCCGGATCTGCCTCTTTCAGCCAGTTTCCGATGGATTCCTGCCATTCTGGTTCTGCTACAATATGAATCCCGTCAACCATCTCATGAGCGGATAAGGTTTTGATGCAGTAGGAAATAACAGGCTGATTCCCTATTTGGATGTATTGTTTCGGGATGTCAGACTGCAGCCTGGTTCCTGTGCCGCCAGATAAAATAAGTGCAATATTCATATAGGGTGCTCCGGTTTCGTGTAGTGAATATCTGGTTTCAGTTATTTTTACGAATAATAATACTGCGTTTTTGCAATGCACACTCGCTGCCCCTCGGCGCAGTACCATCTCTGTTGAAATTATACCATAAATTTTCAATATATCAAACCCCCTGAAATACCGATAAATTCAGAAAAGTTTAAAATATAAAGCGGCTCAAAACCTCAAAAATATGTGCCAATTAGTAACAAATTAGTATCACACTTTTTCGGTCACGGAATTACCCAAAGAAAGGCAAATCAAACCATTCCGGTACTTCTGATAGGACTTCAAAAGCCCCCACTTCCCGCTGCTGTTAATCTGCCCGTCAACTTCTTCAACAATAGTGAAAACTCCCTTTCCAGTGAAGTTCCTCTTCTGATAGTTTGTTCCTGCCCCTCTGCGAATATACAAAGCATGGATTTTCACCTGAACTTTCAAGGAATTCCAGCCGGGACTTCCAGCTCTGATACCCTCTGCAACGCCTCATTTCGGGTTTTCAATGTACCACAGGTAACTTTATATGTCTTTTCCCTTTCAGGCAGCTCTAGCGCCTCTTCTGCGACCTTACTTTCACTCTTCTCTTTCGTGTATGCCTCCTACTATTAAACATTTAGTATCATTATTTTTACATAACTAATCCTGGATATTGTAATGCTCCATCTTTGTCTGGGATAAGCAATACCGGATCCGTAACCATACGGCCAGCCTGATCCAAGTAATACCAGTTGCCATCTACAGACTGCAATCCTTTTACCATAGCACCGTCTTGGCCTAAATAGTACCATGCTCCATTGTATTGATACCAGGTATCAGTTACCATATGACCAGCCCCATCAAACCAATACCAATTACCTTCATATTGATACCAATCGTTTTTAACATATTGGCCTGAATCACCTAAATAGAACCGCTCTCCTCCGTCCTCATGGCGCCATCCGGATTTCTTTTCCTTCTTTAGGCCGTAATATTCCGCAATAACATCTGCTTCAGCTTGTGCTAATGTATCCAAATTGCTATCATCCAGTAGCCATGCTGTGGCCCGTGGGTTTGTATGGAAGGAATGCTCTAAGATTAATCCAGGAGTTCCTACGGCTGTAGCCCCGCGCACTACCCCATAATAATCCCCATGGCTTCCGGTTCGATGCTCTATTCTAGCTTCCTGATTGGTTCCCATTATACTCTGTACACACTTGGAAAGCCTAAGCCCAATCTGGTCTGCGCTGCCA